>JACPCS010000076.1 GCA_016184455.1 Acidobacteriota bacterium
ATCACGGCGACCCACTGGCCGGTGAGATCGACCGGCGCGGCCTGGCGAGGCGTGGCAGGAGGCGCGGCACCGCCGCGGCCTTGTGCACCCGCAGCCGCTGCCATCGCCAGCAGACACGCGGCTATTAGCATCACTCGCATCGCTGTCATGACTTCGGCTGTCCGCTCTTGAGTCCGTTGTAGACCGCCTCGACGAACATGTCTGTCGTCCACGGCCCCGACTCGCGTCCCCAGCGCGCGCGATAGCCGGCAGTCGGGTTCGCCTTCTTCACCTCGTCGAGCGTCATCCCCTTCTTCACCATGTCGGCCACGATGTCGCGGACGATCGTGAGCATGTCGCGGTACTCGACGAGCTCGGCGTAGTCGGCAATGCGTCCGTGCCCGGGGACGAGCAGCGTGCGTCCCGGCTTGAGCACGTTCGGCATCGCGGGCACGGTCAGGTCGAGCAGCCGATTGAGCGCATCGAGCTCGCCCTGGATCGAGCCGCCGCGCGCGGCATCAATCACCGGGAAGTGCCGAAGATCCAGGATGTCGCCGGTCACGATCACGTCGGCGCGCCGGAAGTGGACGAGCACGTCGCCGTCGGAGTGCGCCCCGAGCTGCCGGATGATCTGCACGGCATCGTCGTTGACGTAGATCGAGCGGAAGCGCGACGTGAACGTCTCGCTCGGCCACGCGTCGGAGTCGAGCGGCGGCGCACCGCCCGGTGGGGTGCTGAGGCGCAGCAGCACGTTCTCGTGCGCGACGATGGCCGCCCGCTCCTCGTCGGTGAAGGTGTCCTCCATGATCGACCGTCCGGCGCGGCCGAGCACGGCGTTGCCGCCGACGTGGTCAACGTCGGCGCTCGTGTTGATGATGTAGCGGATCGGTCGGGTGCTGAGACGCCGGACGGCATCGAGCACCTTCTCGGCCATCGGCGCGGTTCCGCTGTCGACCACGACAATCCCGTCCTCGCCGACGTGGGCGGTGACGTTGGCGCCGGCGCCGAAGATCGCGTAGACGTTCGGCCGAATCTGAATCGTCTCGAACGGGACCTCCTCGTACGGACGCTGCTGCGCAAGGATGGTCCGGCTGAAGCCGGACGCCACGTACGGCAACGTATCGAACGTGCCGAGCACGAGGACGAGGACAGCCGCCCACTGCGAAATCTTCCGCACTCGCGAGCTTCGCTGCTCCATCACGGGGAGGATATACCAGGTCCGTCGAACCATAGCGATCTATGCTACAGTCGCGCGGCGAAGGGAGTAGTTCATGCAGGCACGATGGTTCGGCATCCTCCTGCCGCTCGTGTGCACCATGGTCGTTTCCGCGCAGCAGCAGGGCGCGCGGCCTCCGGAGCTGGCGAGACTGCGGCTCACGAGCACCGCGTTCCCGGATGGTGCGCCGCTTCCGATCCGGCACAGCTGCTACGCCCAGGGCAACCGGTGGGCCTCTCCGCCGCTCCAGTGGACCAACGCGCCCAAGGAGACGGTGAGCTTCGTGCTCGCCGCGTACGGGCCCGACAACCATCCCAAGGGCGGCATCGCCACCGAGTTCTTCTGGGTCCGGTGGAACATCCCGGCGTCGGCGACGCAGTTGCCCGAGGGCGTGCCCATCGGTGCCGAGCTGCCGGACGGCAGCCGTCAGGTCGTCGGGGGACGCGGCATGGTGGGCTACCGGCCGCCGTGCGCGCCGCCCGGCGCGGGCCCCTTGCACTATCAATTCAAGCTGTACGCGCTCGACGCCAAACTGGATCTGCCGTCGAACGCTACGCGCGAAGCGGTCGAGAAAGCGATGGACGGTCACATTATTGGCACCAGCACCTACTACACCTGGCTCGAGCGACGGCCCGAGGAGGGGTGGGCGCAGTTCTGATTTCGGGGGGAGGTCATGAAGCGGTATCTCGGTGCGGCGCTCGTCATCCTACTGAGCGGGGTCACATCGGCCCTGGCTCACCATTCATTTGCGGCAACCTACGTCGAGAACGAGTCGGTCACGATCGAGGGGGAGATCGTGCAGTTCCTCCTGCGCAATCCGCATTCCTTCGTACACGTGATGGCGAAGGAAGCGGACGGGACGTCCGAGCGTTGGGTCGTCGAGTGGGGATCGCCCGCCCAGCTGGCGGCGGGCACAATCAAGGTGAGTCGCGACACGCTCAAGCCGGGCGATCACGTCATCATCACCGGCAATCCCGGGCGGAACACCGCGGATCGCCGCATACGGCTGCTCACATTCCGCCGGCCGAGCGACGGCTGGAGCTGGGGGGTGCTCCCGGAGGAGAAATTCAACTGATCCGATCCGATTGACACCGCCTGTCCGGCGGCTACACTCTCGCGCATTCTCGGCGCGCCGTCCGCATCCACGCCTCCTCCGAACGGCACGTCTGGTGTGGGTTCGCTCACTCTTGACGATGAGGAGGCTTGGAATGTACCGCGCGTTACGCACGTTCGTCGGCGTTCAGCTCGTCGTGCTCCTCGGCGCCGCCCCGGCATGGGCCCAGGCGACGGCGCAGATCAATGGCACCGTGACCGATTCGAGCGGCGGCGTCCTGCCGGGCGCCACCGTCGTGGCCATCCAGACCGAGACCGGGTTCCGCCGCGAAACGACCACCAGTGGCACCGGCTCCTATGCTCTCTTAAACCTCCCCCTCGGCCCGTATCGGCTCGAGGTGTCGCTCTCGGGCTTCCGCAGCTACGTGCAGACCGGCATCGTGCTGCAGGTGAACAGCAACCCCGTGATTCCGGTGACGCTGCAGTTGGGCAGCCTCCAGGAAACGGTGTCGGTCGAAGCCGCGGCACCGCTCGTCGAGACACGCAATCCCGCCATCGGCTCGGTCGTCGACAACGAGCAGGTGGAGGCGCTGCCGCTCGAAGGGCGGAACCCGGTGCAGCTCATCACGCTGGCCGGGGCGGCAACCGAGGCCGGCATCCAGACGACGAGTCGCAGCATGACGACGAGCCGCGGGATCGCGATTACCGGGGGCCAGCCGTTCGCGGTGTCGTATCTGCTGGACGGGGCGATGCACAACAACGTGCTCGACGGCCTCAATCTGCCGCTGCCGTTTCCGGACGCGCTGCAGGAGTTCAGCGTGGAAACGAGCTCGCAGAACGCGCAGAACGGCCGGCAGGGGAGTGGCACCGTGAATGTGGTCACCAAGTCGGGCACGAACCTGCTGCACGGCGACCTGTTCGAGTTCGCGCGCCACCACCGGTTCAACGCGACCAGCCCGTTTGCGGCGGTCGATCGGACCACCGGCAGGCGCCGCAGCGACGGCTTGGTGCGCAATCAGTACGGTGGCACGCTCGGTGGACCGATCGCGACTGACCGGCTCTTCTTCTTCGGCGCCATTCAGGACACACGCGCGACGCAGACCCCGGCCGACATCTTCACGTTGATTCCGAGCGCGGCGATGCTGCAAGGCGATTTCACGCAGGTGGCCTCGGCCGCGTGCCGGGCGCAGGGGAACCTCACGCTTCCCGCGGCGCTCGGGTTCGTGAACAACCGGATCGATCCGGCGCTCCTCAGCCCGGCGGCCGTCAACATCTCCCGCCGGCTGCCGACGACGACCGACCCGTGCGGCCGCATCACGTATTCGCGCCAGACCAAGCCGCACGACGCCCAGGGCATTGCCCGCATCGACTGGCAGATCAGCCAGAGCCAGTCCCTGTTCGGGCGCTACATGCGGACGACGACGTTCTGGGAGCCGGCGCTCAACAACAGCCCGGACAACATCCTGGTGGCCGGGACGTCGGGCGCGGGCGGACGCGACAACATCTCGCAGTCGCTGGCGGTCGGCTACACGCAGGTGTTGTCGAGCACGATGGTCAACAACGTCCGTTTCGTGGCCAACCGGACCAACGTCCACCGGACGAACGCGGACATGTTCGATCCGCGGGAGGCGGGCATCAACATCTACACGTACGTACCGAAGTACACCGTCATCAGCACCACGGGAGCGTTCGGTCTCAACTTCGGGACGGAAACCGACTCCTGGTACCGTCCCAATACATACGGCTTTTCCGACGATCTCACCCTTGTGCGCGGCAATCACCAGTGGGGTGTCGGCGTATCGGTCGGGTTGAACGACTGGAAGACCCACATGAACATCCGGTCGACCGGCACCTTCAACTTCAACGGCAACCAGACGGGGCTGCCGCTGGCCGACTTCCTGCTCGGCCGGGTGTTCGAGTTCCGCCAGGCGCCGCCGTTCGAGGTCGACATCAAGCAGAAGTACTTCGGCCTCTACGGCCAGGACACCTGGAAGCTGTCGTCCAACGTCACGCTCAACTACGGGGTGCGGTGGGAGCCCTGGTTCCCGCAGCAGCACCAGAAGGGCCAGACCTACAACTTCGACATCAACCGGCTCCGGTCGGGGGAGCGCAGCACCGTGTATCCCATCGCGCCGTCCGGCCTGGCGTATCCGGGCGACCCGGGATTCCCGAGCAAGGCCGGTATGTACCCGGAGTGGGCGAACCTCCAGCCGCGCGTCGGTCTCGCCTGGGATCCATTCGGCGATGGGCGGACGTCGGTGCGCGCCGGGTACGGCATGAACAGCAACTTCATCTCCGGCGAGTTCTACTTCGACGCGGCCAATGCGCCGCCGTTCGGCCTGGAGCAGCGTCTGATCAACCCGGGCCCGTATTCGCTGGACGACCCGTGGCGCGCGGCGGGCCGCGTCAATCCCTTCCCGTTCGCGCCGGGATCGTTGTCCGAGTTCCCCGCGTACGCGCTCCTCATCTCCGTGCCGTATGACCTGGATACGACCCGCGTGCACAGCTGGAACGTCGGCATCCAGCGGCAGATCGGCGACACCCTCGGTGTCTCGGCCAGCTATCTCGGCAACTACCTGGCGAACGTCTGGGGCGAGGTGACGGGCAACCCGGGTATCCTTCCGGCCGGTCTGGCCTCGCCGACCTCGCCCTGCACGCTGCGCAACCCGGCCTCGCCGACCGGGACGACGACCTACCCGAACTGCTCGGCGGCACCGACGGACGTGCGCCGCGAGCTGACACAGGCGAATCCGGCCGTCGGCCGGTACATCGGCTACCTCGACTGGATCACCGACAAGGGCTGGCAGCGGTACCACGGCCTGCTCCTGTCGTTCCAGCGCCGCTCGGTCAGCGGCATCAGCGCCAACGCCAACTACACCTGGTCGACCTGCCGGGGCCTCATCAACCAGGGTGGCACACCGCTCAACGTCGGCACCGGCTACATGCTCCCGGTGTCGCTCATCAACCCACCGGCGAACATCGATGGGATTCTCGAGACCGACGAGGGACCGTGCAGCGACTCGCCGACGCACGTCTTCAACCTGACCGCCAGCGTGGAAACGCCGCAGTTCGCCAATGCGGCGGCGCGGGCGATCGCGTCGGGGTGGCGGCTGTCGGGCATCTTCCGGGCCTACTCCGGCCTTGCGCTGAGCGTCATGGCCGGCAGCGATCGCGCGCTGAGCGGCATGCAGTACGAGCGTGCCACTCAGGTTGGCGACAATCCGTACGGCGCGAAGACCAAGAACAACTGGTTCAATGCCCAGGCGTTCGCGCAGCCGCCGCTCGGCACCTACGGCACCTCGGAGCGGAACGGTTACAGGGGTATGGGTACTCGAGTCGTCGATCTGGCGCTGGTGCGCTCGTTCCGGTTTCAGGCAACGCACCGCCTGGAGGCGCGCGTCGAGGCGTTCAACGCGTTCAACGGGTTCAGGCCGGGGCCGATCGACAACAACCCGAACAACAACCAGGCGCCCGTCCTGAATCTGGCGAACCCGAACTTCGGGCGCTACCTGGTGGCGGGCGACCCGCGCATCATGCAGTTCGCGCTGAAGTACTCGTTCTGAGGCGCCGACAGGAGAGTTGCGATGGCCAGGAGGACAGGCAGTCGCGCGCTGGTCGTGGGGATCGTGACAGTGACGTTCAGCCTGGGGTTGTCCGTGCTCGGTCAGGGCGGCCGCGGCGAGGGAGGCCAGGGCGGTCGGGGGGCCCGGGCGAATCTGCCCGAGGCGCCGCCGATCGGGTTCTTCGGCAGCTACCGGGTGGCCGGCGACAAGATGGATCCGTCGAAGCTGCCGATCATCGGCGCCTGGCGGATCGATTTCGACCGGTCGGATCCGAGCATGCGGGCGCAAGGACGCTTCAAGGAGACCGGGACCACCATCTACACGGCCGCGAACGGCGGCATCAAGACGGAGACGTTCCTCTTCTACCCGCCGAAGGACGACAGCTACAAGACGGTCTTCACCGACGACGGGCGGGAATACTGGTTCAAGCTCGATGGCAGGAACGTCTACGAGAATCCGCAGGGGCCGAACGGCCTGGGTCAGACGGTGGGCATGTGGCTCATCGATCGCCATACCATTCTTCGCGAGCGCATGACCAAGGGGGTGATCGACGAGCGCGTCCTCTATCGGGTGTCTCCGGATGGCAAGACGCTGGTCTGGACGAATTTCAACGCCGACCGGGACAGCGGTCACATGGTCTGGAATCGCATCGAGCTGCCCAGGCGATAGTCCTACACGTCGAGAACGGGGGCCATCATGCGCCGGATTACGATATTCGCGGTCGTTCTTCTCCCTCTGATCCTCCTGCCGGCCGCGGCGTACGCTCAGGCGTCGATCGCCGGCCAGGTGCGCGACGCGTCGGGGGCCGTGCTGCCCGGGGTCACCGTCGAGGCGTCGAGCCCCGCGCTGATTGAAAAGGTGCGGTCGGTGGTCACCGACGGCACGGGTCAATACCGCATCGAGATTCTGCCGCCCGGGACCTACGTTGTCACGTTCGCGTTGGCCGGGTTCAGCACCGTGAAACGTGAGGGCGTGCAGCTGACCGGAACGTTCACGGCCACGATCGACGCCGAGCTGCGGGTGGGCGCGGTCGAGGAAACCATCACCGTCACCGGCGAGAGCCCGATCGTGGACGTGCAGAGCGCCACGCGCCAGCGCGTCATCGATCGCGAGCTCATTGATGTTCTGCCGACGGGCCGGTCGCCCTTCGCGCAGATCGCCCTCATCCCGGGCGTGACGGTGAACGCGGCCAATCAGGACGTGGGCGGGGCCACGCAGCTCTCCGGCGCCATCACCATGCAGGTTCACGGCACGACGGCACAGTCTCAGCTGCTCATGGAGAACGGCCTGTCGACGGCAGCGCTGATCTCGCCGGCCAACTCCCAAATCACGTTCAACATGGCGGCATCGCAGGAGATCGCGGTCGACTATTCGGGCACCGGCGCCGACACCAACGCCAACGGCGTGAAGGTGAACGTGATCCCCCGCGAAGGAGGGAACACCTTCAACGGCGTCCTGTTCGTGAACGGGACCACGGAAGGGCTCGGAGGCAGCAACTTCACCCCCCGGCTGAAGAATGCCGGGCTGCGGACTCCCAACGCGATTCGCCGGATGTACGACGTCAATCCGGGGTTCGGCGGACCGCTCCGGCGCGACAGGATCTGGTTCTACGTGTCGGCCCGGCGTGCCGTCTCGTCCAGGTGGATGTCGGACGTGTTCTACGACAGGAACTTCAACAACCCGAACGTCTGGAGCTACGAGCCCGATCTCAACCGGCCGGTGTCCAACGACTCCGACGTCAACGACGGCCGGCTCCGTCTGACGGTGCAGACTGCACCACGGGTCAAGGTGGGCCTCCTCTATGTCCAGCAAACCGCCCGCAACTGGCCGTCGGTGCTCGATACGACCGGGTCCCCGGGCAGCACGCTGCTTGCGGCCGAAGCAGGGCCCTACCACTACTTTCCCGCGGAACGGCAGGTGACGGCGGACATCACCTCGCCCTTGACGAATCGACTCTTGATCGATGGTGCCGTCAAGGGCACGTACGAGCGCGCAATCCGCGATCCGATTCCCGGGCTGAATCCGGCGATGATCAACGTCACGGAGCAATCAACCGGTCGTCAGTACCGCGCCCGCCAGTTCTTCATCAACCGGTCGAGCACCGTCTTCTTCTACCGGGCGGCCGTCTCGTACATCACCGGCGCGCACGCGTTCAAGGTCGGCGTTGACGATGTGTTGGGCCACACCAGCGAGCGCGACTGGGACCTCAACCCGGTGAGCTACCGCTTCAACAACGGCCTGCCCAACCAGATCACGATGCGCGCCTACCCGATCGACTTCGTGAGCGATGTGAACCACCAGTTCGGGGCGTACGTCCAGGACCGATGGACGATCGACCGGCTGACCGTCAACGCCGGAGTGCGATTCGACTGGTTCAAGAACAGCTTCCCGGCCCAGACGATCGGACCCGCGCCGCTCGCCCCGGCCAGGAACTTCCGGTTCGAGGACACCGAGGGGCTCAACCTCAAGGATCTCGACCCGAAGCTGAGCGCGGTGTACGACCTCGCGGGTGACGGGAAGACCGCGCTGAAGGTGAGTCTCAACCGGTATGTCGAGCAATATACGGTCGGCGGTCTGGCCGGACAGCGCAATCCGGTCATCCGGCTGGCCAACACGACCACGCGCTCCTGGAACGACGCCAACCGCAACTACGTGCCCGATTGCGATCTGGTCGTGCTGACCGCCAACGGCGAATGCGGCGCCGTGGCGAATTCCCGGTTCGGGACCGCGGCCCCGCAGGCAAACCTGGATCCGGACATCCTGGAGGGATGGGGCAGGCGGATCTACAATTGGGAATTCACCGCAGGCGTGCAGCGCGAAATCGTCACGGGCCTCTCCGCCGATCTCACGTACTTCCGCCGCACGTACGGCAATCTCATCATCACCGACAACCGGGCGGTGACCGCGGCCGACTTCGCGCAGTTCAGCATCACCGCCCCGGTGGACCCCCGCCTGCCCAAGGGAGGCGGCTACGCGATCTCCGGGCTCTACGACGTCAATCCCGCCAAGTTCGGGCAGACCGACAACATCCTGACGTTTGCGAAGAACTTCGGGAAAGAGGTGCAGATGTGGAACGGGGTGGGGGTGACGGTCAGCGCCCGCATGCCGCAGGGGATTATCGTGCAGGGTGGACTCGATACGGGCACCATCACGCAGGACGTCTGCGAGATTCGAGCGAAGGTGCCGGAATATACCGCCGCTGATCCGTACTCGGCTCCGGTCACGGCGGCGGGTACAATCACCTCTCCGATGCTGCTGGCCGGTCCCACGGCCTGGCACTGCCACACCGAGAGGCGCCAGACGCAGGTCAAGCTCCTTGGGTCCTATACCGTTCCGAAGATCGAGCTGCAGATCAGTTCGGCCTTCCAGAGCATTCCGGGCCCGGAGATTGCCGCCCATTTCACGGCCACCAACGCGATCATCGCGCCGTCGCTCGGACGGAACCTGTCCGGTAACGCGGCGAACGTCTCGGTCAACCTGGTCGAGCCCGGCACGATGTATGGCGAGCGGCTCAATCAGCTGGATATCCGCTTTGCGCGGGCCGTGCGTGTCGGTCGCACGAAGACCACGCTGCAACTGGACCTCTACAATGCGCTGAACGTGGACGCGGTGACAGGCGTCAACAACGCCTACGCGTCGTGGCTGCGGCCGCAGGCGGTCATCCTGGGCCGTTTCGCCAAGCTGGGGATGCAGCTCGATTTCTGATGTAACAATGCCAGATCACATGCCCCGCCGACTTGCCGGCCCCGCCGCCGTGGCCGGTGTCACCCTCGTCGCCGCGCTCGCGACCGCGACGCTGGTCGGTCAGACACGATCGACCTCCAACGACGTCCCGGCGCGCACCGCCGACGGCCAACCCGACCTAGAGGGCGTCTGGCGCGCCACGGAGCTCGCCGGGTACGACCTCGAGCCGCATTCGGCGTCGTACGGCGTTCCTGCAGGGATGGGCGTCGTCGTCGACCCGGCCGACGGGCTGATTCCGTACAAGCCGTGGGCGCTCGCCCGCAAGAAAGAAAACTTCGCGAAGAGCCGCATCCGGTTCCCGTACGATCCGCTCCAGAATCCCGATCCGGTCGCCCGGTGCTACATCCCCGGCGTGCCGCGGATTACGTACCTCGGCTGGCCGTTCGAGATCGTGCAGTCGAAGGAGTTCGTCGCGTTCGTCTACGAGTGGATGCACATCCGGCGCATGGTTCCGTTGACCGGCCGCCCGGTGCCGCAGGGCGTTCCCCTGTGGGGCGGCGTGTCGCGCGGCCGGTGGGAGGGCAACACGCTCGTCGTGCGGGTGACCAATCTCAGCGACTGGACGTGGCTCGATATGGCCGGCAACTTCCACAGCAAGGCCGCGCAGGTGGAGGAACGGTACACACCGGCCGGTCCGGACACGCTCGACTACGAGGTCATCATCACGGATCCCGACGTCTACACCCGCCCGTGGACGATCCGCATGCCGATCCAGCGGCAGCGCAACGCGCGCCTGCTCGAGTACGAGTGTCACGAGCTGCTGGAGGAGGCGGGCGTCCCGCTCACCTGGGAACGCGACTGGGACAAGCCGCTCCAGGTTCCGAAGGAGTAGCCCGTGACGCGCAGCGTTCGACTGATCACGGTGGCGGCGTTCTCGGCGCTGTGGCTCGCGCCCGCGGCGGCGCGGCAGGAATCGCAGTTTGCCGCGGGGCGCAGCCTGGCGGAGGAAGCCGCGGCGGCGCGCACGCGTGCCGAGGCGCGCACACCGATTCCGCGGATGCGCGACGGCAGGCCGGATGTGAGCGGGAACTGGCGGCTCTCCGGCGGCGCCGCCACCTACAGCTGGGAGGAGCACCTGGGCGGATTCGGCGTTGCCAGCGCAGGGCCGACGCTCGTCGTCGATCCCCCGGACGGCATCCTTCCGTACCAGCCGTGGGCCGTGGCGGAGCGCGAGCGCCGGCGGCGTCCGGAGTCCGCGTACGAGGAAAACGTCGCCAAATGCATTCTGCCCGGCATGCCGCGGATGATGGTCTTCAACTTCTTCATCGCGCAGTCGCCCGACAAGGTCGTGATCTTTCACGGCACCCATCTGGCGACCCGCGTCGTCCGGTTCGACGGCCGCCAGCCGCTGCCCGGCTCGATTCGGCTGTGGATGGGCGATCCGCGCGGCCGCTGGGAAGGTGACACGCTCGTCGTCGAGACCACGAATCTCAACGGCAGGGGATGGGGCACCCTCGGCGGCGACGTCATCAGCGACGCCGCGCACATCGTCGAGCGCTTCCGGATGATCAATGCCAGCACGATGTGGTGGGAAGCGACCGTCACCGATCCGAAGGTCTACACCCGCCCGTGGACGATGCGCTTTCCGGCGCCGCACGTGAAGCTGGGGACGTCGCCCGAGGACATCGACCTTGACTTCGAGGATTCGTGCCACGAGGGGAACGTCGATCTGGCGCACCTGAAGAACCTGTACGACGCAGCTCGGAGGCAGTAGGCGATAGGGCAGTAGGCAGTAGGCAGTAGGCAGTAGGCAGTGTGAGGTTCCACCGATGCAGATAAAGTCGATCATCGCTATCATCGCCGTGCTCGTGTCGGGCGGCGCGGCCGCCTCGCTCGAGGCGCACCACTCGTTTGCGGCGCAGTACGACGCGACCAAGCCGATCGCGCTGCGGGGCACGATCAACCGGATGCTCTGGTCCAACCCGCACGGGCACCTGTACATCGATGTCAAGACGGCCGACGGCAAGATCATGACGTGGGAGCTCGAAACCGGGGCTCCCCAGTCGTTGTACCGGCGCGGATGGCGGCGGGAGGACCTGCCGGTCGGCGCCGAGGTCATCGTGCGCGGCTACATGGCCCGCGACGGCACGCCCACCGCGAACGCGACGACCGTGACGCTCGTGGCCACCGGCAAGGAGCTGTTTGCGGGCTCGCCGGGCACCGGGGCGCCCGAGGAGCCGCCGGCGGAGGTGCGATAGTGCATCGGCTTGCCCGCCGAAGTCGCATCGCGGCGACGGCGGGTGCGACGGTCCTCGTGTTCCTGGCTGGGGCCGTCGGAGTGTCGGCACAGGCGAAGCCTGACTTCTCCGGCAGCTGGAAGATCAACCAGGCGAAGAGCAGCGCCGGAGCGACGGGGAACAACGCCAGGGTGAGCTTTCCGAGCGAGCTGGTGGTTACGCAGCAGGCCGGCGTCATAAACGTCGAGATCCGGTTTCCCCGCACCGATCCGGTGAAGGTCACCTACACCAGCGATGGCAGCGAGGTTGCCGTCCCGATTCCTGGCGTGACGGAAAGGGCGCGCGCCGCCTGGGACGGCGATCGACTGGTGATCACCGCCAGACGCGTCGTGTCCACGCCGTTCGGCGACTTCGTGACCGACACCAAGGAGGTCTGGAGCCGGACGGGAGACGCCCTGACGATTCAACGAACGCAGACCTCCGAGGGACTTTCCGAGACCGAGACCGCTTTCCGAGACCGAGACCGCCGTCTTCGACCGCAGTCGGTAGAAGGACCTGCGCGTCCTGGATCTGGCGAACCCGAACTTCGGCCGCTACCTGGTGGCGGGGGACCCGCGCCTCATGCAGTTGCGCTGAAGTACTCGTTCTGAAGCTAGGCGGTAGCTGGTAGCCGGTAGCCCACACACTCCGACTGCCGGCTGCTGGCTACCGTCCTGCTACCACCTACCGCCTACCGGCTAGCGTCTGGGCTATACTCACGCGCAATCGAACTACACCGAGGGGGAGGCCTGACATGAAGGGCGTGTTGCGCGCATTCGTCGGGGCGTGTGTGATCGTTCTCCTCGGCGCCACGTCGGCATGGGCCCAGGCCACGGCGCAGATCAACGGCACCGTGACGGACCCGAGCGGCGGCGTCCTGCCCGGCGCCACCGTGGTCGCCATTCAGACCGAGACCGGGTTCCGGCGTGAAGCGGTCACCGATGCCAATGGTTCATACACGTTACTGAACCTCCCGCTTGGCCCGTACCGGCTCGAGGTGTCGCTTTCCGGTTTCCGCACCTACCAGCAGGCGGGCATCGTCCTGCAGGTCAACAGTAACCCGGTGATTCCCGTCACGCTGCAGCTTGGCAGTCTTCAGGAGACCGTGTCGGTCGAGGCCAGCGCGCCGCTCGTCGAGACGCGCAACCCGGCGATTGGCGCCGTGATCGACAACGAGCAGGTGGAGGCGCTGCCACTCGAAGGGCGCAACCCGGTGCAGTTGATCGTCATCGCGGGCGCCGCCGCGGACACGGGCGAGCCGACGAGCCGCAGCATGACGACCAGCCGCGGGATTGCCATCACCGGTGGACAGCCGTTCGCAGTGTCGTACCTGCTCGACGGCGCCATGCACAACAACGTGCTCGACGGCCTGAACCTGCCGTTGCCGTTCCCCGACGCGCTGCAGGAGTTCAGCGTCGAGACGAGCTCCCAGAATGCCCAGAACGGCCGGCAGGGCAGCGGCACCGTCAACGTCGTCACCAAATCCGGCACGAACCTGTTCCACGGCGACGTGTTCGAGTTCGGCCGCCACCATCGGTTCAATGCGACGAGCCCGTTCGCTGCCGTTGATCGTACGACCGGCAAGCGCCGCAGCGACGGTCTGGTGCGCAATCAGTTCGGCGGCACGCTGGGTGGCCCGATCGTGACCGATCGGCTGCATTTCTTCGGCGCCTATCAGGGGACGCGCGCCACCCAGACGCCGGCCGACATCGTCACGTTCATCCCCACGGCGGCGATGCTGGCGGGCGACTTCACGCAGGTGGCCTCCGCAGCGTGCGTGGCCCGCGGTCAGGTCAACCTGCCGGCGCCGTTCGTGGGCAACCGGATCGATCCGGCGCTGCTCAGCCGGGCGGCGATGAACATTGCGCGGCGCCTGCCGACAACGACCGACCCCTGCGGACGGATCACCTACTCACGCCAGACGAAGCCGCGAGAGACACAAACTATCGGCCGAATCGACTGGCAGATCAGCCAGAACCAGTCGCTCTTCGCCCGCTACATGCTGTCGACGACGTTCTGGGATCCGGCCTTCACGAACAATCCGGACAACATCCTCGTCGCCGGGACCTCGGGCGGCGGCGGGCGCGACAGCGACTCGCAGTCGGTGGCGGTCGGCCATACGCAGGTGTTCAGCAGCACGACGGTCAACAACATCCGCTTCACGGCCAACCGCACGAACGTGCACCGGACGCACACCGAGATGTTCGGCCCCGAGGATGTCGGTGTGAACATCTACACCCCTATCCCGAAATACATGATCGTCAGCATTACGGGCGCATTCGGGATCAACTTCGGCACCGAAACCGACTCCTGGTATCGTCCCAACACCTATGCTCTCTCCGACGACCTGACGATCGTCCGCGGGAGCCATCAGTGGGTCTTTGGTGCGGCGATGGCGTTCCACGATTGGAAGACCAACTCGAACGTCCGATCGCCAGGCGCCTTCAGCTTCAACGGCGGCGCGACGGGCCTTCCGCTGGCTGACTTCATGCTCGGCCGCGTCTTCGAATTCCGGCAATCGACGCCCTTCACGCTCGACATCGAGCAGAAGTACTTCGCGCTCTACGGCCAGGATACGTGGAGGGTGTCGCCCACGGTGACGATGAACTACGGCGTGAGGTGGGAGCCGTGGTTCCCGCAGCAGCATCAGCAGAACCAGATCTACAATTTCGGCGCGGATCGGTTCCGGGCGGGGCAGCGGAGCCAGGTGTTTCCCCAGGCGCCCCCAGGCTTCACGTATCCCGGCGACCCGGGATTTCCCGACCAGGCCGGCATGGAGCGCGTGTGGTTCAACGTGCAGCCGCGAATTGGCGTCTCGTGGGACCCGCGCGGCGACGGTCGCACGGCGGTACGGGCCGGCTACGGCATGAACAGCAACTTCATCGCCGGCGAGTTCTATTTCGATGCGGCCCAGGCGCCGCCGTTCGGGCTGGAACAGCGCCTCACCGGCAACGTCCTCTTCGATGATCCGTGGGGGAGCTCCGGCCGGGTGAACCCCTACCCGCTCGCGTCCAGGGAAAACCTGCAGTTCCCGCCGTACGCCCTGCTCATACAGGTGCCACGAGATCTCGACACGACGCGCGTCCACAGCTGGAACGTCGGCGTGCAGCGCCAGATTGGTGACGACATGGCGGTATCGGCGAGCTATCTGGGCAACTACCTGATGAACGTCTGGGGCGACGTGACGGGCAATCCGGGCACGCTGCCGGCGACGACCGGGCCGTGCACGCTGCGGAACCCCGCGTCGGCGACGGGTCTGCAGACGTACCCGAACTGCGCAACGGCTCCGCTCGACATCCGCCGCGAAATCACCCAGGCCAATCCGGCGATCGGCCAGTACATCGGCTATCTCGACTGGGTGACCGATCAGGGCTGGCAGCGCTATCACGGAATGCTCCTCTCGTTTCAGCGCCGGAGCGTGAACGGGATCAGCACCAGCGCCAACTACACGCTGTCGACCTGCCGGGGCCTGGTCAACCAGGGCGGCACACCGCTGAACGTCGGCACCGGCTACACGCGGTCGGTGTCGCTCCTCAATCCGCCGGCGAACGCGGAGGAGCTGTTCGAGGCCGACGAGGGCCCCTGCAGCAACTCGCCGACCCACATCTTCAACGTCACGACGAGCGTGGAGACCCCGCAGTTTGCCAATACGGCGGCGCGGATGATTGCGTCGGGATGGCGACTGTCGGGCATCTTCCGGGCGACGTCCGGCAGGGCGCTGAACATTACGACCGGCATCCTGTCGTTCAACGGCGTCCAGGCCACCAACGCTCGCCCGAACCAGGTGCTGGACGATCCGTACGGAGACAGGACCACGAACAACTGGTTCAATCCCCGGGCATTCGCGCAGCCGGCCCCAGGCACCTACGGCAGCGCGGAGCGCAACGCCTATGAGGCGCCTGGCACACGGGTCGTCGACCTCTCGCTCGTGCGCTCGTTCCGCTTCCGCGACATGCACCGGATCGAAGCGCGTGTGGAGGCGTTCAACGCGTTGAACTGGACGCGGCTCGGCCTTGGAACCGATCGGGGCGACCCGATCACCGCGTTGAGCAACGCGAACTTCGGCCGGATCCTCTCGTCGGGCGACCCGCGCATCATGCAGTTCGCGTTGAAGTACTCGTTCTGAAGGTTTGTTTCGTCGGCACGGCCGCTCCGCGCTGGAGCGGCGGTTCATAAACCAGGAGACCGTCATGATTCGGGTATTCCGTGCGTTCGCAGGCGTTTCGATGATCCTCCTCTTGGGCACCACGTCGGCATGGGCCCAGGCCACGGCGCAGATCAACGGCACGGTGAGCGATTCGAGCGGCGGCGTCCTGCCGGGTGCCACCGTGGTCGCGATCCAGACCGAAACCGGCTTCCGACGTGAGGTGGTGGCCGACGCCGACGGTTCGTACACGCTGCTGAACCTGCCGCTCGGCCCGTACCGCCTCGAGGTGTCGCTCTCCGGCTTCCGGAGCTACGCGCAGGCCGGAATCGTGCTGCAGGTCAACAGCAATCCGGTGATCCCGGTGACGCTGCAGCTCGGCAGTCTTCAGGAGACCGTCTCGGTCGAGGCGGCCGCGCCGCTCGTCGAGACGCGCAACCCGGCCATCAGCTCCGTGGTCGACAACGAACAGGTCGAGGCGCTGCCGCTCGAAGGGCGCAACCCGGTGCAGCTCATCGCGCTCGCCGGGGCGGCGGCCGAGGCCGGCATCGCGACGACGAGCCGCAGCATGACGACGAGCCGCGGGATCGCGATCACCGGCGGCCAGCCGTTCGCGGTGTCGTATCTGCTCGACGGCGCGATGCACAACAACGTGCTCGACGGCCTCAACCTGCCGCTGCCGTTTCCCGACGCCCTCCAGGAGTTCAGCGTCGAGACGAGCGCGCAGAACGCGCAGAACGGCCGGCAGGGAAGCGGCACCGTCAACGTGGTGACCAAGTCGGGGACGAACCTGCTCCACGGCGACGTCTTCGAGTTCGCGCGGCATCACCGCTTCAACGCGCCGGCCCCGTTTGCAGCCGTCAACCCGGCCACCGGCAAGCGGCGCGACGACGGTCTGGTGCGCAACCAGTACGGCGGCACGCTCGGCGGGCCGATTGCGACGGATCGGATCTTCTTCTTCGGCGCCTATCAGGACACTCGGGCGACGCAGACGCCGGCCGACATCATCACCTTCATTCCGACGCCGGCGATGCTGGCGGGCGACTTCAGCCAGGTCGCCTCGGCGGCCTGCCGGGCGCAGGGGAACCTGACGCTCCCCGCCGCGCTCGGGTTCGTGAACAATCGCATCAATCCGGCGCTGCTCAGTCCGGCGGCCGTGAACATCTCACGCCGGCTGCCGACGACGAGCGATCCGTGCGGCCGCATCACCTACTCGCGCCAAACCAAGCCGCACGACGCGCAGGGCATCGGCCGCCTCGACTGGCAGATCAGTCAGAACCAGTCGCTCTTCGGGCGGTACATGCGGACGACGACGTTCTGGGAGCCTGCGCTGACGAACAACCCGGACAACATTCTGGTGGCCGGGACCTCGGGCGCCGGCGGCCGCGACAGCAGCTCGCAGTCGCTGGCCGTGGGCTACACCCAGGTCCTGTCCAGCACGACGGTGAACAACGTCCGGTTCACCGCCAACCGGACCAACGTGCACCGGACCAACGCGGAGATGTTCGATCCACGGGAAGCGGGCATCAACATCTACACGTACGTGCCGAAATACACCGTCATGACCATCACGGGAGCGTTCGGCCTGAACTTCGGCACCGAAACCGATTCCTGGTACCGCCCCAACACGTACGGCTTCTCCGACGACCTCACGCTGGTGCGCGGCAATCACCAGTGGGGCTTCGGGGCGTCGCTCGGGCTGAACGACTGGAAGACCTTTGCGAATATCCGGTCCGCCGGCACGTTCAACTTCAATGGCAATCAGACCGGTCTTCCCCTGGCTGACTTCCTCCTCGGCCGTGTATTCGAGTACCGCCAGGCGCCGCCGTTCACGCTCGACATCAAGCAGAAGTACTTCGGCCTCTACGGTCAGGACACGTGGAGACTGTCGCCCAACCTGACCGTCAATTACGGCGCGCGCTGGGAGCCGTGGTTCCCGCAGCAGCACCAGAAGGGGCAGACCTACAACTTCGACATCAACCGGCTCCGCGCCGGCACGCGCAGCACGGTCTACCCGCAGGCGCCGCCTGGACTGGCCTATCCTGGCGATCCGGGATTCCCGAGCAATGCCGGGATGTATCCCGAGTGGTCGAACGTGCAGCCGCGCGTCGGCCTCGCGTGGGATCCGTTCGGCGACGGCCGTACGTCGGTGCGCGCCGGATACGGCATGAACAGCAACTTCATCTCGGGCGAGTTCTACTTCGACGCGGCGCAGGCGCCGCCGTTCGGCCTGGAGCAGCGCCTGGTCAACCCGGGACCCTATTCACTGGACGACCCGTGGCGGGCGGCCGGCCGCGCCAACCCGTTCCCCTTCGTGCCTGGAACCGCCTCGGAGTTCCCGCCGTACTCGCTCCTCATCGAGGTGCCGTACGACCTCGACACGACGCGCGTGCACAGCTGGAACGTCGGCGTTCAGCGCCAGGTCGGCGACAACATCGGCGTCTCGGCCAGCTATCTCGGCAACTACCTGATGAACGTCTGGGGCGACGTAACGGGGAATCCGGGCGCGCTCCCGGCCGGTCTCGCCTCGCCGACCAGTCCGTGTACCCTTCGCAACCCGGCCTCGCCGACTGGAACGACGACCTATCCGAACTGCTCGGCGGCGCCGCTCGACGTGCGCCGCGAGCTGACGCAGGGGAATCCAGGCGTCGGGCAGTACGTCGGGTATCTCGACTGGGTCACCGACCAGGGCTGGCAGCGGTACCACGGCCTGCTGCTCTCGGTGCAGCGCCGATCGGTCAGCGGGCTCAGCGCCAGCGCCAACTACACGTGGTCGAGCTGCCGCGGCCTGATCAACCAGGGGGGCACGCCGCTCAACGTCGGCACGGGCTACATGCTGCCGGTGTCACTCGTCAATCCGCCGGCGAACGCGAAAGAGCTGCTCGAGGCCGATGAAGGGCGGTGCAGCGACTCGCCGAACCACATCTTCAACCTGACCGCTAGTGTGGAGACGCCGCAGTTCAGCAACACCGCGGTCCGGACGATCGCGTCGGGATGGCGGCTGTCGGGCATCTTTCGCGCCTACTCCGGCCTTGCGCTGAGCGTCATGGCCGGCGGCGACCGCGCTCTGAGCGGCATGCAGTACCAGCGTGCCAGCCAGGTCGCCGACGATCCGTATGGCGCGAAGACCCGCGACAACTGGTTCGACCCGCGGGCGTTTGCGCAGCCGGCGGTCGGCACCTACGGCAGCTCCGAGCGAAACGGCTACGAGGGCATGGGGACGCGCGTGGTCGACCTCGCACTCGTGCGCTCGTTCCGTTTTGCGGAGAGGCACCGTCTCGAGGCACGCATCGAGGCGTTCAACGCCTTCAACTGGTTCAGGCCGGGTGAAATCAACAACAACCCGAACAACAACCAATCCCCCGTGCTGAATCTGGCGAACCCGAACTTCGGGCGCTATCTCTTGTCCGGCGACCCGCGCATCATGCAGTTCGCGCTGAAGTACTCGTTCTGAGGAGCAGAAGGCGATGAAACGTTGTCTATCGGCGGCACTGGCTGTCACGTTCGTCGTCCTGGTCGTTCCGGCCGGGGCTCACCACTCGTTCAATACCTTCTACGACATGTCGCGCACGCTCCAGATCGAGGGCGTCGTCAAGTCGTTCAGGCTGGTCAGTCCGCATTCGGAAATGATTGTTGAAGTCGCGGACGCGGGCGGCAGGACGGTGGAGTGGCGCATCACCGCGAGAACGGGCGCGGTCAACGCCAAGCGCGAGGGGTGGAAGGTTGAAGAATTCGTCGGCAAGAAGGTGAAGGTGACCGGCAATCCGACCCGCCGGGAAGGTGGGACCGCCATGGCCGCAGGCGTCGTCGCGTTCGAAGACGGGAAAGTGGTGTGCCTCGGCGGGTGTCCGGGTGGACCCCCGGTCGAATAGGCGCAGGGAGGGACGCGTGACTCGCGCGAAAGCCGTGGCACGGGCCGGTGCGTGCCTTGCCCTGATGCTCGCGATCGGAACGGCGAACGCCGCCGCTCAGACCGACGAAGAGTACGAAAAGATGCTGCCCTTCATCGGGCATTGGGATTCCGACGTCGCCGTGCCCGACGGCCAGGACCGCGGCAACTGCGGCGGCCGCACGGGCGACGCCGGCGAGAAGCTCCTGAACTGCTCGTTGCCGGTCGATCAGCTGCCGCTGAACGCGCGGGGCGAAGCCTGGCTGAAGTACGTGGACATCATGCAGTCACCGACGACCGTCGCCTGCGCGCAGCTCGGCCTGCCGGCCCTGCTCACCGACGGCGCCTACATTTCCGCGTCGCCCGGCCGCGTCGAGATGCAGCATCCGACCAACGGGAACGTGGCGCGGACGATCTGGCTGAACGGCGGTCCGAAGCCGCTGCCGGGACAGCTCTTTCAGCACGGCCTCTCGATCGGGCGCTTCGACGGCGAGGACTTCGTGATCGAAACCGACCACTTCACCTTCGATCCCGACGGCATCGACGACCATCTCCACATGGCCTCGTCCGTGAGCAAAAAGGTCACGGAACGCCATCAGCTCATCGACGGCGAGCATCTGCGGATCGTCATCACGCTGGAAGACCCGATCTTCCTGACCCGGCCGTTCACGTGGGCGATCCTCTGGTCGAAGAAGCAGGGAGGACCGCCACCCGCCTGGCGGGCGTGCGACCCGGAGTCGGCGCGCCGCGAGGTGGAGTACGCGTATCCGGGCAAGAAGTATCAGGACGCCAAGTAGGGGGACGGCATGAAACGACGTGCGGCCTGCGCCTGCGGCGCGGCACTGCTGTCAGGTTCGTTGGTCGGTCATCTCCATGCGCAGGCCGCCACGGCCAGCTCTCGCGTGGCCGCGGCGCGGGCGGCCATCGCGCCGAAAGGCGCGGACCCGAAGAAGACTCCGCCGTTCCACGTCTTCCAGGCGCTCTTCGATCAGGCGTGCCAGGAACCGAAGCTGCCCGATGTCGTGCGCACGAACGATCGTTCGGCCATCGTGCCGCGCAAGGAATGGTTCGCGTGGCCGGCGAACATCTTCGACAGCCTGTACTTCATTGGCACCCGGACGGCCGGCGTGTGGGCGGTCAACACGGCGGAAGGCATCATCGTGATCGATGCGAACTTCCACTACTCCAGCAAGGATCTCGTGCTGGGATTGCTGAACTTCGGCCTCGATCCCAACAACATCAAGTACATCATCATCACGCACGCGCACGACGATCGGTATTGGGGCGCAAAGGCGCTTCAGGACACGTATCCCAACGCGCGCATTGCGATGTCGGCCGCCGACTGGGACGTCGTGGCGAAAGACAACTCTCCTCCCGAGTTCAAGCCGAAGAGGGACATGGTGATCGCCGATGGTCAGAAGATCACGCTCGGCGGCATCACCGTGACGGCCTACGTCACGCCGGGCCACACGCCCGGGACGCTGTCGCTCATCGTCGGACCGCTGACCAACCGCAAGAGCGTGGCGTCCGACGAGGGGCAGCATTGGGCGAGCATCTGGGGCGGCGTGGATGCCAGCATCGGGCGGCACGGCGTGCAGTACTACCCCGACGGCCAGACGATGATGCGGACGCACGTCGCCTCGTTGAGACGGTTCATGGACCTGAGTCGGAAAGCGGGCGCCGACGTGATTCTGACGCCGACCCTGCGCCACATGAACTTTCAGGAGAAGCTGCGCGCCTGGCGGTACATGAATCCCGACGAGTCCGGAGGGGGCAGTCCGGAGGGCGTGCTCGGTGAGTGGCTGAAGCTCCGCGACCAGCCGCATCCGTTCGTGAACAAGGACGCGGTCGAGCGCCATTACACCGTGCTGCTCGAATGCTACGAAGCCCAGCTGGCCTGGCGAGCTGGGTCGTAGCGCGGGGAGATGGAATCGGCTCTCGCGCAGCTTGAACAATCCGGCCTCGCCACCTGGATTCGCGAATCGGGGGTGCTGTACGGGTATCCCCTGATTCTGTTCCTGCACACACTCGGCCTCAGCACGGTCGTCGGCCTGAGCTCGGCGATCGATCTGAGGGTGCTCGGCGTCGCCCGCGCAATTCCTCTCGCGTCGCTGCAGAAGACCTTCTCACTCATCTGGGCGGGCCTCGCGCTGACGGCCGCGACCGGGACCCTGCTGTTCATCGCCGACGCGACCAAGCACGCGTCCAACCCCGCGTTTTACGTGAAGCTCGTGTTTGTCGTCACCGCCGTCGTGACGCTCGCGCGCATGCGGACCCGCGTGTGTGGCGCCGAGCAGCGCGGCACCCTCCTGGCTGCCGCATCGCTCGGGTCCTGGTTCGCCGCCCTGAGCGCCGGCCGCCTGATGGCCTACGTCAGCGAGTTCGTGTCGTGAACCTTGCGCACGCGCACCTCCTCCTCAATCACGTTCCGACCGTCGGCTTCGCCTTCGGCATCGCGTTCTCTGTCGCGGCGCTCGTCCGGACGAGCGAGGATCTGAAGCGCGCCAGCTTCGTCGTGTTCTTCGGCGTCGCCCTCGTCGCCATTCCCACCTATGTGAGCGGCAACGCCGCGCATGACGTGCTCCAGCAGGACCCGGGGGTGTCACAGGACCTGATTGCCGCGCACCAGAACGCGGCGATGCTGGCGCTCATCCCGATGGAGGTGACGGGTCTCGTCGCCTGGATGGCGCTCTGGCGGTTCCGGCCCTGGAACGTGCCGGCCGTGCTGAGCCTGTCGATCGTGACCTTCGCGCTCATGGCCAGAGCGGCCACTGTCGGCGGTCAGATCCGGCACCCTGAAATCGTGGCGGCGGGAGCCCTCGTCTATGCGCCGGCATGGCCCAGCCCCGCGGCGATCGGAGCGGCGCTGGTCCTCGACAACCCGTGGGTGTGGCCGATCTGCGAGGTCTTTCATTTCGTCGGATTGTGCCTGCTGTTTGGCGTCGTCCTGATCGTGAACCTCCGGATGCTGGACCTCATCGACGGCGTGTCTTTCGCGGCCATCAACCGGCTGCTGCCCTGGGCCGTCGCCGGACTCGTCATCAACATCGCGACGGGGTTCCTCTTCTTCCTGGCGGCTCCCGACCAGTACACGCAGAACACCGCGTTCGCGTGGAAGATGGGATTGGTGTCGCTCGGAGGCCTCAGCCTGCTCTATCCGACGATGGTCGATGAGGACACGGCCTCGACGGGCGATCTGCTGCACGCCGGTGCCACGCGCAAGCTGGTTGCGGCGGGCTCGATCTGCATCTGGATTGGCGTGATCTTCCTCGGCCGGTTTCTGCCCTATCTCGGGTCGGAGTAGGAATTCGGCTGATCTATACTCCCCGGGCGGCCAGGCAGGCACTGATGCGAAACCGGTTCGCGGTGTGGTTCGGGCTCGGCTTCCTCGTCGTCAGGGGCCTGTCGCCGGATCCCGCTGCCCAGAGCGCGACAGGCGGAACGCCGCCGCTGGCCGGCACCTGGAGGCTCATCGCCCTGGAGCGGGCGGATCGGAATCAGTCGCTCGCGCCGGTTCCCAATCCTGCCGGAATTCTGATCCAGGATGCGGCGGGACACGCGATCGAGATCGTCACGCAGTCAGGACGGCCCGCCGCGCTCAATGCTGCCGAGCAGCTGATGACGTACCACGCGTTCTGGGGCACGTCTGCCGTCGATCCGAGTCGATCGACCGCGACGTATCGGATCGCCGGCGATCTGGATCCCGGCCGCAAGGATCAGCGCGTGGTCCGCACCATCGAGCGGACGGACGCGCAGCTCGTGCTGACGGAAGCCGGCGACGGCCGGCCGTCGGCCCGCATGACGTGGCAGCGGATTCCCGAGCTCGAGGCGCTGCCGTCGTATCAGGAAGGCATCGTCGGGTTCTGGCAGTGGACCGGCGCCGGGCTGTTCAACGCGAGCGGCGTCAACGTGCGCGAAGCCTCGCGCGATCCGAGCGTCATCGTCTATACGCCGACGGGGCACATGGCGGTGTTGTACCTGCCGCCGCCCGGCCGCAAGCCATTCGCGGCCGCGGCGCCGACGGTGGATGAAGCGCGCGCAGCCCTTCAGGGATCGGTGTCGTACTTCGGCACCTACATCGTGCAGCCGAAGAGCCGGGCCGTATTCCATTACCAGCTGGGGGCGGTCAACCCGGCCGCGGTCGGCGGCTCGTTCATGCGCAACTTCGAGATCGCCGGCGCGCAGGTCACGCTGCTGTTCCCGCCGACGACGGTGAACGGCGAGCGGGTGCGCAACACCTTGACCTTGAAGAGGCTGAGCGGCCTGGCCGAGATGTGGCCGCGCTAGCGCGGATTTCGTTTCTGTGGCGCGAACCCTTCGGGTTCGCGAGGCGAGCCTGAAAGGCTCGCCCCACAAATCCGCGCTAGACGCATTTGAAAAGCATTTGAAAAATGCGCTAGTCGCACCCCAACGCGCACAGTCCGCGCGTTGGGGGCCCCGCAAGAAGTGGAGGAGCCAGTCATGATGACCTCGAACATTGGCCGGATCGTGATGTTCACCGTGCTCGCCGCGATGCTTGCGGCCGGCGGGGGTCTCCTCGCGCAGACGCGCGAGAAGGGCCCGTGGTGGCCGTCGCCGCACGGCCCGAAGGATCAGGTGGGCAACACGAACTACATCACGCCCGAGAAGATCGTGAAGGCGCTGCGGATTCCGAAGACCGGCCGGACCTACGAGCTGGGGCACATCTACGAGCCGGACATGCCGCAGTACGGGAATCGGCCGTTCTATCTGATCACCCATATGGCGCCGGCACCGGTGAAGGAGGGCGCGGGCTTCGCGCAGCAGGAGTACTTCACCGGCTACATCGGGCAGATGGGAACGCAGTACGACGGCTTCGGCCATCAGGGGCGCGTGGTGCGGATGGCCGACGGGACGTTGCGGAACGTGTACTACAACGGCTTCACGCAGGAAGACCTGACCGGCCGCAATCGCGGTCAGGGCGGCCTCGAAGCGCTCGGCGTCGAGAACGTCAAGCCGATCATCACGCGCGGCATCCTCATCGACATCGCCGCCTACAAGGCCATCGCGACGCTCGACAGCCGCTACGAGGTGACGATGGCGGACGTGCGCGGCGCGCTCGCGAAGCAGGGGATCAAGGAGGACAGCATCGAGCCGGGCGACGCCATTCTCTTCAACTACGGGTGGGCCGTGAACTGGACCAACCCGCAGAAGTACAACGACGCGCGGTTCTTCGTCGGCGAAAACCAGGGCTCGCCCGGGATCGGCGTGGAGGTGTCGCGCTGGGCGGTGGCGAAGAAGGCCTCGATGGTCGGCGCCGACAGCTGCTGCGTGACGATTCAGCCGCCGGTCCGGCCGGAGCTGGGCAATGTGCACCACGAGCTGCTCTTCGGCGGCGTGGGGATGCTCGAGAACATGGATCTGCGCGAGCTCGCGCGCGATCGCGTGTACGAGTTCCTCTATGTGAACCTCGTCGAGCGCATCAAGGGCGCGACCGGATCGCCCGTGCGTCCGATCGCCATCCGCTAGGAGGACGACGTGTCGATCTCACGCCGGCGATTCATCGAGACAGTCGGAGGCGCCGCTGCAACCGCGGCGCTCGCGCCCGCGCTCACGCGTGCGCAGGCACCGCGCGCCCTGCTGGTGGTCGATGCGCAGGTCCATCTCTGGAAGGGCCATACGCCCTTCGCTCCAGCCCACCGCCAGGTCGTCGACTTCACGCCCGAGGATGCGCTGAAGGAGATGGATGCCGGCGGCGTCAGTGCCGCGGTCATTCATCCGCCGACCTGGGATCCCGACTCCAACGCGCTCGCCGTCGAGGCCGCGCGCACGTATCCCAACCGGTTTGCCATCCTCGGGAACTTCCCGCTCGATCGGCCCGACAGCCGGGACGGCATCGATCGGATGAAGGGCCAGCCGGGGATGCTCGGGCTGCGCTTCGTCTTCAATCAGCCGCATCAGCAGACGTGGCTGACCGACGGCACGATCGACTGGCTGTGGCCGGCGGCCGAGCGTGCCGGCATGCCGGTCGCGCTGCTCGGGCCCGGTCTGCTGCCGGCGATCACCCGGATCGCGCCGCGCCATCCGCGGCTGAAACTCGTCATCGACCACTTCGCCGCACCGGATAAGAACTGGTCGAACCTGCCGGAGCTCGTCGCGACGGCCAAGTTCCCGAACGTCGCGCTGAAGGCCACGGGCGCGCCCAGCTACTCGAGCGAGGCGTACCCGTACCGCGACATCCACGGCCACATCCGCCGGCTGTACGACGCGTTCGGCCCGGAGCGCATGTTCTGGGGCACCGACATTACGCGCATGCCGGTCTCGTGGCGGCAGTGCGTGACGCTCTTCACCGAAGAACTGTCGTGGCTCTCGGCGAAGGACAAAGAGCTGATCATGGGGCGCGCGCTCTGCAGGTGGCTTGGCTGGAACCTGCCTTGACCGCCCGTGCACCGGCACGTAAGATGAGCGCCGCCGCTTGCGATGCCGCAGCGAGAGGAGCCTGTATCCGGGTGAGGGGCTTGGGAAAACTCCGTGTTCTGGCGAGTGCGCTACTGCTGACCGGCTGGATCCAGCCGATCCTCGCCCAGGTCGACATCGCAGGTCTCTGGCGTCCGCTGCCGCGCAACCAGGACGGCAGCGGCATGACAGGCGACGCCGCCGGTGTGCCGCTCAGCCCCGAGGGTCGCTGGCGCGCGCACAGTTGGTCGCCCGACGACTTCGATGTCGCCGAGTGGGTCTGCCGGCCGCACGCGTGGGACTACTCGCTCGAGGGGCCGCTGTCGCCCGTCCGCTTCTGGCCGCAGATCGATGAGCCGACGCAGCGTCTCATCGCGTACCACGGCCACATCAACATGATGGAGCAGGAGACGAGCATCTGGATGGACGGCCGCCCGCATCCGCCGGCGCACGCGCCGCATACGTGGAGCGGCTTTTCCACCGGCGCCTGGGAAGGCGATACGCTCGTGGTCACGACGACGCACCTCAAGGAGGCGTACATCCGGCGGTGGGGATTGATGCGCAGCGACCAGTCGGTCGTTCATACACGCTGGCGGCGCATCGGCAACTATCTCCAGGCGACCTCGATCCTGTACGACCCGGTGTACCTCGCCGAGCCCTACGTCCGGACCACGATGATGTGGGTGTTCGACTCGGCGATGGTGATGGCGCCGTACCCGTGCGAGGAGGCGACCGAGACCGCCGTGCCGCGCGGGACGGTGCCCCACTTCCTGCCCGGCCGGAGCCCGCTGCCCGGACTCAATCCGACATTCGCCGACAGTTTTGCCACGCCGTACGAAGCACGGCTCGGCGGGCCTGAAACGCTGTACCCTGAGTTCATCGCCAAAATGAAAACCTTCGCGAAGCCGACCGTCCCGGCTCCGCCCGGATCGGACCGCTAGTGGTGCGCCGTCTGCCGCTCGTTCTCGCGGCGGTGACGTGTCTGGTCCTGGCCAGGGCCGGCGAGGTGGTGTCGACGCAGGCACCGGCGGGCGACAGCCAGACCGTCTGGCCGCCGCGCCTCACGGCCCCTGCGGCTGGCGACGTGCAGGTGCTCCCGGTCCAGGGCAGCGTGTACATGATCGTCGGCGCCGGCGCGAACATCACCGTCCACGCCGGCAGCGAGGGCATCCTGCTCGTCGACACCGGCCTCGCCTCGATGAGCGACACAGTGCTCGCGGCCATGAAGACGATCTCCACGCGGCCGCTGCGCTACATCGTCAACACGACCGAGTTCGAGGACCACGTCGGCGGCAACGCCGCCATTGCCGACACGGGTGAGATCATTCCGTTCCGCGAGCCGAACTACACTGCGGGCCCGCAGGGCGCGCTCGATACGACGAAGGCCTCGGTGATCTCGTACTACACGATGTTTCACCGCCTCGCCGGCCCGACCGGCCGCACGCCGAAGATTCCGGAGCTCGGCTGGCCGGACAACACGTACTCGATCGATCAGAAGCGGCTCTATTTCAACAACGAGGCGGTCGTCATCATGCACCGGCCGTCGAACACCGACGGCAACAGCATCGTCTTCTTCCGGAAATCCGACGTCGTCAGCGTCGGCGATCTGATCGATCTGACGAGCTACCCCGTGATCGACGTTTCGGCCGGGGGCAGCCTCGACGAGTTCGTCGAGTCGCTGAACCGTCTGATCGACATTGCCGTCCCCGCCGCCAATGCGGCCGGCGGCACGCTGATCGTGCCGGGGCACGGCCGCATCGCGGATCACGCGGAGGTCGTCTACTACCGCGACATGATGACGATCGTCCGCGACCGCGTGCAGGACCTGACCAAGAAGGGGATGACCCTGGCGCAGGTGAAGGCCGCTCGACCGACGCGCGACTGGGACCGCCGCTACGGCCGGACGACCGGACCGTGGACGACGGAGATGTTCGTCGAGGCGGTGTATCAGAGCCTCAAAAAATAGGCGGTAGCTGGTAGGCGGTGGCCGGTAGGTAGTTCCTGGTTCTTGCTACCAGCTACCGCCTACCGGCTAGTTCGAAAGGAGCGATCACATGAACCGCATGGTGCTGCTGCTCGTTGCCGGCGTCGTGCTGGTGGCGGGGACCAGCCGCGTCGCGGCGCACCACTCGTTCGGCGCGACGTATGACTCGTCGCAGCGGATCGAGATCGAGGGCGTCGTCAAGGAGTTCGTCTGGCGCAACCCGCACTCGTTCCTCCGCATCGACGTGACCGACAAGGCTGGCGTGACCAAGACCTGGGCGCTCGAGTGGGGGTCGATCAGCCAGCTCACGGAGGCGAAGCTGACGAGAACCACGCTGCGGCCCGGCGACCGCCTCGTCATCACCGGCGAGCCGGCGCGCGACCAGTCGTCCCCGCGGCTGTTGATTGTCAGCATGCGGCGGCCGGCCGACGGCTGGTCGTGGCAGGGAAGAGTTGATTGACGAATTTACGCAATGACGGATTGCCGAATTGCAATGGCGCAATGCAATCCGTCAATTCGTAGATTCGTAAATTCGCAAATGGGGATGTTTGACAGGTTTGTGTCGGCTGCGGCGATCGTCGCGCTCGCCTTCGTCCTGCTGCAGGCTGACGCCGAAGGACACCCCTCGACTCGCGCTCGGGGTGGCCCGAGCAACGCCGAGGGCCAGGGGCGCGGACGTGCGGCAGGGCCTGGCGGCGGCAGCGCCCGCGCCGCCGCACCGCGCGATTACACCGGCACGTGGGTGTCGGTCGTCACCGAGCACTGGCATCTCCGCATGCTGATGCCGCCCAAGGGCGACTACAGCATGCTGCCGCTCACGCCCGCCGCGCGGAAGATCGCCGACGCGTGGGATCCAGCAAAAGACACAGCCGAGGGGAACCAGTGCCGGTCGTACGGCGCCGCCGCCATCATGCGCGTGCCGTCGAGGCTCCACATCCAGTGGGCCGACGAGAACACGCTGCAGATGGAGATCGATTCCGGTACGCAGACACGGCTGCTTCGCTTCGGCGCCGGCGCGGCCCCCGCCGTCGCGCAGCCGACGTGGCAAGGCTACTCGGTGGCGTCGTGGGAGCCGATGGGCGGGCGCGCGGGCGGGCCGCTCAATGGCCGGCTGCGCGTCGTCACCACGCACATGCGCGCCGGCTATCTGCGCAAGAACGGCGTGCCGTACGGCGACAGCGCGCGGCTCGAGGAGAACTTCGAGACGTTCGCCGAACCGAATGGCGACCGGTGGCTGGTCGTCACCTCGATCGTGACCGACCCGCAGTACCTGGCGCAGCCGTACGCCACCACGTACCCGTTCAAGAAGATTCCCGATCGCTCGGGATGGGATCCGACGCCCTGCCGCGTCGATGAACCGCGATGAACTAACGGAGTGAACTATGCGCATCTGCCTGCTCGGCTGCTTCGTCGCTCTGCTCCTCGCCGCCCAGGGACCCGTGGCGGCACAAACCGGTTCCGCGCCACGCGGCACGCCCGAGGCCGGCAAGGCCGTGTGGGCGCTCGGCAACACGTCGTGCCGCAACTGCCACGGCGGCGACGGTGAAGGCGCCTTCGGGCCCGGGCACGTCGTGCCGCAACTGCCACGGCGGCGACGGTGAAGGCGCCTTCGGGCCCGGGCTCGCGGGACGCATCGACCTCACGTACGAACGTTTCCGGGACTACGTCCGCAACCCCGTCGGGCGGATGCCGGCGTACGTGGAATCGGAGCTGACCGACCAGGAGATCGCGGATCTCGTGGCGTACTTCAGCAGCCTGCCGCCGGTGGTGAAGCCCGGTGCGTGGCGCGTCGAGCTCCCGAAGGACGCGGCGCGCGGCCAGCAGCTCGCCATTGCGGTGATCGGCTGCGGGCAGTGCCACGGGGCGACCTTCGAGACGCCGCGCCACGGCGCGGCCGAGGTCGACGGCGACTTCGAGTGGTTCAAGCGCATGGTCTACGACCACGTGGCGGCGCAGCGCGAGCAGTGGAAGCAGCTCGATCCGGCGATCACGCCGACGACCCCGCAGCCCGCGGGCCCGCCCGGACGCAACCGCGTCCGCATGGGGAACTACTCGCCGCAGCGGCTCCCCGAGCCGGTTTTGAAGGAAATCTGGACGTGGGCGATGGAGGATCTCGGCAAGCTCGTGCCGCTCACGGCGCGGCTGACTGCGGGTCAGCAGGGCCTGAATGGCGCGACCTACAACGTGCAGGTCGCGAACGCGGGCGTGAAGAGCAAGGGCCTCGCTGCCGAAGAGGTGACGGTCGAGATCGAGCTGCCCGAGAACGCGAAGGTCGTCACGGCAACCGGGACCGGCTACCAGGGGCCGCACCGCAACAGCGAGGGCAAGATGGTGGCGGCCTGGCGGCTGCCGCGGCTCTCCGCCACCGAGCAGCAGATGCTGACGCTCACGCTCGCGCAGCCGGCGAGTGCGCTGCGCGGCGTGGTCCACTGGGCGAAGCCGGCCGTGAAGGCCGATGGCGAGGTGATGTTCGAGCTGGTGAGTGGCGGTCGCGGAGGCCGCGGAGGCGCGTGATGGCCCTGCTGACCTGGCTCGAGTCGTCGGGCCTCTCGACCTGGGTGCGCGAAGGCGAAACGATCTGGGCGTTCCCCACCATCCTGACTCTTCACACGTTCGGCATGGGCCTGCTGGTCGGCTCCAGCGTGGTCATCGATCTGCGGCTGCTGGGCGTGGGCAAGCGGCTGGCGCTCGCACCGCTGCGGACGCTCTTCGGCGTGATGTGGGCCGGCTTCTGGCTCAATCTCGTGACCGGATCGCTCCTGTTCGGCGCCGACGCCACGCGGCGCGGCGTCGATCCGCTGTTCATGACCAAGCTCGTGTTCGTCGCCATCGGCGTCGCGACGGTCGTGTTGATGCGGCGCAGCGTGTTCGATGCGCCGGAGGGCGCGCCGGCGCCCTCCGGAAAGACGCTGGCGATCCTGTCGCTGGTGGCCTGGACCGCCGCGGTGACCACGGGCCGTCTGCTCGCCTACGTGTCATAACCCGGAAGGACGAGATATGGGCCTGACGATTCCGCACATCCATCTCTTGCTGAACCACGTCCCGACGGTGGGCACTGTCGCCGGCGTGGGACTGCTGCTCCTGGCGCTGGTCCGTCGCAACGATCATCTGCTGCGCGCGAGCTTCGAGGTGCTGTTCGTCGTCGCGCTGGCGACGCTGCCGGTCTATCTGACCGGGGTCGCGGCGGGCAATGCCATCATCGAACTCGAGGGCGTGTCCGACGACGCCATTCGGACGCACGAAACGGCGGCGCTGCTCGCCTTCGTCTGGATGATGATCACCGGCTTCTTCGCGTGGCTCGCGCTCTGGCAGGGCCGCCGGCTGCCGCAGCTCCCGCGCGCGAGTGTCGGTGCCGTCCTGCTGCTCTCGGTCGTCACGCTGGCGCTGATGGGCCGGGCGGCGACGATCGGCGGCGAGATCCGTCATCCCGAAATCCTGGTGAACCCGGAACCGGCCGCGGCCGCGGTGGGCGCGCCGGTGGGGTGGCTGCAGAGCGCCGTCATCGCGGACTTCGTCACCCAGTACCCCTGGGTCTGGCCCGCCGCCGAGGCGCTGCACTTCCTCGGACTCTGTCTCGTGCTCGGCGTCCTGCTCGCGGTGAACCTGCGCATTCTCGGCGCGATGAGGGCGCTGTCGTTTGCCTCGCTCCACCGGTTGCTGCCCTGGGGGATGCTGGGCTTCGCCCTGAATCTCGTCACGGGCATGTTGTTCTTCATTGCTGCGGCTACGCAGTACACGGAGAACATCGCGTTCCTCTGGAAGGTGATCTTCCTCGGACTTGCCGGCGCGCATCTGCTCTACCTGACGGTGTTCTCCAACACGTGGGGGCTGCAGGCCGAGGCCGAGGCCGCGCCGCTCGACAAGCTCGTGGCCGCCGGCGGCATCGGCGCATGGGTCGGCGTGATCTACTGGGGCCGCATGCTGCCCTTCATCGGCAACGCGTTCTAAATCACAAATCACAAATCACAAATCACATCGCTCATCACAAATGGACTTGATAATCATCGTTACGGTCGTTGTCGTGCTGGCGCTGGCACTGCTCGGGGCGGCCGGGTACTGGATTGACGCCGGCGCCGATCGGCAGGAAGGCGCTTGAAAACGCGCGTCCGGGGGGAACTATGAGGAAGACACAGACGCGTCGTGTGTGGCTCGCGGGTGTCGTCGCCGTCGCGGCGGCTCTCGTCTCGTCGGCCGGCGCCCAGCAGCCCGCCGTGGATCTCGTGCTGACCAACGGCAAGATCATCACGGTCGACGACCGCTTCCAGGTCGCGCAGGCCGTGGCGGTTCGGGGCGAGCGTATCGTCGCCGTCGGCACCAATCAGGAGATCGCGCGCCTCGCGGGTCCCTCGACCCGCCGCATCGATCTCCGCGGCCGCTCGGTCGTTCCCGGTCTCATCGACAACCACGCCCACTACATGGAAGAGGGCGTGCTCTGGACCGACGAGTTGCGTCTCGACAACATCACGACGCGCAAACAGGCGCTCGAGATGATCCGCGCGAAGGCCGCTTCGCTCCCGGCGAACCGGTGGGTGTACACGCTCGGCGGCTGGTCACGCGATCAGTTCACCGACGACAACCGGCCGATCACCAAGGCGGAGCTCGACCAGGTGGCCCCGAATCATCCGGTGCTGCTACAGGTCACGCGCGAGGAGACCTACCTGAACAGCCGTGCTGTGGAGGCGCTGGGGCTCGCCAAGCGGAAGGACCCGTGGATCGTGCGCGACGCGAGCGGTCAGCCGACGGGGGTTCTCGACGCGCGCGGTCCCTATTTCGGTCCTGCGACGGGCGTGTCCGAGGCGATCCCGCGTCCGACGCTCGCGCAGGTCGAAGCCAACAGCATGGCGATGATCCGCGAGCTCAACGCATCGGGCCTCACCGCGTCGAGCGGCACGTGCCCGGACGAATTCATTCCGATCTTTCAGCGGTGGGCGAAGGAAGGCCGGCTGAACAAGCGCTTCTTCTGCATCGTGGCGCTCAACATGGGGAACAATGCCGACACGGTAACGAAGAACCTGCCGAAGATCGCCGAGCTGAAGCTGTTCCAGGGCGATAACTGGGTCGATCTGACTGCGTACGGCGAAGGGCTGTACGGGCCGGCGGGCGACAGCATGGTCGCGCCGAAGGGCACGCAGCGGCCCGAGGACTTCGAGCAGTGGGGCCGCATCGCGCGCGAGGTGGCCCGCGCCGGTATGCCGCTCCACGCGCACACGACCCTCGACCACACGTTCAACGGCTTCCTCGAACAGATCGAGAAGATCAACCGCGAGTTCCCGGTCCGGAACCTCCGCTGGGTGCTCATCCACAATGAGCAGGTCGGCCCGGCCCATCTGGAGCGGATGAAGAACCTGGGCGTCACAGCCGCGATCCAGCCGCGCGCGACCATCATGGGGGGCATGTTCCTCCGCGCGCACGGGGATCGCGCGTACGCGATGCCCGACTTCAGGCTCATTCAGGACAGCGGCATCATCTGGGGCCTCGGCACCGACGCGTTCGAGGTCAACCAGTACAAGCCGTTCGTCACGCTCTCGTTCGCCGTCACCGGCAAGATGGTCGGCGGCACCGTGGTCAACCGCCGGCCCGTCACCCGGGAAGAAGCGCTGATTGCGCACACGCGCGGCAGCGCGTACCAGATCCTGCAGGAGAACAATCTCGGGTCGATCAAGGCCGGCAAGCTGGCCGACATGGTGGTCATCGATCGCGACTACCTGACCGTCCCGGCCGATCAGATCAAGGACATCAAGTCGGTCATGACGATCGTCGGCGGGCGGATCGTCTATGACGCAGCCGCACCTTCATCCACGTCGACGCGTTAGGGGGCTGGCGCGCCCGGTTATCACGGGCGCGCTCGTCGTCTGCCTCGCGACCGTCGTCGCGGCCGCGCGCCGTCAAACGGCTCCACCGCGGCCGCCGATGGCCGAGGAGGTCTTCAAGAACATCCAGGTCCTCAAGGGCATCCCCGTCGACGAGTTCATGGGGACGATGGGGTTCTTTGCGTCGGCGGTGGGCTTGAACTGCACCGACTGCCACGTCGACGAGAGCGGCGGCAACTGGGCGCGCTATGCCGACGACAACGCGCTGAAGCAGCGGACCCGCCAGATGATCGTGATGATGAACACGATCAACCGCACGAACTTCGGCGGACGCCAGGTCGTCACCTGCAACACCTGCCACCGCGGGACGCCGAAGCCGAACGTGATGCCGAGCCTCGACGCGCTCTATGGACCGCCGCCGCCCGACGAGCCGGGCGATCCGTTCGAGCAGGCGCCGGGTCAGCCGCCCGCCGAGCAGATTCTCGACCGCTACCTGGCCGCGATCGGCGGCGCCGCGCGCGCGGCGGCGCTCCGGAGCTTCACCGGCACGGGCGCCTACCTGGGCTTCGACGATCCATCCAAGGTGCCGCTCGAGATCTATGCGCGGGCGCCCGGCCAGCGCGCCACGGTCGTCCACGGCTTCTCGGGCGAGACGACCAGCGTGGTCGACGGCCGCAACGCCTGGATCGCCGCGCCGCCCACCGACAGGCCCGTGCCGCTGCTGCCGCTCACCGGCCAGGAGCTCGAAGGCGTCCGGCTGGAGGCGGAGCTGCTGTTTCCGTCGCGCATCGAGGAGTTGCTCACGCGGTGGCGCGTCGGCGTGCCGGCGGTCCTTGGCGACCGCGACGTGCAGGTCGTGCAGGGGACGACCGCCGGCGGCGCCGTCGCGACGCTCTGTTTCGACGCGGAGACCGGGCTGCTGGTGCGCCTCGTGCGCTATGCGGCTTCGCCAATCGGCCGGCTGGTGACGCGCGTCGACTACGACGACTACCGAGAGGTCGCCGGCGTGCGCATGCCGTTCCGCTGGACGGTGAGCTGGCTGAGCGGCCGCTCGACCTACGAGCTGACCGACGTGCAGCCGAACGTGCCGATTCCCGACGCGCGGTTCGCGCGGCCCTGAGGAGGTGTTATGACCAACGCGACGAAACGGGCCCTCGGCGTCTCCGCGGTGCTTCTCGGTCTTGCCCTGCCCGGCCCGGCCGCGGCGCAGAGTATGCCCGGCCGCAAGGTGGTCGAGGTCGCGAAGGACGTCTACACGATGACCGGCGCCGGCAGCAACGCCAGCTTCGTGGTGACCGATGAGGGCGTCCTCGTCTTCGACAGCGACATCCGCAACAACGACCTGCCGTTCATCCGCAAGGTGACCGACAAGAAGGTCATCTATCTCTTCGCCTCGCACGCCTCAGGCGATCACTCGACCGGCGCGTGGTACTTCCGCGAGGACAAACCGGTCTACATCGGCACCCGCGATCAGATCCGCGCGTACTACCAGAACGAGTTGAAGGAGTTCAACGAGCGGAAGGCGCAGGGGCTGCCGCTCTACAAGGGCGCGGAGCTCCCGCCGCCGTCGCTCGGCTTCGACGGCACGATGAGCGTGCTCATGGGCGGCCTGACCTTCCAGGCGAGAGCAGAAGGGTACGGCCACACGAGCGGCGACATGACGATGTACATCCCGCAGCGGCGGGTGATGTTCATGGGCGACCTGCTGAACAACGAGGTGCACCCGGGGCAGGCCGAGGCGGCCGGGGTCTTCTTCGCGAACATTCAGGGGACCATCGATATCCTCACCCGCATCATCGACCGCAAGCTTCCGGTCGACACCTACGTGCCCGGCCACGGGGCCGTCCATGTCGGACGCGGCGTCCAGGACGTGATCGATCAGCGCGACTACTTCGTCATGATGCGCGACGAGGTGGCGAAGATGGTGATGGCGGGCAAGACGCTCGACCAGATCCTCAAGGAATTCAAGGTGCCGCAGCGCTTCGCGCACTACGACCCGGGCCGGCTCCCGGGTATACTCCGCCTGTTCTACAACCAGCTGATCGAAAAAGGACTGTGATCGTGAGACGAGCGCTCTTCGGATGCGCCGGTGCGGTGGTGTTGCTGCTGGCTCTTCCGTCCGCCGGTCTGCCGCAGGTGTGGAACTCCCCGGGGCTCAGCCCGGCGGAATTCAAATCGATGCCGCCTGGCGGGCCCGCGCTGCGCCACGACATGTCCGGGACGTGGGATGCCGGCGCCGCCGGCATCGGCGGGGCCGCGCAGGAAGCCGAACGTGAGGCTGCGCGCGCGCCGTTCACGCCTCTCGGCGAGGAGATGATGCGGCGCAACAAGCCCGGCAACGGGCCTCGTGCGGCGCGCGTGTCCGAGATCAACGACCCGCTGTCGACCCTCGGCGACCCGACGGGATTCCCCCGGCTGGTGTTGTACGAGCTGCGGCCCCTCCAGATCGTGCAGACGCCGAATCAGGTGCTGATGCTGTACATGTTCGAGAAGCGCTGGCGGGTCATCTGGACCGACGGCCGGGCGCTGCCGACGAACCCGGATCCGCGGTGGTACGGGTATTCGGTCGGCCGATGGGAAGACGACTCGACGTTGGTGGTCGAGACCATCGGCACGGACGACCGGACCTGGCTGGACAATTCCGGCGATCCGCACAGCGGCTCCTTGCGCGTCGTCGAACGCTATCACCGCATCAATCAGAACACGCTGGAGCTGACGGTCACGATCGACGATCCGCAGGTCTACACGAAGCCGTGGACGGCGCGAAACAGATTGCCGATGAAGTTGATGCCGCCCGATACCGACCTGATGGAGATGATCCCGTCGGCGTCCGAGGCGCAGCTCTACTCGCGGGACATTGCGAGCCAGACGAAAGGGCAGCAGCCATGAATCGGACGTTCGGCCTTCTGGTCCAGGCGGCGGGTCTGGCGTTGCTGCTGACGGCCGCGCCGGCCGTGCGCGCGCAGACGTGGAACTCCACGGGGATGACGCCGGAGCAGTTCAAGAGCCTGCCGCCCGGCGGCCCCGCGCCGCGGCGCGACATCAGCGGCATCTGGGACGGCGGCGCGGCGGGCGTCGGCGCCACCGGCCAGGAAGACGAGCGCGCCCGGGCGCGGTCGCCGTTCACGCCGCTCGGCCGGCAGATGGCGCAGGAGAACAAGCCGGGCAACGGGCCGCGCAAGGTGCCGGTCGCCGAGATCAACGATCCGCTCTCGACGCTTGGCGATCCGGCGGGCTTTCCGCGCCTGGTGACATTCGAGCTCCGGGCCGTGCAGATCGCGCAGACGCCGGCCCAGGTACTGATGCTGTACATGTTCGAACAGCGCTACCGCGTGATCTGGACCGACGGCCGGGCGCTGCCGAAGAACCCGGATCCGCGGTGGTACGGCTACTCGGTGGGCCGCTGGGAAGACGACTACACGCTCGTGGTGGAGACGATCGGCATGGACGAACGGACCTGGATCGACAACGACGGGGATCCGCACAGCGACGCGCTGCGCGTCCTCGAGCGGTACCGGCGCGTCAATCAGAACACGCTGGAGCTCACGGTGACGATCGACGACCCGAAGGTCTACACGAAGCCGTGGCTCGTGCGGAACCGGATGCCGATGCGGCTCCTGCCGCCCAACACGGATCTGATGCCGATGATCCCGTCGGCGTCCGAGGCCCAGCTTTACTCGCGGGAAATCGCGAGTCAGACGAAACAGTAGCCGGTAGCTGGTAGCCGGTAGCTGGTAGCGAGAAAGGGAGGACGGTTGTGAGAAACACGCTGGTCGCTGTTGGCATGGCGTCGATGCTGCTCGTGGCCGCATCATCTCCGACGGCCGCGCATCATGGTGCCGCCACGTTCGAGACCGGGAAGCAGATCACGCTCAAGGGAAAGGTCACCGAGTGGATCTGGGCCAATCCCCACTGCTTCCTGAAGTTCGACGCGATGGACGACACCGGCACGGTCAGAAACTGGGTGGCCGAAACCCAGAATCCGGTGTCGATGACGGCGCGCGGCTGGTCCCGATCGGCGTTCAAGGTCGGCGACGAGGTCACGGTCACCGTGGAACCGGCGAAGAACGGCGCGCCCGTCGCGCGGATCCTCAACATCGTGCTGCCGAGCGGCCAGACGCTCATTGCAGTCGGTCCAGGCCCGGGCGCGGCGACGCCCTAATGTGAGGTCGATCACAGCCGCGCCTCGCGCTGCGCACCACGTGCCCGGTGCGGCTGTATTGACACTGTCTCACCGCAAGAGTAGGGTTCCCTCCACGATACGCCGCGCGAATCTCGACGGCAGTCATTCGTAGTCGTCGGCGGCGAGTGTTCATCTTCGACCCCGCACTGCTCCTGTTCGTTCATTGAAGGGAGGGGGTCATGACGCTTCGGCGTATCGTCGGGGGGCTCGTCGCGTGCGGTCTTCTCACCCTGCCCGTTCCCGGCTGGGCGCAGCAGGCGGGAAGCATTGCCGGAGCGGCGCGGGACACGTCGGGCGCGGTGCTGCCCGGCGTAACGGTGGAGGCCGCCAGCCCTGCCCTCATCGAGAAGGTCCGCACGGTCGTCACCAACAGCCAGGGCCTGTACGTCATCGTCGATCTCAGGCCCGGCACCTACACGGTCACCTTCACGTTGCCTGGCTTCACCACGTTCAGACGGGAAGGCATCGAACTGACCACGGGCTTCACGGCGACCGTCAACGCCGAGCTGAGGCTGGGGGCGGTCGAGGAGACGATTACGGTCACAGGTGAGGCCCCGCTGGTCGATACCCAGAACATCCGGCAGCAGACGCAGCTCTCGCGCGAGATTCTGACGTCGATTCCGGGCACGGGACGGCTGCCGGCCCTGTACACCGTTCTCCCGGCCGCCATTCTCAACGTCCCCACGGCCTACAGCGTGGGCGGCGTGAACGAGCGCGTGGCGGCCAACTACAGCCTGCACGGCGCGCCGAGCGCGTCGCCGGTGATTGAGGGGATGAATCACATCTCCGCCGGCTTGACGCAGGGCGTTGTTGTCTACAACCAGCTCACGTTCCAGGAGGTGGTCGTCGAGACGAGCGGGATCGGCGCCGACCGCGACAGCGGCGGGGCGCAAGTGAACATCGTCCCGCGGGAGGGCAGCAACCGGTTGTCCGGCACGTTCGAGTTCGCCTACGCCGGCCCCGACCTGGAGAGCAGCAACATCAGCGACGAGCTGGCCGCCCGCGGCCTGCGGCCAACCGGCGGACTGAAGAAGTTCTTTGACACTGGCGGCGCGTTTGGCGGCCCCATCAAGCGGGATCGGCTGTGGTTCTTCGGCGCCGTCCGGTCGGGTGTGACACAGCAGTTTCAGCAGGGGAATTACTACAACAGGCTGCAAGGCACCTTTATCGCGCCTGGTGTCGTGGCGTACGAGCCGGATTTGAGCCGGCCGTCGTTCACGGACGAGACCGCCCGGGATTTCACGCTCCGCCTCACGTGGCAGGCCGCGCAGAAGCACAAGATCGCGGTGCAGAGCTCCTTCCAGCCCAACTGTAACTGTCTCTTCGGCCTGCTCAATCCGGGCATCATCCCGGCGCCGGAATCGACGGGGCAACACCACTACAACCCGAACGTCATGCCGGTGGCCTCCTGGACGTACGTGGCCACCAACCGGCTCCTCATCGAGGGCGGCGGGTCGGCGAATATCCACCATCAGACGAGCAAACGGATACCGGGTGTCACTCCCGAGCACATCCAGATCACCGAGCAGTCGCTCAACTTCAAGTACGGGGCGCGCGCGAACTCCCTGGCCGTCGGTGGCTCCTCCACGTCCCATAATCCTCGCCGGATCTATCAGGGCCGGTTCGCCGTGTCCTATGTCACGGGGACACACAACTTCAAGGCCGGCTTCGGCATCCGGCGGTTCGAGGAGGGGAACCTCGACAAGAACAAGGACCCCAACCAGATCAATCAGGCCCGGGACTATACCTTTCTAAACGGCCGGCCGCGCTTCGTACGGATCTGGGCGGTGCCCCACGGGTTCGAAGAGTCCATTCGCGACGTCTCGTTCTACGCGCAGGATCAGTGGGCGGTCGGAAGGGCGACGCTGAACCTCGGTGTCCGCTATAACGATGTGGTCGGGTGGACGCCCGAGCAGGTGATCGTGGCCGGGCCTTTCGTGCCCGAGCGCCGGCTCGCGCCGCTGACCAACGTGCCGCACTGGCGGAATCTCGACCCGCGGCTGGGCGTGGCCTACGATCTCTTCGGGACGGGCCGGACGGCACTCAAGGCGTCGCTGGGGCGCTACGCCGATCGTCTGGTGTCGGTCGCGGAGAACCCGGCCCGTAATATGGCGCCGAATACGCAGCGCACGTGGAACGACGCCAACGGAAACCTCATTCCCGACTGCGATCTTCGTAACTCGCGCCCGAACGGCGAGTGCGGCGCCTGGTCGGATCTCAACTTCGGGCAGCAGCAGCCGGGCACACGCAATGCGGAAGACGCACTGGAGGGCTTCAACAAGCAGTTCTACAGCTGGCAGGGCTCCGTCGCGGTCCAGCACGAGCTGCGGCCGAACGTGGGCCTCAACGTTGCCTATTACCGCACCTGGTACGGCGGCTTCCTCGTCACCGACAATCTGGCGCTGACGCCGGCCGATTACGATGAGTTCTGCATCACGGTCCCGGTGGACAACCGGCTGCCGGGCGGGCGCGGCGACCAGCTCTGCGGGCTGTACGACCTCAGGCCGGAGAAGTTCGGCCTCATCGACAACCTCGTCACCCGGGCGTCCAACTACGGGAAGCGAACGCAGGTGTACGACGGCGTTGAAGCTTCGCTGAACGGGCGGCTGCCGCAGGGGTCGGTGTTCCAGGGCGGGTTTGTCATGGGACGGACGGTGGAGGATTACTGCTACGTCGTCGATTCGCCGGGCTTGACGACCTGGTCCAGCACCACGACGGGGCAGTTGTCCGAAGATCCGCACACGCGGCCGGGGTTCTGCCGGGTGGTCCCGCCATGGTCCTCCGGGATGCGGTTCAGAGGCCTGTGGGTGCAGCCGTTGCCCTGGGATCTGCAGGCGAGCGTCATCTACCAGAACATTCCAGGCATCGAGCGACAGGCGAGTCTGGTCGTGAACAACGCCGCGATCGCGCCGCAGCTCGGGCGCAACCTCGGGCAGTGCCGCGGGGCCGCCGTGTGCAACGCCAACGTCACGGTGGATCTGGTTCCACCCCAGACGATGTTCGAGCCGCGCCTCCAGCAGTTGGACCTCCGGTTCAGCCGGATCTTCAGGGGGACCGGAGGACTCAGAGTGCGGGGGAATCTTGACGTCTACAACATCTTCAACGCGGCCAGCGTCCTCCGCGCGAACGGGCGGTTCGGCGCGGCGTGGCTCAACGCCGTGCAGGTGATGGGCGGCCGTCTGGTGAAGATCGGCGCCCAGCTCGACTTCTAGGTGCAGGCGGACCTGAAGGTCCGCCTCGACGACCTCGTAGAGGCGGGTCTTGAGACCCGCCTCTAGCGGGACCCGTCCGCTTCAGCCAGCGTCAGCGCAAACAGATCCCGCTCATCGATCCACTGGGCACGTACGCGGAAGCCGGCGCCTGCGAGAACGGCCTGTACGTCCGCCGGTTGGTACTTGTACGAGCTCTCCGTCCAGATCGACTCGCCTGCCTCGAGCTGCAGCACGAAGCCGGCGCCGCGGATTCCCACCTGCTGGGACGTGCGGCTCACCAGGTGCATCTCGATCCGAGCGGCCTCCGCATTCCAGATCGCCCGGTGTGCACAGGCGGCGACGTCGAAATCACCGTCCAGCTCGCGGTTGATCCGCACCAGCAGATTCTTGTTGAACGCCGCGGTCACGCCAAGCGGATCGTCGTAGGCGCGGAGGAGGTCCGGCTCCGGCTTCACGAGGTCGGTGCCGAGGAGCAGCGTGCCCGACTGGCCGAGCGCCGCCCGGACGGTCCGCAGGAAGGCATCGACACCCGGCGGATCGAAATTGCCGATGTTCGAGCCGAGAAACATGACGAGCGTCCGCCCGGCGCCGCGTTCTTCGCGGACGAGCCGCTCGAGTCCCGCGTCGTAGGTTTCCTCGTACGTGGTCACGCGGGCCGCCGAGCGCGCGTGCAGCGTCGCGGTGGCGCGTACGAGTGCGGCCCGCGAGATGTCGACCAGCCGCACGTCGAGCGGCGTGCGCGCGTGGCCGCCGGCGGTGATGAGCGTGAGCAGCTTCTCGCCGCTGCCCGGTCCCAGCTCCACGAGCGTCGTCGGGTTGGCCGCCTCGAAGATGCCGTGCGCGTAGACGTCGAGCAATCTGGTTTCCGCGCGCTTCAACGTGTACCAGGGGAGGTGTGTGATGGCGTCGAAGAGCGCGGAGCCAAGCGGATCGTAGAAGTACTTCGACGGGAGCTGCCGCGGCACGAGCGAGAGGTAGTAGCGGACGTCGGCAGCGAACTGGGCCGTCGTCTCGGCGGGCGGGACGGCCATCGTGCGCGGCCGGCTCACGAGGCGTCCCGCACACACCTGAACGAGGCGTACACGTACGGATAGCCACCGGCGTCAACGAACGCAAGGAACTCGTCATTGGTCACGTTGTGCCGCATGATCGCGAACGCGGGCACATCTTCGGAGTACGCCGGGAACTCGTTGTCCCAGCCGAACGCCATCGTGCCGCGATCGACGCCCAGCGCCGCCCGTCCTGCGGGAATCTCGATCCACTCGCTGGCGGGTGCATCTCCATCGGTGCGGGGCCGATAGCCGGCGGGGCGGCGCTTCTCGGTCAGCGGCAGCCGGTGCCAGATGTACAGCAGCGTCTCCTGGTGCATCACCTCGTGCTCGAGGATCGTGAAGACGGCCTCGGCCCGGTCGAGCAACGGGTGTCCGGGCACATCGAGGCCCGCGCGGGCCAGTGCCTCCTGCACGCGTGCGTCGGCTTCCGCGGCGAACGCCCGCACCACGTCGCGGCTCGGCCACTGCGCGCGATGGTAGTCGGCCGGTTGTGCGGCCGCCGCCGTCGTGTCCGGATCGACGCCGCGCGCGAACAGCGCCTGCGAACGGGCGCGCGTCCGCTCGTACCAGGCCACGAGGGCGGTGCGGTCGAGCGGGCGTGCGGCAACAGTCGGCTCGAACATGGCGAGTAGGGTGGTGCAGTCCCCGCCAAAATGCAACACCGGGTCCTCGCGGCTTCGTGGCCCGACCGTTTCGCCCGAGGATGCTGAAGATCTGTGCACTCGATCACTATTCACCACCGCCTCGCGGACGCCAGGGCCGGACAAATGCCACGGTGAGCGTGTTCGGTGCTCTGGAGGGCTCGATCGCGTCGCGTCACTCCCGGTATAGTGGCGCGGCAGCCCTCATGAAGTGCCGCGCCCCAATCGTCACCGTCTCGCTGTTGATTTGCGTTGTGGCATCGTCTGCCCTGGCGCTTCTTCGAGCCTCCGCCAGGCGGCGGCGATCCCGAGTATGCCTATCCGGTGAATCGCTTGCAGGCCGGCGTTCGCCATGACGCGCGCCGGTTCGGCCTGACGGCCGCCCTGCAGTACGTCCAGTTCGGGAATCTGCCCTCGACCGCGGTCGGACCCGGGCCGCTGGGAGTTGGCGCGGTGTACTACGGCCACGCGGGGCGGTCAGACAGTCATCAGGTCTACCTGCGCTATCTGCACCTGCAGCTCAAGGAGCTCCTGCCGGGAATCACGCTGCAGGCGGGCCGGATGCCGTACTCGTCGGGCAATGAGGATGTCTCGGGCCATCCGAAGATCGAAGCCGTCAAGGCGCAGCGCGTCGGCGCACGGCTGGTGGGCGAGTTCGAGTGGTCGATCTACCAGCGCGGCTACGACGGCCTGCGCGTCGATGCGGCGCGGCGCGCGTGGCACGCCACGGCCGTGGCGTTCTCGCCAACCCAGGGCGGCTTCGAGGACGCGGCGGGGCTGATGATGCCCGACGTGCGCGTGCTCGGCGGAAGCTTCACCGTAAGGGCCGCTGCTCTCGGCAACGCCGCGGAGCTACAGGCCTTCACGTTCCGCTATGACGACGACCGGCGCGTCGCGGCGCGGCCGGACAACAGCGGACGAGCGGCCTCCGCGGTCGATGTCGGCATCAACACCTTCGGGGCAACGCTCGTCGCGGCATCGCCGTCACGCGACGGTCGCCAGTGGGACGCGATCGTGTGGCTGGCCGGCCAGACAGGACAGTGGTACGAACAAACACACCGCGCATTCAGCATCGCGGCGGAGGCGGGGCACCAGTGGAGCCGCGCGCCCTGGCAGCCGTGGCTGCGCGCGGGCGTATTGTGGGCGTCCGGAGACAACAATCCGACCGATGATCGGCACGGGACGTTCTTCCAGATGCTGCCGACCGTCCGGCGATACGCGTTGACCGCGTTGTACAGCCAGATGAACAGCCGCGATGTCTTCGTGCAGGCGCTCGCGCGCCCCGTGCCGACGCTCGGCCTGCGCGCCGACGTGCGCTCGGTCGGGCTTGCTTCGGCGCGCGATCACTGGTACTTCGGCAGCGGCGCCACGCAATCGCGTGGCACGCAGTTCGGGTACGGGACTCGTCCCTCGAATGGCCGGACCGAACTGGCGACCATCACCGAGCTGTCGGCCGACTATGCCGTCTCGCGCCACTGGTCGATCAACGGGTTCCTCGGGATCGCGCGCGGCGGAGAAATCGTCCGCCGCACCTTTGCCGGTCGGACGATGACGTTCGGCTATCTCGAGAACGTGCTGCAGTTCTGACGCCCGGGTCCGACGATTCCTTGACAGGCAGGACAATCCGGGTCGATTATCCGCGTGTCCGGCGTTCCAGGAGGTTGGACGTGGCGAATCGACGTGTCGACTCGGCAACGGTGTTGGCGACGGCCGTGGCCGTGCTGTCGCTGTCGGCCTCCATCGCCGCTCAGACGTCGCAGGCCGCGGGAGGCGCCACGCAGCACGCGGTGCCTGCGGAACGGACCTGGAATCCGCCGCGCACGCCGGACGGTCAACCGGACATCCAGGGCGTCTGGAATCGCCGTGTGCCCGATATGGCGGGGTACGCGCTGGAGGGCGGCTCCAACGACGCGCACCTGCTGCTCTCGGCCGGATGCGCGCAGGGCATTGTCGGGTGCGAGCGTTCTACCGAGGAAATCGAGGCAGAGGTTGCGCGGCGACGGGGCCAGCGCGGCACCATCATCGTGGACCCGCCCGACGGCAACGTGCCGTATCAGCCCTGGGCAGCCGCGAAGCGCCAGGAGATTACGGCCAACCATACCAACCCGCGCGGTCCCGCGGATATCGATCCGCAGTCGCGCTGCTTCCTCGGTGGTGTGCCGCGCGTGACCTATCAGGAGGTTACCGGCATTCAGATCGATCAGGTTCCGGGGAAGGTCATCCTGACCTACGAGTTCAACCATGCCTATCGCATCATTCCGCTCGACGGACGTCCGCATGTCGGAGGGGCCATCAAGCTGTGGATGGGGGATTCGCAGGGCCGCTGGGACGGCAACACGCTCGTCGTGGATGTGACCAATCACACCGACAGGACGTGGTTCGACGTCATCGGGACCTTCCATAGTGATGCGCTGCACGTCGTCGAACGCTTCACGTTCGTCGATTCCGCCACGATCCACTACGAGGCCACGATCACCGATCCCAAGGTGTTCACGCGGCCGTGGAAGATCGCCTTCCCCCTCATTCGGAACACGCAGCGTGGCTTCGAGCGTCTCGAGATGGCGTGCCACGAAGGAGAACGCAGCTTCGGTCTCATGCTGCACCGGTGAGTAGAGAGGAGAACGTGCTGCAGTTCTGAACCGCAGGCCTGGCTACAGTCCGTACCGTGCAGCCGTATTGAAGAACCCCCGCCACCGCCAACCCACGAACAGGCGCCGTTGAAGCTGTTCCGCGTCACGCCGAAATCGCGAACAACCTCGCCAGGTTTGCCGAAATCTGAGCGTCCCTGAAATCGGCAAAGAGTAGGCTCCGCCGACTAACGCATTGACGCTCAGGGTTCGGCGTGACTCATGACGTGAACAACGTGAGTTGCGCCGTCGGATTCGACGGCGACACGAACGTGATTATCCAACCCATGTCCATAGCCACTTGGAATCCAAACAAGTCGGTGTAGCAGCTACTCTTGAAGTAGACCGCCTTCACACGGCCGCAGCCAATCACGGTCCGTCTGCAATCGGCCGGAGGCCGCAACCCGTTGACGGCCGGAATCGTCGCACTCCTGACGGTGTCTGTACGGTTGCCGTGTTGGCTGCAAGCGTCGTGGATATGTGCGAACCGCTCGCAGCCAACCACCGCCGCGACGATGAGCGCCTGACGCGAACGAGCCCTAACTAACGGGAGAACGCCGCCGCGGAACGGCGGTCAGAGCGAGGAACTCGGAACCAGGAACGCGGAACCGAACGTGAACACGAACCGAGAACCGAGAAGCGAGAAGTGTGAACGGCGTGAGGTCTACACGAGCCTGACGCTCACAACCTCCGCCGCGGTGGCATAGCCGACACGCCTCGTGGCCTCGATGCCCTTCGCGTGCAGGTCCTCCACGAAGGCATCGGCGCGCTCGGCGGGGAGCGCGATCAGCAGCCCTCCCGATGTCTGCGGATCGAGCGCGACCTCGAGCAGATCAGCGGGAATCTTCGGGTCGATGAACGTCTTGTTCCGCAGGTAGTCGCGATTGCGCCGGCAGCCGCCCGTGAGGCAGCCCTGCTGCGCAAGCCGCCGCACGCCGGGCAGCAGCGGCAGCGCCTTCGCCTCGAGCACGATGGTCACGCCGCTCCCGCTCGCCATCTCGAACGCGTGCCCCAGCAGCCCGAAGCCGGTGACATCGGAGCAGGCGTGAACCGGAAAGGTCCGCATGAGGGCCGACGCGGTGTCGTTCAGCCGCACCATCGACGCCACCGCCGCGCGCACGCTCGCCGGCGACGCCTTCCGCCGCTTGAGCCCGGTCGTGATGATGCCGGTGCCGAGCGGCTTGGTGAGCACGAGCGCGTCGCCCGGCTGGACGCCAATGTTGCGGACCACGCGATCCGGATGGATCACGCCCGTCACCGCCATCCCGTACTTCAGCTCCTCGTCGATGATGCTGTGGCCGCCGATGACGACCGCTCCCGCCGCACGGACGCGCTCGGAGCCGCCGCGGATGATGTCGGTCAGGATCTCGAGATCGAGCTTCCCACGCGGAAAGCCGACGATGTTGAGCGCGGTGGTCGGCTCGCCGCCCATCGCGTAGACGTCGCTCAGCGCGTTGGCGGCCGCAATCTGGCCGAACGTGTAGGGGTCGTCGACGATCGGCGTGAAGAAATCGACGGTGTTGACGATCGCCAGGTCGTCGCGCAGGCGGAACACTCCCGCGTCGTCGGACGTCTCCGTGCCGACGATGAGGTTCGGGTGGTCGGCCGGGCCGAGCTTGGCCGCTCAACCTGCCGCCGCCACCTGCTGCGTCAGCCCGAGGAGCTTCGTCCGCTTGCGGCCGGTGACCTTTGCCATCGTCTGAGCCGTCTCGTGTCGCCCATCCGGATCGTCACGCCTTCGCGATCCAGGTGCTCCAGCAAGGGAATAGCGTACTTCCTCGTCGTCTGAAAGCGATCGCGGAACATGGCGGGGGTAATGTCGTCCGTTTCGGTGAACTGCTCGCGGAGCGCGCGCGTCACGGCGTCGATGCTCTCGCGCAGAAAATACAGGTCTCCGCCGACGCGGACCACGATGCGATCGCGTTCCAGGACACGCAGCACCTGCAGCAGCCGTCCTTCGTCGAGGCCCATGTCGACCGCCATCTGCCGGACGCCCGGAGGCGCCATCGGCGTGCGTGCGAGCAACGCACGCAGACGGTCGGCCACGTCCTGCTCCTCCGACCGGAGCGCAACGCGGTGCCCGGGGAGGCGCAGCAGGTTCCCTTCACGGGCGACGAGCCCGTCGCGTTCCAGCTGCGCGACGAATGCGCGGAACGCTCTGGCAGCCGCCGGTATCGGGAGCTGCTCGCGCACGGCCTCGATGTCGGCGCCCGGCTCGAGGGGCCGGCCGGCATGAAACGCGCGCAGCGCATTGACCACTGCGGTCTGGAGCACGCGCCATTTCCGGGCCGTCGAGTAGAGCAGGTCGTCGTCTTCGGACAGCCTGACGATTGCGTCGTGCCCCGCGACGCGCTCGCGCGTCTCCTCGGCCCGCAGGTTCAGGAAGTGGTACAGGGGTGAGAGGGGCGTCGCGAACTCGGGCTGCTCGTCCAGGAACCGCTCGGCCAGCGCGCCAGGCTCGGTCGATCGAAGCGCCTGCAGCCGCGCCTCGAGCGTCGGGTCGCCACGCCGGTGCACCCGCGGCCAGGGATGCAGGACGATCCCGCCGCCGAGCGTCCGCTGAGCGGTTTCGTCGCGCACGATGAACCGATCGCCGCGGAGCGCCAGCAGCGAGTCCGTCACGGAAATCTGGCAGAACGCCGACTGGCCCGGCTCGATCGCCTCGTGGGCGAGCACGATGGCCTTTCCGAGCCGTTCGGCTGTGCCCATGTGCACCCGCACGCGCTGATGATTGCGGATCGGAACGGTCGCCGTCGGCCGTACTTCGACGATCGCGTCAAACCGATCCGAGGTCATCGTCAGATGCTCGTCGCAGAGCACATGGCCGCGCTCGATCGCGGGCCTCTCCTGGCCTGCGAGGTTCAGCGCCACACGCTGTCCCCAGGTCGCGCGATCGACCGCCTCGCCGTGGACCTGCACGCTCCGCACGCGGAACACCTGGCCGCCTGGCAGGCTGCGCAGGCGGTCGCCGGCGCGCACCTCGCCCTCGAGCGCCGTGCCCGTGATGATGAGCCCGTGGCCATGGAGCACGAACGCGCGGTCCACCGGCAGGCGGAAATAGCCGGCCGGCGGCGTGCGATCGATGCGGCGCAGGCCATCGGCGATCGCCGTGAGCAGACGGTCGAGCCCTTGACCCGTGACGGACGAACAGGGGACGACCGGCGCGCCTTCGAGCGACGTGCCGGCCGCGAGGCGCTCGATCTCGGTGGTGACCTCGGCCGCGCGCGCCGCCGTGGCCAGATCGATCTTCGTGAGCACGAAGGCGGCCCGCATGACGCCGAGCAGGTGCAGGATCTCGAGGTGCTCCACCGTCTGCGGCATCACGCCGTCGTCGGCGGCGACGGTGAAGAGCACGAGATCGACGCCGTGCGACCCGGCGACCATCGTGCGGATGAAGCGCTCGTGCCCGGGCACGTCGATGACGCCGGCGCGCGTGCCGTCGGGCAGGTCGAGGTGCGCGAAGCCGAGCTCGATCGAGATGCCGCGCTCCTTTTCTTCCTTGAGGCGATCGGTGTCCGTGCCGGTCAGCGCCTTGACCAGGCTCGTCTTGCCGTGATCGATATGGCCGGCGGTGCCGATGATGAAAGGCATGGCCGGCTAGTCCGTCCAGTGCGGGACGAGATCGGCAGGATCCCAGATCGTGCGGACGTCGAGCAGGAACCGATCGCTCTTGATACGACCAATGATGGGCGGCGTGGCCTGGCGGAAGCGCTCGGCCAGCCGCGTCGCGCTCAACTCGTCGTGCTGCACCACGATGACGGCGGTCGGAATCTCTTCCGTGGGCAACGCGCCGCTGCCGATCTGTGACGTGTCGCGCTCGATCGACAGTCTGAACTCCGGGCCAAACGCCCGCCGGAGTGCCTCGACCGCCGCTGTGGCCGTCGCCTCGATCTCGGCCAGCGGACGGGCGCACGCACGGAGCGCCGGAATGTCTCGCACGATGTCCGGCGACTGGCGATAGAGGCGGAGCGTCGCCTCGAGCGCGGCAATCGTCAGCTTGTCGCAGCGCAACGCGCGGTGCAGCGGGTTGGCGCGCAGCTTCGCGACGTGCGACGCCTTGCCGACGATGAGCCCGGCCTGCGGGCCGCCGAGCACCTTGTCGCCGCTGAACGTCACCAGATCCGCGCCACGCGCCACGCGATCGGCCACCACCGGCTCCTGCGGCAGACCGAAGCCGCTCAGATCGACCAGCGCACCGCTCCCGAGGTCCTCCATCACGGGAATGCCGCGCGTCCGTCCGAGGGCCACCAGCTCCGGCAGCTTGACGTCCGCCACGAAGCCGACGATGCGGTAGTTGCTCGTGTGGACCTTGAGCAGCAGCGCGGTTCGATCGGAGATCGCGGCCTCGTAGTCGGCGGGATGCGTGCGATTGGTCGTGCCCACTTCGCGGAGCACGGCGCCGCTCCTCGCCATGATCTCGGGAATGCGGAACGCGCCGCCGATCTCGATCAGCTCCCCGCGCGAGACGACCACGTCCCTGCCGTTTGCGAGCGTATTCAGCGCCAGCAGCACGGCGGCCGCATTGTTGTTGACGACGGTCGCCGCCTCGGCGCCCGTGAGCGCCACGAGCAGCTCTTCGACGCCCTGGTCGCGGCGTCCGCGCTCGCCGCGCGCGAGGTCGTACTCGAGCGTGACCGGGTGTGTCGCCGCCGTCACGACCGCGTCGACGGCGGCCTGGGGCAACAGCGCGCGCCCGAGATTTGTGTGGAGCACGGTGCCGGTCGCATTGACGACCCGCTGCAGCCGGCTGTCGCGGGAGGCGGTCACCCTGGCTTCGACGCGACCGACAATGGCGTCGATCTCGAGCGCCGCCGGATCGACCGGCTGCCCGTTGCGGACGGCGGCGCGCAGGTCATCGAGCACGCTGCGGCACGCGTCGACGACCAGGTCGCGGTTGACGCGCGCCAGCAGCCGCGCCGTCGTGGGGTGCTCGAGCAGGCGACTCACGGCGGGAAGTTCGCGCAGCGTCACGGCGAGCTCCGCGCCGGATAGTAGGATGGGAAGACGCGCGCGGAGAAGGAAGGTGCCCGGTGGTGCCGCTGGTCTTCAAAACCAGTCTGGAGCCCGTAAGGGCTCTGGAGGGTTCGACTCCCTCCCTTCTCCGCCACTTCTGGTTGGTGGTTGGTGGTTGGTAGTTGGTGGTTGAGTGCGGTGGGTTCATACCACCAACCACCAACCACCAACCACGAACGAGGTCTTACCGCGACTGCGGCGGCTGCGGCGCGCCCGGCACGAGCCCATGCATCGCCACCTTCCACGTGAGCGGCAGCGACACCGGGTTGTAGCAGATCTTGTCGTCGCACGCCTGGTACTCGAGCGTGCCCGACAGCACCAGCTCGGTCTTGCCGGCAAACGCCTTGCGCGCCTCCGCTGTCGCCTCGGGCACGACGTCTATCAGCAGTGTGAACGGCTTCTGATACACCGGCACGCGCTCGTTCAGCGGCTTGAAGTGATAGATCTCCGACGCCGGATAGCGGATGGCGCCGGTCCGGATGTGCAGCTGCGGCGCGACGGTCACGCCGATGACGCGGTAGTTCGACGCGCCCGGCGCGTAGACGTGCATGCCGCGCTTCGGCGTGATGTCGAGCGCAATCGTGAAGCGCGTGCCGAGCGACACCGACGCGTCGCTCGGGTACGTCCGCAGCTCCAGATGGTCGGTCGACGCCTGCGTCGCCTGCACCGGTGAGCTGCCGGCGCCCAGCCGCAGCAGGATGTTCGACGTGGTGGTCCGCTCCCAGTAGTAATCCTCGAAGAAGCGCGACGTCACGCGCCCCTGCCGGTCGACGATGAACGTCCCCGGGAAGGGGATGCCGCGGAGCCGCTCGCTCGGCTCGTTGACCGTGGCGAACACGGCGAGATCCGCCCGCACCGCCGGATCCTTCCCGTTCGGCCCGAGCGCTTCCTCCACCACGGTGTTCAGGATGCCGTAGCGTGTGATCGTCGCCGAGCCGACGTCGCTCAGCAGCGGGAATGTGATCCCGTGGCGCGTGGTGTAGTCGGCCAGGATCTGCTGCGAGTCGTAGCTGATCCCCACCAGCCCGAGGCCGTTCTTGCGGAGCTCTTCGACGCGTCCTTGCAGCTCGACGAGCTGCGTGCGGCAGAACGGTCACCAGTCCGCCGAGCGGTAGAAGACGATCATCGCGCCGCGCGGTCCCATGATCGACTGCAGGGTCTGCATGCGGCCGGTCTGATCGGGGAGGTTGAAATCGGGAACCCGGTCGCCTACCTGCGGCCCGAGCTTCGACACGTCGACGCGCTGTCGGCCACTCTGCGCGCCCTGCCCGCCTGCGGGGACGGCCAGCGCGAGCACGACCGCAAGCGACAGCGCCGCAGCACTCGACAGGGACGTTCTCATGCGCACAGTATAATCACAAATCACACTTCTCTTCAGCAGCGCGGTGCGCTGGATCACGCAATTGTGAAGGTTCTCACACACCGCCGCGATATCGCGCGGGTGGCCGCTCTGGCCGCGCTGCTCGCCCTCGGATGGTGGCTCCGCACCCTTCAACCGCTCAACCTCACCGCGGCGGTCGCGTGGCCCTGGACGGGCGCCACGATCACCGTCTACTACGTCGACGCTCCATATCTGTTCCCGCTCTCCCGGCGCGTGGCCGCCGATGCGGACCTGCCGCGGGCGGCCCTCGCGGCGCTGCTGGCCGGGCCGCCGGCGGGGAGCCGGCTCACCAGTGCCCTGCCGCCCGGCCTGGTGCTGCAATCGGCTGAGCTGGTCGACGACACGGCGCGGGTGTGGCTGGCAGGCTCGGCAGATGCCCTGCGTAACGCCACGCTTGGTGTGCCGGCGATCGTTGCGACGCTCACGCGTATCCCGGGGATCACCCGCGTGAGGCTCACCGTGGGCGGCGTTCCGATCACGGACGCGCCGGCATACACGCGGTTGCTGTACTACCCATCGGATCGAGGGCTCGTGGCAGTGCCCGTCAACGCATCTCATCCGCGCGCCGCGCTCGAGGCGTTTCTGGCCGGCCCCCCGTCACTGGAGCTCACGCGGCTGCCGCTTGACGCGCGGCTGCTTGGCGCCGAGCTCGATCGCCAGGGCCTGTTCTCGCTCCGCTTCGCGTACACCCCGGGGGTGCGGACGCTCGCGCTCGAGCGGCCGGATCGCATGCGGCTTCTGCTGCTCGGCCTGATCGCCACGCTGACGGGGTATCCGGAAGTGCGCGCGGTGCAGCTCGATTTCGGCGGACAGTCGCGCCTGGGGCTCGGCGAGTGCAGCGACCTGCTGCGGACGCCGCAACCGCGCCCGGCGCTGTTGAATGATGAGCGGTTGATCCGATGATCTACTTCGACAACGCGGCGACGTCGTGGCCGAAGCCGCCGTCGGTCGCTGCTGCCATCCGGGAGCAGATGGCCGGCGCGGGCGGCAACCCCGGCCGGTCCGGGCACCGCTTGTCGATTGCCGCGGCCCGCGTGGTCGAGGAGACCCGTGAGGCCGTCGCGCGCCTGTTTCATATCGACAATCCGAGCCGCGTCGCGTTCACGACGAACGCGACCCATGCGCTCAACGTCGCGCTCTACGGGCTCATCCGTCCCGGCGATCGCGTGGTGACGACGAGCGTCGAGCACAACTCGGTGATGCGTCCGCTGCGACACCTCGAGACGACGGGCGTGTGCGTGGAGGTCGTCCCCTGTGATGCGAACGGCTCGATCGACGTGGGCCGGCTCGAGGATCGACTCGCGTCGGGCGCGCGTCTGCTGGTTGCCACGCACGCCTCGAATGTCGCGGGCACGATCCTGCCGATCGGCGAGATGGCCGCAGTGGCGCGAAGGCACGGGGCGCGGATCGTCGTGGACGCCGCGCAGACCGCCGGCACGATGCCGATCCATGTGGCGGCGCTCGGCATCGACGTGCTGGCGTTCACGGGGCACAAAGGGCTGTTCGGGCCGACGGGCACCGGCGGCCTGTACGTCCGCGAGGGGCTCGAGCTGCCGCCGCTTGTGCGCGGCGGAACGGGCAGCGACTCGGCGCACGAGGTTCAGCCTGATTTCATGCCCGATGCGCTCGAGAGCGGCACGCTCAACGTGGCGGGCATTGCCGGCCTCGGCGCTGGCGTCCGCTTCCTCATCGACGTTGGCGTCGAGGCCGTGCAGGCGCACGAACGCGCGCTGACGACGCGGTGTGTGGAGGGGCTGCGCGCGATGGAGGGGATTGCGGTATACGGTCCGGCCGATCCCGTTGCACGCTGCGGCATCGTCTCGTTCAGCGTCGCTGGCGCCTCGCCATCCGAGGTCGGGCTGCTGCTGGACGAGTCGTTCGGGATTCTGGCGAGAACGGGCCTGCACTGCGCGCCGGCGGCACATCGGACGCTCGGCACGTTTCCGACTGGCACGGTACGATTCGGATTCGGCTGGTTCAATACGGCGGCAGAGGTCGATGCGGCGATCGACGCCGTCCGCCAGATTGCGTCATGGGCACGGACACCTTCCAACGCTCGACTCCGCAACGCCCAATGGACGGCCTGATCAGCTTTTTCGCGTCGCACCACGCCATCCGTGCGGAGACCGTGTTGAAGCGGCACGGCCACGCCGCGCGGCTCGTGCCGGGGCCGCGGGAGCTGAGCCCGAACTGTGGCGTGGCGCTGCGGTTCGAATTCGCGCGGCGCGATGAGGTCCTTCCGCTGCTGGCCATCCACCGCGTCCGGATCGACGGCGTGCACGAGTACCGCCCGCGCACCGACGGCTGGGAGGCCGCGCCGCGATGAGCTCGTACGTGGCGTCCGGCTTCAGCCGGACCAAGGGGAACGAAGAGCAGACCAACCATCAGGGCGAGCGTGCGCGCGGTGTGGTGCGGGTGACGGCCGTCCACATGGGCGTCATCGCCGGCATCCTCGCCGTGGCGGCGGAAGCGTTCTTCGAGGTCCGCCCGCCCGAGGCCTACGGCGTCTGCATGGCCTGCCACGGCCGCGACCTGGTGAACTGGACGATCAACACGCTGGCGGCGACCGCTCTGCCCGTCGCGCCGGCCTCGCTCGTCTACCCGCTGCTCACCACCATCGGGGTGTTCGCGGGTGGCCTGATTGCCGCACGCCGGCACGGCGAGTTCCGATGGGTGTTGCCGGACCATCCAGCCAAGACATTTCTCTACGGTGCGCTCGTCATGAACTTCGCGCTCGTGGCCGGCGGCTGCGCCATCCGTCTGACGCTGCGGACGGCCGCGGGCGAGCCGCTGGGCGCCGCCGGCTTCGGCGCGATGGCTGCGGGCATCGTGCTCGGCACCCGTTGGCTTCGGTGGAGGGCGACGCGATGACGGCGGCCGTGGCCTCGCTGCTCGTCGGCCTCGTGCTCGGCTACCTGGGCCAGCGCTCGCGGATGTGCTTCGTGGGCGGCATTCGCGACTTTCTGCTCGTGCGCGACACGGCGCTGCTCAAAGGGCTGGCGGCGTTCGCGCTGAGCGCGTGGATCGCGTTCCCGCTGGCCAGGCTCGTCGCGGGCGCGGCGCGGGACGCGGCGGGATCGGTCGACGCGGTCACCGCGCTCCTGACAGTCGCCGGAGGGTTCGGCGTCGGCTATGTCTCGACGCTTGCCAATGGCTGTCCGCTGCGACAGCACGTGCTCGCCGCGCAGGGCGTGACGAGCGCGATGACGTACCTCGCCGGGTTCTTCGCCGGCGCGGTGGCCTTCCACGTCTGGGTCGCGCCGGCGGTCTTCCGGTGGCTTCCCTGATCAGGGCACGCGCGCGGGCGCGCGTCGCGTCATCGCCACGTAGACGGCACCGAGGATCAGGCCGTAGATCAGGTGGCCGATCAGGCTTCCCATCGCGACCATGCGCATCTCGGGCATCATCAGCGGCGCAAACGCCGGCATCCCGAGGAAGACCGGCATGAGAATGAGCGCGCCGAGAATCCACCACACAAAGCCGTACGCCGCGCCCCACCCGAGGCCGGTTCCGTACGTGTAGCTCCGGGCGCCGAGCGCCCAGACGAAGATGACGCCGATCACGGCGCTGTTGAACAGATGGTAGAGCCAGCCGACGCCCGCGGTCGGCGAGCCGACGATCATGCCGACCATGTTGATCATCGGCATGCGCCCGCCGTCCGGCGTGGGTGCGGTCATCATCTGCATCATGATCCCGAAGACGACGCCGGCGGCGAGACCGCCGACGATTCCGGCAGCGAATCGCGAGTTCATCGATAACCTCCTTGGGCGTGACCTCCCGTAGTGTGCGACGGTCACCGCGCCAGGGGTGTGAGGCGATTCACACGATCCCAAGGTCGGGGACCCCGGCCGCCAGCGCCGCCGCGACGAAGAGCGACGATGCGCCCGCCACACGGCGGAGCACCTTACGAGACGAGGCGAAGGCGCGACGGGTCGGTGATTCGGATGCTGCGGCGCGTCGCGTCGATCAGGCCGCGCTCCTTGAAGTCCTGCAGCACCGCATTCACCGTTTCGCGTGCGAGGCCGACCAGGTTGCCCAGGTCCTTCTGGTTGAGACGGATCGGAATGAGCACGCCCCCGTTGTCCTTGATGCCGTAATCGGTCGCCATATCGAGCAGCGCGTGGGCGACGCGGGCGTGGGCGCTCTTGAAGAGCAGCTCCTCGACGCGCGTCTCGAAGCGCCGGAGCCGCACGCCGATCAGCTTGGTGATGCGGTAGCCGAGCGCCGGCGCCTGCGGGATGACGCGCAGCAGCACGTCCCGCGGGAACGAGCAGAGCACGGCATCCTCATGCACGGTCGCAAGATGCGCGCGCGGCGCCTCGTCGACGACCGCCAGCTCGCCGAAGATGTCGCCGGGGTAGAGGAAGGCCAGAATCCGCTCGTCCTCGCCTGCCGCGGGCGTCGAAATCCTCACCACGCCCACCTTCAGCAGGAACACCTGGTCGCTCGGGTCGCCCGGGACGTAGATGCGCTGCCCGCGCTTGACCTCGAACATGCGCGCCATCTCACGCACTTCGCGCTTCTGGGCATCGGTGAGGGCGTCGGTGAAGTGAAACCGCTCGAGATACCAGAGCTTGGAATAGGCGGCCATCAAGCGGAGTATACGACCAGCCAGTAGCTGGTAGCCGGTAGTCGGTCGCAGGTTCACGGTTCAGGTTCCGGGTTCTTGGGTTCTTGCTTCCAGCCAGCTACCGCCTACCAGCCACCAGCGAGTTTGTGGCCGCGATCACACTTCACGCTCGGCCGTATCCGGCGGTCTCGAGGCGGGTTGTAGAATGGGCGCTCCAGAAGCGCGCCAAGAAGGAGCGAAACCGAAATGAGTGCCACAAGGATGAAGACGCTGGCGCTCGGACTGGCGGGCGTCGGCTGCGTCTGGGTGATGGCGTGGAGCGCCGGGCTCGGCGATCGGCAGACCGCGATCGCGCAACAGGACACCTGGACCACGGCCGAGGCGCAGCGCCTCGGCGTGCGCCTGCTCGAGCAGCGCGACGCCAGCGGCGCGCCGGCGTACTCCGCGGCGTCGGGCGACATTCTCTTCTTCACCAACTCCGGTACGTCGTATGGGAGTAAGAACCCGAAGAACTCCGTCGTGGTGGTCGACGCGCGGACGAAGAAGCCGATGGCGTACTCCGACATCGATCCGAAGTACAGCGCGAAGCTGGGCAGCCATGGGATCGGCATGTCGCTCGACGCGAAATACATCTACTTGCCGGCCATGACCAGCATCGCCGCCGCGCTCGACAGCTCGCCGGCATTCGTGGTCGTGCTCGACGCGCGGACGTTGAAGATTCACCAGGTGACTGCGACCGGCGGCACCCCGCACCATGCAAAGGCGTTCCGCGACGGATCGGGGCGGTCGCTGGTGCTCATCGAGCATTTCAATTGGAGTACGCCGAACTCGGGGGGCCGTGGCTTCTACATCGTCGATCCCGCGGACAACAACAAGGTGATTGCGGGGATGTCGGCTGGCGATCTCCACGGCAACCCGTACGCCGGCTTCACCACGCCGGATGGCCGGTTCCTCTACTACACGGTACCGCCTCCCAGTCGCGGCGAGCTCGGACGCGAGGTCCCCGGCTGGCTCGCGAAAATCGACACCTCGACGTGGAGGGTCGTGCAGTCGCTGGCGGTCGGGCATATCCCCATCTGGACCGAGTTCTCCAAGGACGGCCGCTGGGCCTGGGTCACTAACTCCGGGGACAACAAGGTGCTGAAGATCGAGCGGGGTCAGAAGCCCGGCGAGCGCGACACGGTTGTCGGCGACGCGCCGACCGGCGAGGGCCCGTACGGACTTCGTCTGACCTGGGACGACACCGAGCTCTGGGTGGCCGACAAGGGCGAGCTCGGGCCCTCCGGCAAGACGATCACGATTGTTGACACCGCGACCAATCGAGTGACGGCAACCGTCGAGACCGGGTGCCTCCGCAACGACCACATCATCCTCTCGCCCGACGGGGCGGAGATGTGGGCCATGTGCAACGAATCGCACGACATCGTCGTCCTCGATGTGAAGACGCGCGCGATCACGCACCGGATCCCGATGCCGAACAACGGCGACGTGCACGGCGGCATCTTCGTCGCGTACGCTCGCAGTGGCAGCGGCGTGGTGGGCGAGGTCGTCTCCGATCAGAATGGGTTGCACGGCAGCGCGCTGGCGGCGGCGATCAAGCGAACTGCCTGGACGCCCCCGGCCCGGTGAGGCGATGCAGCACGCCGAGACGCTGACGGCGGCGGGTGTGAGCCGGGCCGGCGGCGCGCGCGTTGGCGCCGCACGGTGGGTCCGGGCGCTCACGCTGGCCCTGGTTGGTCTCGTGGCCGCCTGGTCGTGGCTGGTCGTCGTCTCGAAATGGGGGCCGGCCAACCGCATCGACATCCTGACGTTCAAGGCCGGCCTCACCTCCACCGTGCAACGCACGCTGCTGCGGCAGGCCGAAGGCACCGGCCACCACAGCCACGCGGCGACGATGATCTCCGGTCTCTATGCGACGCCGACGTATTTCACGATGACCGAGCAGAGCCAGGACGCCGATCGGTACCGGCCGGATCGGTTCGCCGTGTTCTACGTCTTCGAGGACATTCACCTGGGTCAGCTGTCGCCGACGGCGCCCGCGGTCTCACTGAAGCTGGACGATGGCCGCCGGCTGGCGCCGGTAGGCAGTGAGGTCCTGCGTGATTCGCCTCACCATCGCGCGACGGTGGTCCGATTTCCGAAGACGGATGCCGGCGGCGTCCCGCTCTTCCGCGAGGATCGCGCGGCATTGACGCTCGTGGCACACGACTCGGAGGCCCATGTCGAACAGACGATGCAGTGGGCGCTGCCGATCGTGTATCCGACGGGGCTGGAGGGCACGGGCTTGCCGCTGCCCACGCTGGTCGCGTTGCTGGCGGGGCTGTTGGCGGTGCTCTCGCCGTGTCTGCTGCAGCTGACGCTCTACTACACGTTTGCGCTGGCCGGCATGAACGCGAGTGCTGCAGGCGGGACCGGTCTTGCCGGAGCCGTTGACGCGATTGCGGCCCGCCGTCGGGTGATCGCGACGGCCCTCTACTTCATCGCCGGGTTCACCGTCGTGTTCACCGTCAGCGGGGCGCTCGCCGGCCTGGCGGGGGAGCGGCTCCAGACGTCCGGCCTCATGGAAGCGTGGAATCGGCCGCTGATGATCCTCTCGGGGCTGGGCATCCTCGGGCTCGGTGTCTGGGTCGGCGCCAGCTCCGGCGTGCCCGGGTTGTGCCGCTTGCCGCGCCTGTTGCCACGGGCGGAAGGTCCGGGTGCAGGCGGACGCTACGTACGTCTCGCTGACCGGCTAAAGATGATGTTTCTGGGCGCGGCGTTCGCGATCGGGTGCTCGACCTGCTTCGGCGGCGCGCTCTTCATCTCGCTGATGATCTACGTCGGCAGCGTGGGATCCGCGTCGGTGGGCGCGCTCGCGCTGTTTCTGTTCTCGGTCGGCATCGCGGTTCCGTATCTGCTCGCCGCGATCTTCCTGTCGTGTGCGCTGCCGCTGCTCACGTCGGTGCAACGCGTCTCGGCCGGCATCGGCGCGGTGTGCAGCGTCGTGCTGATCTTTTTCGGCGTGATTCTGCTGACCGACACCTTCCATATCCCGAGCGACGCGCTGTACCGCTTGTACCTGGGCATTTGAGCTCGCTTCGTGTACGGCGCCGGGCGAGCTACAATCCACTCCAAATTCAAGGAGGTCGATATGCGCGCTTGGAGGATGTTCGCCATCGCGGCCGGAGCGCTGGCCGTCGGCTACGCGGCGCTGACCACGACAGGCGCGGCCGCCGCCCAGCAGCAGGCCGCCCGGGGCGGCGCGCTGGCGGGCACCGCGCGGGTGTCCGGCACGGTCGAGGCAGCCGTTCCGTTCAAGGCCGCGCAGGTCTACCTCCGCAACACGGACAAGCTGATCACCTACATGGTGTTCACCAACGCGGGCCAGTTCCGGGCGGTGGCGCTCTTCCCGGGCAACTACGAAGTCAGCGTGACCGCGAAGGGGCTCAGATCCGAGGCGCAGAAGGTTATCCTGCGCGCTGGCGACACCCCGCGGCTCCAGCTGTCGCTCCGGGGTGCGGCGCAGGGCAACGCGGCGCTCGCCGACGTCTCACTCGAAGGCGAATCGGCCGGGCCGGGCGGTTCCGTCGGCATCGAGCCGTACGACCAGATCTATCCGCCGGGACCCGGCAAGCAGGTCGCGGAACAGGTCTGCATGATCTGCCACGGCGAGAACTTCCTGCCCTCACGGCCGGCCACCGAGGCGGTGTGGAACGGCCGCATCGACCACATGGTCGGGACGGCGCTCGGCCAGCGCGACGGCCGGAGCTACGCCGAAGGGCTCCTGTCGCCTCGCACCTCGGTCTTCCCGTTCTCGCGGCAGGATCGCGCCGACCTGCTGGCGTACATGGTCAAGAACTTCGGGCCCGACGCCAGGCGCCGCGCCGTGAAGGCGGAGCGCGAGGGGCCGCTCGACGAGGCGGTGCTCGGCAAGGCGATGTACATCGAGTACCACCTGCCGCCCGACCCGCCGGGGCAGGGGAGCACGGCGCCCGAGTACATCAACATCGGGTACCGCGGGCGGCGTGTCGGCCAGGACGTTCGCTTCGATCGCGACGGCAACGTCTGGCTCGTCGACCGCGGCTATCCGCACCGGCTGGTCAAGCTCGACCCACGCACGGGGCAGCAGAAGGACTTCATCCTGCCAGACCCGAAGAACGGCATCCATGAAGTGCTCGTCGACCGCGAGGGGATGATCTGGCTGCCGGAGCACTCGGGCGTGCAGCCGTCGACGCCGAAGCGGCTGCTCGGCTTCAATCCGAGAACGGAGAAGTTCGAGCAGCTGATCCCGATGGATCCCGACAATCAGGTCCACAACTCGATCAAGTGGCTGCAGTCGCAGGCGATGGACTCCAAGGGCAACATCTACATCGGGTGGATCATGGGCGGCGCGCTGAGCAAGTGGGACCGCGCCACGAACAAGGTGTCGGTGTTCCGCATTCCGACTCCGCACGCGATTCCGTACGGCGTCGTCGCCGACCGCAACGACAACATCTGGATTGCGCTCTGGAGCGGCGGCAAGATCGCCAAGTTCGATACGACGACGAATCAATGGACCGAGTTCACGCCGCCCACGTACCCGAGCCATATCCGTCGCTTGAACGTCGATTCGAAGAACAACATCTGGACCGGCATCTGGGCCGCCGGGAAGCGCCCCGGCAAGCTCGCGAAGCTCGACCAGACGACGGGGCGGTTCACGGAGTACACGATCCCGTGGCACGACGCGCAGCCTTATGACGTCGCGGAGGATGCCGACGGCAACATCTGGTTTGCCGACTCGCCGGCGCCCGATCGCACGGCCGCGATCGGCAAGTTCAACCCGCGGGACGGGGCGTTCACGTTCTACCCGAAGCCGCAGTTCGACGCCGACACGCCGAAGATTCAGATCACGCGCGACGGCGCGGTCTGGTACTCGCCGCGCGGCAGCGTCAACGCGCCGGCCATCAGCGTGATGTTTCCCGACATGGATCGGATCTCGACGCTCGGCGCGTACTACCTGAACGACCCGCCGGGGTATCCGTTCCGCGTCACCCGGCCGGTGCAGTCGGCACGCAATACGCAGTAGCCTGTCACGAGGCACCAGTCACCATCGCCACGGCGGTGACTGGTGCCTCGATCTATAATCCGCGCCTCTCCCGCCGTCCGTCGCTCATCGGCGATGCTCCTGCAGGAGCAGAAAGGATGGGTCACGGGCTCACGCGGCCGTCCGGCGAGACCGTGAACGCCAGCCCGGGTTCGATGCCGGACCCGGGCGTCGGCACGACCTCCACGAGCAGGACGTCGTTCGCGAACACGTTCCGGGTTGCGGCGCCGGGTCGGCGCGCGTGTAGTCGCGCGAGCTTCTGCTCGAACCCGTGGTAGAGCGGATGGTTCTGGATCTTCCTCGGCTCGATCACCGGATCGTTCGGGCTGTTGGCGCGGTTCGGGCTCCTCGCGCAGATGAACTCGAACGCCGGCAGCCACTCCGTGCCGGCCGCCTGCTTCGCGCGCGCCACGAATGCCGCGGCGGCCGGCGAATCGGTTGGAGCCTGTGCGGCGCTCGAAAGTGCTGAGGGCAGGAAGAGGAGAACCGCCGCGATTGCCAGAGACCGTACTCGCGTATCGCTCATACGCACCCTCCGGTGAAAGGCCGCTGGTGGGGCGGGAGTATACTGCGTTTCGCGTTTCACGATTTCGAGGTTTCGGGAGGCGACCGTGCGCCAGCTGCTGTCAGTCCCGGGGACCGTCGTCGTGGTGCTTCACCTGCTCGCGCCGGTCGTTTCCGCGCAGGCGCAGGGAGGCGGCGCACAGCCCTCCGGCGTGCTCGGGCCGGTGAATGCGCTGGGTCAGGAATTCACGCTGCCGCCGACGCCCACGGGCCCGCCGCCGCGGCTGCCCGACGGCACGATCGATTTGGGCGACGGCGTGTGGGTGAACGTGCGGCCGTTCAACGCCGCGTCCAGCCTCGAGCCCGGCCAGGAGCTGCCGCTACTGCCGGCAGCGAAGGCCCTGATGGCCGCGCGCAAGCAGACCGACGATCCCCACAGTTGGTGCTTACCGTCGTTGGGAGCGCCGCGGTACAGTCCCTATCCTTTCCGCTTCATTCAGAACTACACGCACAAGCGGCCGACGCACCTCTACATCATGCACGAGCTGATGCGGACGTTCCGGCAGATCTTCATGGAGGACGGCCGCACGCATCCGGCGGAGCTCGATCCGACCTGGTTCGGCCACTCGATCGGCTGGTACGAGAAGGACACGCTGGTCGTCGACACGGTCGGGTTCAACGACAAGGTGTGGCTCGACGGGCGGGGCACGCCGCACACCGAGCAGCTCCACACCGTGGAGCGGTGGACGCGTGTCGACATGGGTCACCTCGTGACCGAGGCCCTCATCGACGATCCCGGCGCGTTCTCACGCTCCTTCACCGTCCGGTACGAGTCACTGCTCAGGCCGCCAACCGATGAGCTGATGGAGTACGTCTGCGCGGAGAACAATCAGTTCGGGTTTGCGAGTGGAGTCCGGTGAAGGTGCACCGGAGCGCCGCGTCGCACCAATCCCGCATCCGGACGCAGCAAACGTTTACAGACGCACGATAGTCTGCTGCGGGTGCCCGGCCACGTGCACCCGTCGCGATATCATGAGTGCCTAGTGCCCACCATCTTCGATGTGGCCAAGCGTGCCGGCGTCTCGATCGCCACCGTCTCACGTGTGCTGACCCAGCCCGACGTCGTCGCGCCCGCCACACGCCGGAAGGTGATGGCGGCCGTCGAGCGGCTCGGGTACGCCCCGAACGCGAGCGCCAAGAACCTGCGCGTGCGCAGCACCCGTCGGCTCATCGTGACCGTGCCCCACATCACGCGGCTCGTCTGGTCGACGATCCTGCTCGGTATTCAGGACCTGGCGAATCAGGAAGGCTACGCGGTGCTCCTCGGCGATACGCGCTTCGACC
>JACPCS010000112.1 GCA_016184455.1 Acidobacteriota bacterium
GTGACCATGTGTGGCGCCAAGGTCATCTTCCGGCCACGCTCTGGCGAGAGCAGCTCCTCTGGCTGAAGGTCGCGGACTCGATGGAAGATGAGTCGGCCGTCGTCCATCCCCCCGAAACTCATGCCGCCGAAACCGACGCGCACCCCCGCCCGAGTCATCGAACGCCTGCTCGAAGTTCCCGAGCCCGATCTGAACATAGGCGGCATGGAGGGCGGGAACATCGCGTCGCTTGGGGCGCTCGTGCAATTGCGCGAGCACGTCGACGGCCGCACTCGTGTCGCCCGCGCGCGCCAGTCCGTATCCCAGTACCGCCAACGCGAGGCTCTGACTATCCGAGAGCGTCAACGCCTGCCGAAGCTCGGCGATGGCCTCATGAAGCATCGATTTCTGGACGCACGCGAGGCCGAGATCCAAGTGAGCTCCAGCGAATCCGGGATCCATTTCCCGCGCTTTCCGGCACTCCTCGATCGCCACGTCGTACTGCCGGGCGAAGTGGTGGACGCGGCCGACCGCGGTACCGATGATGAGCGACAGGGGATCGAGGTCCCGAGCCTGTCTGATGGTCGCAATGGCTTCCTCGGTGCGTCCCAACGCGCAGAGGAGCAGCGAAAGGAAGTGATGGGCCGAGGCGTAACCAGGGTTGAGCTCGATGGCGTGCCTGAACGCGTGCTCCGCCTCCGCCCATGCCCAATCCATCCGAAACTTCACGAGGCCGAGCGAGGTGTGCGCTTCGGCCAGATCCTGATCGATGGCAATCGCCTTCATCGCGGCGGTGCGTGCCTTGGCGAGGAGCTCTCGTCGGGGCTCCGCGTCATAGCCGGCCGAACCGAGCAAGGCGTAGCAATCGGCGAGACCCGAGAAGGCGAGTGCGTAATCAGGATCCTGCTCGATGGCCACCTCGAAGTGACGTACGGCCTTCTGGCGGTCACCGGCAGTGCGTCGGTTCCAATGGAACCGGCCCTTCCAGTAGGACTCGTAAGCAGTCGGACTATCCGTGTATCGCTTCGTCAGGCGCCGTTTCTCAGCACCGGTCAGGTTGGCTGCAAGCGCGGCTGCGATCCGCTCCGAAATCGAATCCTCCACCGAAAAGATGTCGGTAAATTTCTCATCGAACCGCTCCCCCCAGATGGCCGCCGCGGTCTGCACGCTCACGAGCTGCACCGAAACGCGGATCCGTTCTCCTACGCGTTGTACGGAGCCCTCCAGCACTGTGTCGACCGCCAGCTCGCGGCCTGCGGCTACCGCGCCGGGCGACGTACTCACATACGAACGTACCGCACTGGTGGGCCGGACGATGATCTTGGCCCCGAGGTTCCCCAGTCGCGTGGTCAGCGCGTCGGCGAGGCCCAAGCCGAAGACCTCGTCGCCGCTCTCCGGCGCCAGTGAGGTGAACGGCAGCACGGCAAGTGACGGCATCGCCGCGGCCTCGGCAGGTCTTGAGCCCGGGAGCTCGGGGGAGGCCGACGCGGTTGCCGGCTCCACCGCCGCGACTTCTTGCACCGACGCGACGAACTGATACCCGCGCCGGGGAATCGTTGCGATGTACCTGTGTTCTCCTGGACTTTCGCCAAGCACCTTCCGCAGCAGAAAGACGGTCTGAGTGAGGTTCGCGTCTTCGACGGCTCTGTCAGGCCAGAGCCATTGCATGAGCTCGTCCTTTTCGACAAGCCGGCCTCGGTGCTCGACCAGCGCAAGCAACGTATCGAACGCTTTCGCGGTTAATGCCACTGGCTCGCCGCCGCAGAGCAGCCGTCGCGTTCCTGCGTCGAGGCGGAACGGGCCGAACGTGTACATCCGCCGGTCTTCGGTTCGGGATTGAGGTCTTTTGATGCTATTTGAGGGCACCGTTGAGGACTCCTGATCGCGGGCGGTCTTAACCTCATCCCCGATGGTCATCGGCTCCGCCCGTCCCTGCGCCCGAGGCCAATTCTAGCGCCACCAGCCCTGTGGCGGGCCGGTGGGGAATCAGCCTGATTCCGTTCGATGAGGAGGTGGAAGATGTCCCGCTTTCTCGACGCACACACGGTACCCGGCGTCGGTCGCGAGGCGATCCTTCAAGCGTGCAACGCCATGAAGGGCGCTCCAGGTGTGACGTTCGTGGCGTGTCACTACGACCTCGGTGAGAGAAAGATCTTCTGCCTGACGGAGGCCGAGAGCGAAGACGTGGTGCGCCAGGCTCACGCGAACATCAGTCTTCCGTACGACAGCATCCGGCAGGTGAAGGTCATCACCCCTTCGGACCTCGCGTAGCGACGACGGCGACTCGGCGCCCTTAGCGGATTTCGGTGGGGTGGCAGCAAGTGAAGGGAGGCAGCAATGTGGCGGATTGTCAGTGCTTTCGGCGTCATCGTCGGTATCGCGGTTCCCGGCTTTGGGCAAGAGACAACGACGCCTTCACCGGCCGACGGACACACCATTCACGTCACGGCTCCTCACGTGGTGGCTGGCAAGGTGATGGGTCCGTACCATCACTACTGTAAAGTCCTTTCACTAGAGCCGGTGATCGAGTGTCTGTGTTACGAGTCGAGCGACGGAGGCGCCCGCCTCGAGCAGGTCGAATACATCATTGCGAAATCGATTATGCGCACAGGCGCGGTCACACTCGCGGACTGGAACAAGAACTGGCACGACCATACACAGGAGATCGCGACCGGCCGCGTGCAGGTGCATGATCTGCCACCAGACAAGGCGAAAGCAGTCGCCGATCTGGTGGCGACGACGGACGGGATCATCTTTCACCTGTGGTCGCACGACGACAAGGTGCCGAGCGGTCGAGTGGTCATCGCGCAATCGGTGGGTCATGTGAACCTGAACGAAGCGGCGTTCAAAGAGGGTGCTTCTCAGCGGCCGTCAACACCGCGGCCGGGCAAGTAAGCGCTTGCCGCGTCGAGCAGCTGAAGGGCGAGCTGATTCCAGTTCGCCCTTTCAACTGCGATTGCGGGGCCGAAAAAGCCGCAGCCCCTTCGATCGCCCCGTCGGAGGTCGGTGCCTCTTCGACTCGCTCGCCGAGTGACATTGCCGAGTGACATTTCCCGACCCGCACGTTCTCTCAGCCACCTGTGTGACGCGAGAGATGGCGGAAAACATTCAGAAATTTGACTGATTGAGGGCGAATCGGCTGGGAGGCAGGGATTCGAACCCCGATAACGTGGTCCAGAGAGCGGTGAATGGGTTGCGGCCCGTGCCGCTCCGCTCTGTTTTGTTCCACTTTTTTGACGTTATCGCTTCGGTAGGCTCCCCTCCGTTCTGCTTTGTTCACGCACAAAATGTCTCATTGTGTCTCAGGCCCTGTCGCTCTGTGCAGCCTCGCTTCAGGATGCCGCTGGGAGCAGATGGTACGGCTACAATCGGAATAAGAAGTTCCATGGAGATCACAGTCGAGATTCCGGGCCCGCTCTCTGAGCAGCCGACCGACGAATTGGCCAGGCGCGCGCGTCTTCTGCTGGTCATCGACGAAGTACGAGCCGGCCGATTGACTCGTGCCTCCGCGGCACGCGCACTCGACATGACGCTCGACGACTTCCTCATCGAGGCCGGCCGGCACGGCCTCTACGCCATCGATCACGACGTCGAAGAGTTCAGGCAAGAGCTCGGAGCCATTCCGAAGAGCCAGCGCTGAGGCCGCGTGCTGGTCGTCGCAGACAGCTCGCCCCTGATCTATCTCTCGCGGGTCGGAGCCCTTCACCTCCTTCCAGCGCTCTTTGAGGACGTCGTGGTGCCAAGAGCGGTGTGGGATGAAGCCGTGGAACGGCGCCCGTCCGCGCCTGGCGTTGATGCGCTCCGCCAGGCGCGATGGTTGCGTGTCGTCGATGAGCCCTCGCCACAGTCAGACCTTGGGCTGGATCCAGGAGAGACCGCGGCGATACTCGTCGCCGAATCTCTTCGGGCCGATCTCCTTCTGATCGACGAGCCGGGGAACACTGGGCGTGCTTGTTCACGCGCGACGACGGGCATTGCTCCCTGCACTCAAGCCCGTGCTTGACGCGCTCGTCGCGGAGGGCTTCCGCATCGCACCCGCTCTGATTCGCGAATCGCTCGCGCACGTGGGAGAAGGCGCAGAACCAGCGAATGCGACATCGACAGATCGCTCGTGATGGACCCTCCTCCAGGACGACGGCTAACCGAAGCGGCACTCGCGTTGAAGACACCGTCACTCGCGGTTCTCGACAAGCAGGTCGGCGACAGTCTTGTTGCCACGGACCTTGCCCGCGGGCTTCGCTGGTCGCAGCCGCCGTCCGCTCCACGCAATCACGCCGGCCCTCCTCAGAGCCTCGACACGCTCGCGAAGCGCCTTCGGCTTTCTGGTGCCGACTGGTTTCTTTCGCATCGCTATGTGGTCTCCGCTCGACGTTCGTCAGCCGCGTGTTTGGTCCTCCTGTGCGAGGTGGTGGATAGAGCCGCCCGGAGATGGACTGCCAACGAGCTCTCGAATACGCGCCGCCTTTCTTGCGCCGATGCCTCGCACCTCGGCCAGTGTGGCGGCGTCCACGGTGACGATCCGCTCGATTGAACTGAAGTGGCAGAGGAGCCGGTGTGCAAGCGCGGGTCCCACTCCTGGCAGCCCCTGCAGCAGGAAAAGCCGCCTCGATGCAAGACGTTTCGGCTTCCTGTCGAATCGCCGCAGGATTCGCTCCTGTGGTCCGCGCACCTGCTCCGCCAGGAACCGCAGCATGCGGGTTGATTGTTCCGAGTCGGATGATTGCAGCACGGGAAGCCGCCACATGGCGGCGATCGAAACGAGTGCTCCTTCCACCGAGTGGTGATGCACGTCCGGCAGCGAGAAAGGCGTCGGACCTTCGATCAGGAGCAGCGATCTGTATGGGCTGTGAGCCAATCGTGCCACTTGCGGAAACAGGCGACCGTCAACGAGCGAGGCGATCAGGTCACGAATGGTCTTTCGCTCGACCAGCACTTCGCCGTTCACCAAGTAATCGCCGGTAGCCAGACGTTCCATCCGCACGTCGAACCAGCCGCTCCGACACACCGCGTCCAGCAATACCGAGTCGCGCTCGGAGTGATCGACAGCGAGCTGATGGACAGAGTCAGGGATGCCCGGCGACGTCGTGATCCGTGAAGCAAGCGACCCCTTCGTTCTTCGCGCGTCCATATCCGATTCCGCACGACGACGATGTCATCGTCGCCAGACGAGAATCAAGCGGAAAGGATTCCCGATTCAGGCTTTCCTCTCTTCCTTCAGAAGTGGGCCTCCGATGACCTCGATGCTGTCGTCCACGAACGCCCGAAGCGTGAAGCCCTCGAAGGACATCAACAGCCGGCCCACCTGATCCCAGGTGAAGGGTCGGCCGTCGATGACCAACAGCGGAATCTCCCCGGCGCGGTCAGGATCCGACGTGATGCGGCCGACGAGATGACGTGCGTCCGTGATCCGCCAGCCGAGCTCGCCTCGCTCCACGTGGCGGACGGCGAGTCCATGCTGAATCCGGTCGTACAGCAACCTGAATAGGTCCCACGGGTTGGCGTCGAAGTCGCCGAGGACGGAGAACTCGTAGCCCTCTTGCCCCTCGGGCACGCGCTCTCGCGCATACAGGGCGTGACCTGTAGGCACGAGCATCGATCGGAACTCGAACGTGTGCTCGACGTCATCAGCGTCTGCGACGGTGACTGGCTGCAGCGGCGTGTTATCGAAGTCGACACTCATCATCGCTGCCGTCTCCTCGTTGAAGCACCGGTAGCAGCGGAGGCCGACGTTGGCGACGGAAATCCTCTCGTGTGATTTCAGCGGCTGTCCGCAGCGTCCACACAGGTCTTGTTCCGGCATCACGGTCCTCTCAGAGTTTGACGGGTCACTCGCAACGATTCGCGCGCCGACTCATTATCTCGAGTGGCACTGCGCAGCGCTGCACAGTGAGCTGCTGTTTTCCTGATCGTCCGCCACCGTGTCTCATTCGTGTCTCATCGAGACTCCGCGAACCTGCCGAGTTGTTTCGCTAACACGTTGGAGATGAACCACTTGCGGTGGGTAGCCTCCGACACGGACAACGTGGGCCACGAACCGGGTGAACCTGGTCGATTGTGAAAGCCGCCAAGTCGTTGTAGTCGAAGGAGATGATTGGCTGGGAGGCAGGGATTCGAACCCCGATAACGTGGTCCAGAGCCACGTGTCCTACCGTTGAACGACCTCCCAGTGCTTGGGCGCGGGCGGGACTGCGCTCGGCGCCGAACGCCGCTGGCGCAGGAACCACCGATTGTACAAAGAAAAAGCGGCCCGGCGCAAACCACGCGGCGCGCCGGCCGCTCGAGCGTAACTCGTCGCGGACTCGCGACGACTAGCGAATGTCTTCGCCTTGGTCCTCGCCGCCCGTGCGCTCGATCATCCCCGGCGAGCCCAGCTCGCCGCTCATGCCGGTCGGCCCCTCCTGCATCTCCTTGCGTCGCTGATGGCTCGCCATCCCGCCCTTGCGTCCGGCCTCCCGCGCCTCCTCGCTGGTCCACTCGTGAGCCGTTCCCTTCTGGTGGGCCGCCTTGCCCCCCTTGCTGGCAATCTCACGCTGCTTCGCGCGGTCCATCGAGGCAAATCCACGATCCTCTTTAGCCACACTGACCTCCTGCCACATCCACGTCCGCGTCCCACCGCGCGCGCGCCCGGCTCCGTGCACCACCCGGCGGGCTCGCGCGGCGATGGCTGCAACGGCAGTGCCACGCCTCAAGAGGCGGTGACGCGTAACCCTCAGCAATATGGGAACTGAGCGACACACTTTCTCCGGCGGCCATGGCCGGCGTGCGACGGCACGCCTCATGTGATGCGCGCGAGCTCAGCGCGGGACGCAGTCGATCTGGGCTGATTTGCTCAGGAAATGCCGCGCGCGTTGCGCATGGCCAGGAAGTTGACGAGCCGCTCGATCCGCGCGACGGACCGATCGCGGCCGAGGATCACGATGATCTCGAACAGACCCGGACTGGTCGTGCGACCGGTGAGCGCCACACGCGTCGCATGGATGAGCACACCCGCCTTGATGCCCCGTTCAGCTGCCGTTCCACGCACCGCCGCTTCCACATGTGGCTCATCGAAGGGATCAGCCGTGCCGAGCGCCGCTGCCAGCGCCTCGAGATGCGCCGCGACGTCGGGCGCACGCAGATGCTGCTCCACCGCCGCCGGCTCGTACTCAACCGTATCAACCAGGAACGGCCGCGCCAACTCGACGAAGTCGGTGAGACGCCTGGCGCGCGGCCGCAGCAGATCGAGCAGCCGATACCACCACGCGGCGTCGGCGGGCACCGCGAAACCCGCATCACGCAGCAGCGGCGCGACCGCACCTGCGAGCTCACGGGCGGGAAGCCGCGCGATGTACTGCCCATTCATCCAGTCGAGCTTCTCGACGTTGAAGACGGCGTTGCCGCCGCTGATCCCTTCGAGCGAGAAGCTCGCGACGAGCTCCTCGACCGACATCAGCTCGCGGTCGTCGCCGGGCGACCAGCCAAGCAGCGCGAGGAAGTTGACCATCGCCGCCGGCAGGTAGCCCTGGCGGCGGTACTCGGTGACCGAGGTGGCGCCGTGACGCTTGCTCAGCCGCTTCTTGTCGCCGCCGAGGATGAGCGGCACGTGCGCGAAGGTCGGCGGCACGGCGCCAAGCGCTTCGAAGAGCAGCAGGTGCTTCGGCGTGTTCGAGATGTGGTCGTCGCCGCGAATCACGTGCGTGATCCGCATCTCGACATCGTCGACAACGACGGACAGGTGATATGTCGGGTGATGATCCGAACGCAGGATGACGAAGTCCTCGATCGCGCGCGGGTCGAAGGCGATCGGTCCGTGCACCACGTCGTCGAACGCCGCGTGCGTCTCGGGGACCTTGAAACGAATCGCCCGCGGCGCGCCGGCGCGCTCCAGCTCGCTGCGGCGCTCCGGCGGGAGCGAGAGACACGCGCGATCGTACTGCCACGCTTCGCCGCGCGCTTCCGCCTTCTCGCGCTCGTCCCGCAGCCGCTCGGGTGAGCAGTAGCAGTCATAGGCGTGGCCGCCCGCCACGAGGCGTGCGGCAGCGGCGCGGTACCGGTCGAGCCGCTCCGACTGGAAGTACGGCCCATGCGCGCCACCGACCTCCGGCCCCTCGTCCCAGTCGAGGCCGAGCCAGCGCAGCCCGTCGAGGATGCCGGTCACCATGTCGGCCGACGAGCGCTGCACGTCGGTATCTTCGATGCGGAGGACGAACGTGCCGCCGTGCCGGCGTGCGAAGAGCCAATTGAAGAGCGCCGTGCGCGCGCCGCCGACGTGCAGGTACCCCGTCGGTGACGGCGCAAAGCGGACGCGCGGGGGCACGGCCGCATTATTTCCTACCCGGGCACATTTCTGGCAGCCGCACGGTCCAGGAGGCTCTCTCACATGGCCAGTTATATCCGCGCTGCCGCGCTCGCGGCTGTGCTCCCGACGCTGCTCGTCGCCCAGACGCGGCAGACCGATGTCCTGTCGACCAAGTCCGGTCCTCTCCACGTCGAGCGGCTGGCGGCGCTCGAGTTCCCGTGGGGCATGGCCGTGCTCTCCGACGGACGCCTGCTCATCACCGAGAAGCCGGGGCGTCTCCGCATCTTTGCCAACGGCCGCCTCTCGCCGCCTGTCGAGAACGTCCCTGCGGTGTCCTATCGCGAGCGACCGAGCGAACAGGGGGGCCTGCTCGACGTGGCGATCGATCCCGACTTTGCGCGGAACGGACGGATCTACCTTTCGTACTCAGAGGCCGCGCCGCAGCAGTCTCCGGAACAGCGGGAAACCGGCGACCCGCGGTTCGGCGGATATCTCGATCTCACGGACAACCGGCTCGCCGGTGGCGCAGTGGCGCGCGCCGTGATCGACGGCAACCGGCTGCGCGACGTGCAGGTGATCTGGCGTCAGGAGCCGAAGACAATCGGCCGCGGTCATTTTGCCCATCGGCTCGTGTTCGGCCGCGACGGCACGCGCTTCATCACGTCGGGCGAGCGCATGCGCTTCGATCCGGCCCGGAGCCTCACGTCGAATCTCGGCAAGGTCGTGCGCATCAACGCGGATGGATCGATCCCCAAGGACAACCCGTTCGCCGGCAGGCGCGACGCGCGCGGCGACATCTGGAGCCTCGGCCACCGGAACATGCTGGCAGCGGCCGTGCACCCCGCGACGGGCGACCTCTGGGTCTGGGAGATGGGCCCGCTCGGCGGCGACGAGCTGAACATCATCAAACCCGGACGCAACTACGGGTGGCCGGTCGTGAGCAACGGCGACAACTACGACAAGTCGCCGATTCCGGACCATCGCACCCGGACGGAGTTCGAGGCGCCGATCCATTCGTGGACTCCGGTCATCTCGCCCTCGGGGGCGCTCTTCTCTCGCGGCTCGCTGCTGCCGTGGCGCGGCGACGCGGTCGTTGGTGGACTCTCGTCCAAGGCGATCATCCGGCTCACGCTCGACGGCGCCCGCATCGCCAACGAGGAGCGGATCGACATGCAGCGGCGGATCCGCGACGTCGCCGAGGCGCCCGACGGCGCGCTCCTGCTGATCACCGATGACAAGAAGGGGGAGCTGCTGCGGCTGACGCCGGTGTCAGATGAAGATCGGTAAGAACTGGATATAATCGCGCTCCCAGAGATGGCGGACCCGAAGAGCGAGTCACCGAGGAAAGCGGAGCGTCGGCGGGCGGAGCGCGTCCGGTTGACCTTGCCCGTGCGCGTCAACGTGACGAACAAGGGCAGCCTGGTGGATTTGAGCGAGGGGGGCGCCCTGCTCCTGCTCGGGCGCTCCTACGATCCCGGTAAGCAGATCCCCGTCGCGATCGAGGCCCAGACCGGCACCATCCACCTGGCCGCGCGAGTCGTCCGCTGCACGCCGACGACCGGACCCACCCAGCCGGCCACCGACGAGACGGCCTATCACGTGGCCGTCGAGTTCCTCGCGCTGCCTCCGGGTGCCGCCGACGCGCTGCGTCAGCTCCTGGGCCAGGACGACGGACGCACGGTGCTCTGGAACCGCTGAATCAGAACCAGAGCTCGACCGCGGCGGTACCGCCCGGACGGACGATCACCGTATCCTGCGCGACCACGTTGCCCGCGCCGGGGTTCGAGGTCTTCACGACGCGCACGGCGTGGAGCCCCATCGGAATATTCGAAAAGCTGAACGGCGCCGTCGACGCCGAGACCGACGTCTGACTGCCGTCGGCCGCGTAATAGACATCCACGTGATAACCGACCGGGTCGACAATCGTCTTCTGGCCCTGCGTGGTCTTGACGGTCACGATGATACTGCCCGTAATCGTCGGCGCCGCGGGCGGGTACACGATGTCGTCCGCCGTGTTGACCACGCCGTCGGTGCCCGCGCTCCGCACCTGCCCCGACGAGGCGCCCGTGTAAGGGCGTCCGAACCCGTCGTTCAGGTAGTCGGTCGCTGACGTGCCGACGTTGACATAGGGCCCGCGCCAGCCCATGCCGATGCTGCGCTCGGTGGCCGTCGTATACGACGGCAGGCTGCCCTGCTGCGCGAGCTCCTGGAACGAGGTGGGCAAGCGGCCGATGTCGCCGACGAAGCCGAATCGCGTTTCGCCCGACGAGGGCCCCACCATCGACTCGTACAGCACGCGTGCCTCGTCCTGCGTCGCCTGGATGCGCGACTCCCCGATTTGCTGGACGAAGGCCGGCGCGACGGCGGCAGCCAGGACGGCCAGCACGCCAAGAATCACGAGCAGCTCGATCAGCGTGAAACCTCGATTCGTCGCCGTTCTCATTGGATTACTCGCAGCAACTGGAAGAGCGGCAGGTAGAAGGCGAGCGCCATCAGCACGAACGTGCCGGCCAGCACGACCAGCATGATCGGGCCGAAGAGCGTCAGCGCGCGCTTGATGGTGCGCTCGACGTCGGCATCGAAGTACTTGCGCGTGTCCTCCAGGGCCTTTTCCATCCGGCCCGTCCGCTCGCCGAGCGCGATCATCTGAATCACCATCGGCGGGAACTCGCCGACCGCCCGCAGCGCACGCGAGAGCGATTCCCCGGCCATCACCCGCTGGACCGCCCGCCGGAACTGACTCGCCAGGTGCGCATGGCCGATCAGCTTCTCCACCAGCGTGAGCGACGGGGCGACCTCGAGGCCCGACTGGTGCAGCGTCGCAAAAGCGTGCGCGAACCGCGCGAGCGCGATCTTGCGGATGAGCTCGCCGACGATCGGTATCCGCGACACGATGCGGGACAGCCGTACGGATCCCTCGGGCGACTGGCCGTATACGCGGAGCGACACCACAACCGACAGGATCCCGGTGAGGAAGATCGGCCAGTATCCGCGCAACACGGACGAGACCGCCATGACCATGCGCGTCGGGAGCGGCAGCGGGACCTGCGCGTTCAGTCGCTCGTAGACGTTGAGGAACCGCGGGATGGTGAAGCCGACGAGCACGAACGACAGCACCCCCAGCATGAAGATCACGATGATGGGGTAGGTGGCGACTTCGCGAATGCGGTTGGCGAGCTCGGCCTGCCACTCGAGCTGCGCCACGAGATCTTCGAGCGCCCGCTCGATATTGCCGGTCGCCTCGCCCGCTTTGACGACGTTGATGTACAGCTCGCTGAAGACCTTGGGGTGTCTGGCGAGGGCGGCCGAGAGCGCCTCGCCCGACTCGATGTCGCGACGCAGCGCGCCGACGATGCGCTTCATTGCCGGCTTGCGCAGCTCTTCCTCGATGTCCTGCAGGCCCTCGACGAGCCCGACGCCGGTCGCCATCACGGTCGACAGCTGGGTTGTGAACACGATCAGGTCCCGGCGGGTGACCCATTCGAGCACGCGAATCTCGGACAGGTTCGTGCCCGCGTCCGAGCCGGTCGAGGCGCGGACCAGGTAGTGCCCCTGCGCACGCAGGAGCGCCGCGAGCTGGTCCTCGGTGTCGGCGGCGGCGGTCCCCCGCACCTCGAGCCCGTTGTCGTCCACGCCCACGTAGCGGAAGTTCGGCATCGGTTCTATTCGTACGCCACGCGCAGGACTTCTTCCAGCGTCGTCTGGCCGGCGGCCGCTTTCGCCAGCGCGTCGTCCATGAGCGTCGTCATGCCCGCGGCGACGGCCGCGCTCTTGACCTGGCGCGAGTCGCCGCGTTCGCGAATCAGCGTGTGAATCGCCGGGTCGATGACGAGCACCTCGAACACGCCCGTGCGGCCGCGGTAGCCGGTCTCGTTGCACCGGCTGCAGCCGCGGCCCCGCTGAAACTCGAGGCCCGAATCAGGGTTCGGGCCGACCTTCTTCAGCGTCTCCGCCGGGTAAGAGGCGGCCTCCTTGCAGTGCGGGCAGATCACCCGCACCAGCCGTTGTGCGATCACGCCTACAATCCCGGAGGCGAGCAGGTACGGCTCCAGTCCCATGTCCATCAGACGGGGCACCGCGCCGGCCGAATCCTGCGTATGGAGCGTGCTGAAGACGAGAATCCCCGAGAGCGCCGCGCGCAGCGCGAGCTGCGCCGTTTCCGGATCACGAATCTCGCCGATCATGATGATGTCGGGGTCCTGCCGCAGCAGCGCGCGAATCGCCGTCGCGTAGGTGAAGCCGGCCTTCGGGCGAACCTGCGTCTGGCGAATGGTCGGGATCTGGTACTCGACCGGATCCTCCACCGTGAGGATGTTTCGTTCCGTGCTCCCCAGGTATGCGAGCGCCGAGTAGAGCGTCGTCGTCTTGCCCGCCCCGGTCGGTCCGGTCACGAGCACGATGCCGCGCGACCGGCTGAGGATGTCGCGGAAGATCGCATACGTCGTGGGACTGAAGCCGAGCTCGGCAAGCCCGCGCACGAGCTTCTCTTTTTCGAGAATCCGGATCGCGACCTTCTCGCCGAAGGTGGTGGGGAAAGTCGCGACGCGCAGGTCGACGCGGCGCCCGTTCACCATCTGCGAGATCCGGCCGTCCTGCGGCAGCCGCTGCTCGGTGATGTCGAGGCCCGCGAGCACTTTGACGCGGCTGACGAGCGGCGCGTGCAGCTCCTTGGGAATCGTGTCGCTCGGGATGAGCACGCCGTCGATCCGATGGCGCACGCGGATCGTGAGGTCCTCGGGCTCGATGTGCAGATCCGTCGCGCCCCGGGCAATCGCGTCGTTGATGAGCAGCTCCAGCAGGCGGACGACCGGGGAGTCGATGGTAGCCACGTCGACCTGGGGCGTGCTGAGCGCGTCGACGCCTTCCTGCACGAGCTCGCTGACGCTGGATCGATCGGTGTACGAGCGCTCGATCAGGTTCAGCACGTCCTGTGCCCTGCCGCAGCTCACCCCCACCGGGCGCGACACGAGCCGCTGGAGCTCGTCGACCGCGAGGACATCGAACGGATTGACCTGCAGGACCTCCAGCGTGCCGTTCTGCATCGTCAGCGGCACGAGCATGTACTGCCGCGCGAACTGCTCGGGCACCATCGCGATGACGGATGGATCCGGCGTGAGGCCGTCGACCATCCTGAACGACACGCCGGCCTCCTGCGCCAGCGCGCGCGCGAGGTGCTCCTGGGTGATGAAGTTCAAGCCGAGCAGGATCTCGCCGAGCAAGGCTCCGCTGCTCCGCTGCTGCGCGAGCGCCTGCTCGAGCTGTGCGGACGTGATGATGCCGTCGGCGAGAAGTCGCTTCCCCAGCACGGTCGTTTCCTGGGCCTAACTCTCCACCCGCTGCGCCTTCAGGCGCGATACCTCGATGCGATGCTTCTTCACCAGGTGCCACACCGATCGCTCGGTAATTCCCAGCAGGCGCGCGGCGGCCGCCTGCACACCGCCCGCCCGTGCCAGCGCGTCGACGACGAACGCCCGTTCGAGCTGCGCCACTTTCTCATCGAGCGACAGATTCTGCAGCCCGTCCCAACGACCCTGGCCGCCGTTGGTCGGCATCTCCGCGGGACGGATGGGCGGCGGGAAGCTGCTCAGGAGGAGGACGTCACCGTCGTTCACGACGACGGCGCGCTCGATCATGTTGCGGAGCTCGCGGACGTTCCCCGGCCAGCCGTACTCCATCAGCGCTGCCAGCGTGTCGGGCGCCAGGCGCGTGACGGCCCGGCCCAGACGGCTGTTGGCGTCGGCAAGGAAGTGGTCCGCCAGCTCGGGGATCTCGTCTCGGCGTTCCCGCAGCGGCGGGACGTGGACGGTGACGACGTTCAGCCGGTAGTACAGATCGTCCCGGAACGTCCCTTCGCGGACGGCCCGCTCGAGGTCCTTGTTCGTCGACGCCACGATGCGCACGTCGACCTTGATGGTCTGTATGCCGCCGACGCGTTGGAATTCGCGCTCCTGGAGCGCGCGCAGGATCTTCGCCTGCGTCGCGAGCGTCATGTCGCCGATCTCGTCGAGCAGGAGCGTGCCGCCATCCGCCTGCTCGAACTTGCCGAGCTTGCGGCCGACCGCGCCGGTAAACGCGCCCTTCTCGTGTCCGAAGAGCTCGGACTCGAGGAGCGTTTCGGGAATCGCGGCGCAGTTCAGCTTCACGAGCGGCCTGGCGCGCCGGGCCGAGTTCTCGTGGATCGCCTCCGCAATCAGCTCCTTGCCCGTGCCGCTCTCGCCGAGGATGAGAACCGTCGAATCGGTCGAGCCGACGCGGTCGATGAGGCGCAGCACTTCCTGCATCGGGCGGCTCGACCCGACGATGCGGCCACGGCGCCCGGCGGTCAGCAGCTGCTCCCGCAGCCGCTCCACCTCGTGCATCAGCCGCCTCCGCTCGAGCGCGCGGCGGATGACGATTTCCATCTCATCGAGGCGGAACGGCTTCGTGAAGTAGTCGTAGGCGCCGCGGCGCACGGCTTCGAGCGCGGTGTCACGCGTCCCGTGCGCGGTCATCACGATGATGGGTGTGCGGAGGTCGATCTTCTGGATCTCATTGACGGCATCCAGTCCGCTCATGGCCGGCAGCCGGATGTCCATCAGGATCAGATCGAACTTCGATGTCTTGAGCGCCGCGAGCGCGTCTTCGGCGCTGCCCGCCACCGTCACGGCGTACTGCTGCCGTTCGAGCGCTTCCTTCAGGAAGAACTGCATCTGCGGGTCGTCGTCGACGGCGAGAATGTCGTACTTCGAGCTTTCTGCGTGCATGGGTGCCTCAGGTCTGTAATGCAGCTTCGATCTTCTCGGCCACGGCGGTCGCGAGCGGCAGCTCCACGACGAACGTCGTTCCGGTGTCCGGGCCGCTGTCCACGTCGATGCGGCCGTCCATCGACGTGACGATCTGGCGTGCGATGGCGAGCCCGAGCCCCGTCCCGGTCGGCTTGGTGGTGAAGAACGGGACGAAGAGCTGCCGCTGCACGTGCGGCGGAATGTACGAGCCGGTGTTGTGCACGGACACGAACGCCTGCCCGTTCTGCGGCTCGGCCCGCACGGTCACGGTGCCGCCGTCCGGCGTCGCCTGCGTCGCGTTGAGCACGATGTTCGTCAGGGCCTGGAGCAGGCGCTCGCGGTTGCCACGGATCAGGAGCGGCCGGCCCGATGCCGCAATCGCGAGCGTCACCGCCCGATCGCCCAGGCCGTGCTGCGCGAGCGAGATCGTCGCCTTGACGGCGTCGACGACGTCGACGTCTTCGCTGTCCACGGGACGCGGCGCCGAGAAGAGCAGCAGATCCTCGATCAGCCGGTTGAGCCGGTCGATCGAGTCGAGCATCGTCTTGATGTAGCGCCGCCGCGTCTCGTCGGCGCCCACATCGCGGCCCAGCAGCTCGGCGAGGCCGCGCAGCGACGCGAGCGGGTTCCGGATCTCGTGCGCGACGCCCGCGGTCACGGTGCCGAGCGCGACGAGCTGGTCGGTCTGCTGGAGGCGCGCCTGCAGGCTGCGCATCTGATTGAGGTCTTTGAAGGCGATCATCACGCCCACGATTTCGCCCGATCGCGCCTTGGGATCCTGGCGGCCGGCTTTAGCCGGCCCGGAGCTCTGCTGGAGGTACGAGGCAGAAATGCCGATTCGTACGGGCCGTCCGTCGGCGGCGAGAATCTCCAAGTCCTCGAGCGACACCGGTTGGCGCCGGGAGATGGCGGTTTCGACCGCGGTGAGCGACGCGCGGCTGCCCGACGCAGGTGTGAACACGTCGCTGAATCGCCGGCCGACGAGGTCCTCCTCGCGGTAGCCGAGCGTCGCTTCCGCCGCTGGGCTGGAGCCGATCACGCGCCCCTCCGCGTCGAGCGTGATCACGGCGCCCGTCATGCTCTGGAAGAAGTAGCGCTGCAGCGCCGACAGCGCGTCATTGAACGCGCCGCCAAGTGAGTCGAGCTCCTTGGTCGAGGCGATGCTCAGCGCGCCGCGGAAATCACCCGACGCCAACGCTTCGAGCTGCTCCGTCACCTGGCGGACGGGCCGCGTCACCCCAAGCGCGATGCTGAAGCCGAGGAGCGCCGCGACCAGCGAGATCGCCGCAATCTGCACCCCCAGCTGCGCCAGCATGTTGCTGCCCACGACGTCGGTGCCGTAGAAGAGGTACAACCGGCTCGTCATGTTGAGCGTGAAGAACCCGGTGGCCGCGACGAGCAGCGCCATCGTGAGCGGCAGCACCACGAGGAGCTTTGCGCGCGTCGCGCGGTGGGCCGCCGTAAGGGGACGAGTGGTCATGGCGTCTTCGTCCCGGATCCTGGCGATTTCAGCGCGAGCGTCCGGCGGCCGCGTGCGGCCGACTCGAGGACGACCGCCTTTGGCAGGATGTCCACGACCTTCGAATCAGCCACCATATCCCCGACGCGGACGATGCGGCCGTCTATGAGCGCCAGGCGCCGCTCCGGCGAGTGCAGAATCGAGGCGATCTCCGGATCCGCGGCCGGTGCCGAAGCCGGCGAGGGTGTCTCAGCCGCCGTCGTCTGGACGATCGCCGGCTTCAGCCCTCGATGCTCGAACGGATCGCGCGCCCACACCGGCACGCGAATGAGCTCGACGTCGGGGAGCTGTTGCGGGTGCGATGGATCGAAGGCGGCCGCCGGCGCGGCGGCAGACGTAGGCGCCGGCGTGCTGGCCGGAGGCTGTGTGGCGGCGGCAGATCGATTCGGCGCGGGCCGCGTGAAAACCCAGATGTTGTAGACGATGCTGCCCGCGAGGAGCATCAGCGAGACGATCACGTGCTGTCGTCCCAGCTTCACCGCCGCCCTCCAGCCGGCACCACGTCGCCCGGTTGCCGCGCAAACGCAAACAGGGTCAGCGTCATGTGTACGCGGCCGTCCCCGGTTTCAGTGGATCTCATCTCGAGCGTGCGGATCTCGACGACGGTCGGCGGATCCCGCAACTGCCACAGGAACTGGCCGGCGGCGGCGTACGGGCCGTCGAACGCCATCGTGATCGGCAGAAATGCCAGCGGGACCTCGAACAGCGCGATCCGCGGATCGGGCACCGCGCTGGCTGCCTGGGGCCCCGTGCCGACGGTCACCGCCGTCCGCTGTCCGGTCTCGATCGTGAGGTTCGTCACGCCTGCCTGCTTCGCAAGCGTCGCGAGGCGCTCGAACACCTGCGCCGACGCATCACGCGCCGCCACCTGACGTTCGAACGCCGCTCGCGCATCGCCCGACACGGTGGCCGGCCGCGGCCCGGTCAGTGATCGGCGCACCGCCGCCAGCCGCTGCTCCAGCGCCTGCAGCTGCCGCGCGCTCTCGGCGCCGCTCGCCATCGTCGGGCGCACGAGCAGCAGCCAGCCGAACACCACGATGAGCAGCGGCAGCGCAAAGGGCGCGAAGTGCCTGAGACGCGCGGTGTCGAGCTTCATTTCATGACCCGGAAATTCAGCACGAATTCGACGCCGGTCATGCCCGGGGGAATGGCGGACGCCAGTATGGCGCTCCCCTCCGATGTGCCTCGACCCGAGACGACACGCAGCGAAGGCGGCTGTTCGGGCGTCCCGAGGTACGGCGAAGCGGACGCGCGTTCGATCAGCCGGTTGATGGCCATCTGCCCCGCGGCGGCATCCTCCGTGATCGCCACACCGGTGACCGTCACACGCCAGGCCATGCCTTCCGCCGTGACGGTCACGGCTGTGAGGACAATGTCGTCCGGCGCGGATCCTGAGAGCGCCTCGAGCAGACGTGCGAGCCGCGGACCTTGGGAGTCGAACGCGCTCACCGCCGCCTCGCGGGCGGTAGCGAGCGTGTACGCCTGCCTCAGCGCATCGACGCGCTGCGCTTCAGGTTCGAGCGACGCGAGCTGCGCCTCGACGCGCTGCCTCTGCGCCGCGTACGCCGACGCCGACCGCTGCGCCAGCATGTAGACGGCGAGCATGAGCACCAGACTGGCGGCCGTTGCGAGCGTCACCCGCCGCGTCCGTGTGCGTGCGGCACGCGCGGTCCGAATGCTCGCCGGGAGCAGGTTCGCGCCCGGCCGCGGATCGGACGCGGTGGCGATGGCAAGGCGCAGACCCGCCACTGCCGAGCGGAACTCGTCCGCCGGCTCGGGCACGGTGGAGACGTCGATCCCCACCAGCGAGTCGAGCGTCTTGACCGTCGCGTTCAGCTCGGTGCCGAGCGGGGCGGTCAGCGCACGGATGTTCGCCATGTCGCCGCAGAGCACGACGTGCTCGACGGTCGCGCGAAACGTCTGCTTGAAGTAGAGGATTGAACGCTTGATCTCCGCGATGAGCCGCGCGCGCGTCGATTCCTGTCCCTCCGCCGACCAGTCGCCGTCGTGGCCCCACGGCATCTCGCGCGCAAACAGCACGACGCCGTCGCGGATGATCGCCACGCACGTCGATCGGGCGCTGAGAGCGACGTACGCGCTGGGGACCTCGGGTGCTGCCTCGTGATCGGCGCGCGCGACCGCTGCGAGCGCCAGCGCCGGCGTCAGAACCCCCTCGACGACGAACCCGGCATCGATGACCGGCTGAATGCGCCGCCTCACCTCGTCGGCCGCAACCGCCACCAGCGACACTTCACGGCGTCGGTGACTGCCGACCTGAACTTCGGCGCCGATCGCGATGCTGACGCTCGGAGGATCCGTCGCCGTCTCGAGCGGCGCGATCTCCTTGCGGACCTCGCGCAGCGCGAGCGCTTCGAGGTCGGTCGGCTTGGCAGGCGGGAGGCGCAGGGACTGCTGAACCGATCGCAGGCCCCACACGGTGACCCACGCGCTCGGCACGAGCCCGCGATCCTGGCGGTGACGCGCCAGCTCGCGCGTCAGCAGTGCGGGGTCGTCGGGGCTGAAGACTTCGCTCAGGAACGCACGGACGCGGACGTCTCCCGCGGTGCGCCGGCGAAGCGGCAGCTCGACCTCAACGAGGCGGAAGCCGTCGCCGTGCAGTTCGATGCTCGTGCGCGCGCTCATTAAACCTTTGATTCCAGGCTATTTATCGTCTGAGTGGCAGTGGGGAACCATGCACCGCTCCCACGCCATCCTCCATTATCGGCACTTCTGTGCAGCTCCTACAGGTTTTGTAGGACTTCAGAGAGTGAGGGAACCGAAGAAATTTGCAACCCCGACGTCTGACACGAGCGAGCTCTATGAGCCATTGGCGCGTTTACCCCAAATGCACACAAATGCACCCAAATGCACCGACCCTTGTCAACCGCAAGCCCGGCGGCATAGCATGCCTGTTGGGCTCCGCCCAAACTTCATAGCCGGCTCTTCCGTGGAGGTCTGCCCAGGTGGCAGTTGCCCGCACGATGACCGATGCCACGCGCCGCGCACCGCCGCGGTTGAGACGGTCCGCGCGCATGCCCACGCCGGGTATCCGCGCGCGTATCGACTACGTCAGCGGCGACCTCATCAATGTGAGCGCGACCGGTGCGCTGATCCGGACGGGCCGCACATTGGCCGTCGGCAGTGAATGGCCCGTCACGCTCGATCTGGAAGTCCGCCGCGTCAGCGTGTCGGGACGCGTGGTGCGCTCCGAGCCGGTGACCGTTGAGCTGCCAGGCGGGGCTGTGTTGAAGCGCGCCGCATTCTCGCTCGGCGTCGTGTTCACAGCCGTCTCGTCGAATGCCATGCAGAGCCTCGTCCAGCTCTGCGGCGGCACGCTGACGGTTGAGGAGCTGCCGTATCGGATTCTCGCCGTCAATGACGACCCCGTTACGGCGGGCACCGTCACGCAGATGCTCGCCGAGCTCGGGTATCAGGTTCGCAGCGTGGCGGACGCGCGGCAGGTGGTGGCCGCCGCAAAGGAGAACCGGGCAGATGCCGTCCTCATCCACCTCTCCAAGGAGCGCGAGCCATCGATGTGGTGGGCGCTCGAGATTCTTCAGTCCGATGCGACTACCGCGCGCCTCCCCGTCGTGGTGCTGACCGGGCCCCAACCGGTCGAGAACGACCGCGCCCGGTATCTCGCCGGGCGAAACGTGCGGATCGTCACAACACTGACAGCGGACGGGCTCAACTCGGCGCTTCAGGCGGCGTTGCAGCCGCGCCGCCGGTAAGGGCTCGTCGCCGGCACCCCGCATCAGTTCTTGTGGGTGGCGACACGGTGTGGGCATCGCCGTTTGTCGGGCGCCGTCCCCGCCACGCGGGAGGCTCCCCAGGAAACACCAGTGTTTTAGCAATTTACGAGGTCAGGCCGGGCAGAGGCACAGCCATTGCTACTGCCGAGCTACACCCGCAACTCTCGATGCCGGATCCAGAGCACCGCTCTCCCCCTCGGCTGACGCGGTCTGCGCGCGTGCCGACGCTTGGCATGCGGGCGCGCATCAATGACGTGACCGGCGATCTCGTCAACGTGAGCGCCACCGGTGCGCTCATTCGCGCACGCCGCGCGCTGGGAGTCTGCACCGAGTGGCCGCTGGTGCTGGACTCGGAGGTCCGCCGCATTGCGCTCTCAGGGCGCGTGGTGCGCTGCGAGTCGGCCGCGGTCGAGCTGCCCGGCGGCGCGATCTTGAAGCGGACCGTATTTGCCCTCGGCGTCGTGTTCACGGCCGTCTCGTCCGCGGCGATGCACAATATCGTGCAACTCTGCGGCGGCACGCTGAAGGTCGAGGCGCTCCCGCACCGGATTCTGCTGGTGGACGAGGATCCCTCGTCAAGCGGCGCACTCACGCAGACGCTCACCGACCTTCGATATGAGGTGCGAAGCGTCGCCGACGCGCGGCAAGTGATCGATGCTGCGAAGGACTGTCGGGCGGATGCCGTTGTGATCCACCTGGCCTCGCGGTGGGTGCCGTCCATGTGGTGGGCGCTTGAAGTCCTGCGATCGGATCCGGCGACCGCTCGCCTCCCGATCGTCGCCGTGACCACTGCTGACGCGCTCGACGTGCACCGACCGCAGTACCTCGCCGAACGGAAAGTCCATATCGTGACCGGGTCAACCGCGGAGGCACTCGAAGCGGCACTGCAACGCGCGCTGCAACTTCCGCTCGCGTAGCCTCCGGGCTTTGCATGGACCATCACTTCGTGAAGGGCCCCACACAACCTGGCACCCGCATTTTGTAGGTCCGCTCTCGTCACAGCAGGCACTCGCGCCCGCAACCAACGCTCCATCAATCGTTTACGGATGCGAAGCACCCAGGCACAGCCATTGCTGTCTCCCGTCACGCCTACGCGTTTGTAAACCGCGTTTCGGTTTTCGCCCCAGGTCTGCGGGCACTTGTCAGCCGCCCCATCCCACACCGGCTGTAAGTGAGAGGGCGAAGCCACGTCACATCACAAGCCATGAATTTCGCAGTCACAGGCGTTTCGGGATTCGTCGCGCCGCGGCATCTCAATGCGATTCGCGCCACCGGGAACCGGTTGATCGCCGCGATGGATCCGCACGACGCGGCCGGCGTGCTCGACGCCTACTCGTACGACGTCCGATTCTTCACGGAATTCGAGCGGTTCGATCGGCACCTCGAAAAGCTGCGGCGAGGGCCCGAGGCCGATCGCGTGCACTACCTCACCGTCTGCTCGCCGAACTATCTGCACGACGCGCACGTCCGCCTCGCGCTTCGAGTCGGCGCTGACGTGATCTGCGAAAAACCGCTCGTCATCAACCCGTGGAATCTCGACGCGCTCCAGGAACTCGAGATCGAGACCGGGCGCCGCGTCTGGACCGTGCTGCAGCTGCGCCTGAGCGAGACGCTTCTGGCGCTGCGCCGGCGCCTCGCATCGGGCGGCTCGCGCGTGCACCACGACGTGTGCCTGACGTACATCGCGCCGCGCGGCCGCTGGTACGACGTCTCCTGGAAGGGCATTCCGGACCGGTCGGGCGGCCTGGCGACGAACATCGGCGTCCACCTGTTCGATCTGCTGCTGTGGCTCTTCGGACCGGTCGAGCGCGTCGAGGTGCACGTGAGCACGGCGCGCCGCCTTGCGGGGCTGCTCGAGTGTGGTTCGGCCGCGGTTCGGTGGTTTCTGTCGGCGGAGCCGTCGGATCTGCCGCTGCCTGCCGAACGCGGCGGGAAAGCGCACCGCTCGTTGACCGTGGACGGCGAGCAGGTCGAGTTCTCGGGCGGGTTCGACGATCTGCACACGAAGGTCTACGAGGCGGCCCTGGGGGGTGCGGGCTTCGGAATCGACGAGGCGCGGCCGTCGATCGAGCTCGCCTATCGGATCCGGCAGACGGCGGTGGCCGCGCGCACGCGCCGCGTACACCCGCTGGCCGCCGCGCTGGCATGACCTGCGCCGACTGCTTCGTGCACGAGTCGAGCTACGTCGAGGACGGGAGCACGATTGGCGCCGGCACCCACATCTGGCATTTCTCGCACGTCATGGCGGACGCCTCGATCGGCCGCGACTGCACCATCGGCCAGAACGTGTTCATCGGGGCCGGCGTGGTCATCGGAGACCACGTCAAGATTCAGAACAACGTGTCGGTGTACACGGGCGTGGTGCTGGAGGACGAGGTGTTCTGCGGACCCTCGGTCGTGTTCACCAACGTGTTGAACCCGCGATCGGAAATCGCGCGGCGGGACGAGTACCGATCGACCCGCGTCAGGCGCGGGGCCACCATCGGCGCGAACGCCACGATCGTCTGCGGCGCCGATATCGGGCGATACGCGTTCATCGGGGCTGGCGCGGTCGTCCGCGGGCGCGTGCCGGACTACGCGCTGATGCTCGGCGTCCCCGCGAGCCCCGCGGGATGGATGGGCCGCCACGGCCACAAGCTCGTGCCCGCTGACGGATCGGGCCGCTGGAGCTGCCCGGTCACGGGATGGCGATACGAGCAGGGCCCCTCCGGCCTCAGGTGTCTCAACCAGGACGAGGAGCGGCCATTATGACGCGCAACGGCGACGACGATCTTCTGACGACTGTGGGCCCGGACGAGGCGTCCGGCGAACCGAACCCACACCTGCGTCACTACTTGCTGGCGCTGTACAAGCGGCGCTGGACTACTCTTGCGGCGTTCACCGTCGTGTTCGGCGCGGTCGTCGCCTACACCTTTACGGCCACGCCGGTCTACAGGGCCACCGCGCGCGTGCTGATTGACGCGGACCGGCAGCACGTCGTCGACTTCAGGGAAGTGGTCGAAGCCGACGAGGCCCGGACCGACTACTACCAGACGCAGTACAACCTTCTGGAATCCCGCTCCCTCGCGCGAAAGACGCTGACGAACCTGAACATCTGGAACCATCCGGAGTTTGCGGGAACGCCGAAAGGTGCTGATCGCTTTGGCCTGCGCGCGCTCGCCGGCAGGCTGACGAACGTCTGGCCGGCGCCGCGCCGCGTGACGCCTCCGGCCGACGACGAGACGCAGGCCGAATCACGGGTGATCGATCGATTCCTGCAGCAGCTGACCGTGTCGCCGCTGCGGGCGAGCCGGCTCACCGACGTCAGCTTCCGATCGACCGACCCGTCACTCGCCGCGCGAATCGTCAACGCGCACACGCGCGCGTTCATCGAGCAAAACCTGGAGTACCGCTTCGTGGCGTCGAAACAGGCGTCCGACTGGCTGACCGGGCAACTGCAGGAACAGCGGAAGCACGTCGAGAGCGCCGAGGTGGCGCTGCAGCGCTACCGCGAGTCGCAGGATGCGATCTCGTTCGAGGATCGCGAGAACATCGTCGTGCAGAAGCTCGCCGACCTGAACGCGGCGGTGACGCGCGCCAAGACGGAGCGGATCGAGAAGGAGGCGCGGTACAACCAGCTGCTGACGCTGCAGCGCAGGAACGCGCCGCTCGACACGTTTCCGGCGATTCTCAGCAACCAGTTCATCCAGCAGCAGAAGGCGGAGCTCGCGGGGCTCCGCCGGCAGGAGCTGCAGCTCAGCGACCGCTTCGGCGACCGTCACCCGGAGATGGTGAAGCTGCGCATCGCGATCGACGAGGCGGAGGACAAGCTGGACACGGAGATCGCCAAGGTCGTCGAATCCGTCCGCAACGAATTCGTCGCGGCGCAGGCGGCCGAGCGCAGCCTGATCGAGGCGCTGAACGCGCAGAAGCAGGAGGCGCAGTCGATGAACCGGAAAGCGATCGAGTACGGCGTCCTCCAGCGCGACGTGGAGACGAACCGCCAGATCTACGACAGCCTTCTGCAGCGCGCCAAGGAAACCGGTGTCTCGACCGAGTTGAAGACGAGCAATATCCGCATCGTGGATGCCGCCGAGGTGCCGCGATCGCCGGTCTCGCCGCGCCGGCTGGTGAATGTGCTCGCCGGTCTGATTGGCGCGGCTGCGTTCGGCATCTTCCTGGCGTTCTTCTTCGAATACATCGACAACCGGCTCAAGACGCCCGAGGACGTGCACCACCATCTCGGCCTGTCGGCTCTCGCGATCCTGCCCCGCGTGCCGTGGTCCGGCGATCAGCCCCTGACGGCGACGGCGGCCGACGGCTTCTCCGAGGCGATCCGCGGGCTGCGCACGAACCTGCTGTTCTCCACGCCGCACGAGCAGGGCGCGCGCACGCTCCTCGTCACGAGCACAGGCCCGCAGGAAGGGAAGTCGGTGACGGTCGCGAGCCTCGCGATTTCACTCGCGGAAGCCGGCCATCGGGTGCTGCTCGTCGATGCGGACCTGCGGCGCCCGCGCATGCACCACATCATGGACGTGCCGCAGGAGCCGGGCCTGTCGAACATCCTCGTCGGCAGCGCCGCCGCGGCCGACGTGATGCGGCGAAGCGCCATCGAGACGCTGTCGCTGATTCCCTCGGGACGCATTCCGCCGAATCCGGCAGAACTGCTCGGGTCCGCTCAGTTCCGCCGCCTGCTCGAATCGCTCCGCGAGTCGTTCGAGTGGATCCTGCTCGACTCGCCGCCGGCGCTGCCGGTGACCGATCCGGCGATCATGGCGCAGGCGGCGAGCGGCGTCATCTTCATCGTCGACGCGGAAAAGACGAACCGGTACCGCGCACGCTATGCGCTCATGAAGCTGCGCCGGGTTCGCACGCCGCTGCTCGGCGCCGTGCTCAACGGCGTCGATCTGAACCGGAACAGCGCGTACTACGCCGACTACTACAGCGCGGACGACTGCCAGTACTACGCCGCACGGACGTAATCGCCCTCTGGTGCTTCGCCTCTGCTATATCGCCAACGCCGACTCGGTGCACAGCCATCGGTGGATTTCCTACTTCGCCGAGCGCGGCCACACGGTGCACTGGGTGTCGCTCTCGGCGTGCACGAGCCCGGTGCCTGACGGGGTCGACCTGCACCTCGTCGGATCGGCCCGGGGGGCTGCGCGGCGTCCGGTTCCTCTCGCGCGGTCGGCGTGGCGCGTCCGCTCGCTGCTGCGCCGCATCAGGCCCGACCTGGTGCACGCGCACTACGCGGGCGTCAACGGCATCGTTGCCGCCCAGGCCGGCGTGCGCCCGCTGATGGTCACCGCGTGGGGATCCGATGTGCTGTGCACCGGCCGCAGACGGATTGTGGGCCTGCCGGTGCGAGCCGCCCTGCGGCGGGCCGACCGGGTGACGTGCGACGCCGAGCACATGCGCCGGCAGATCCTCGCCATGGGAGTCCGGCCTGAACGCCTCGACGTGATCGGCTTCGGCACCGATACGGATCGCTTCCAGCCCACGCCGCCTGATTCACAGCTCGCAGCCGAGGTCGGTGTGGCAGGGCGGCCCACCGTGATCAGCCTGCGCAACTTCCACCCGGTCTACGACGTGGGCACCCTGATCCGCGCGATTCCGCTGGTTCGCGAGCAGGTGCCTCATGCCCTCTTCCTGCTGGCTGGCGCTGGACCCGAAGAGCCGGTGCTGCGCCGCACGGCTGCGGAACTCGGCGCCGCCGACGCGGTGCGGTTCCTCGGTCCCATTGCCCCGCAGCGTCTGCCCGCCTACCTGGCCCTTGCCGATGTCTACGTCTCGACCTCGAGATCCGACGCCGGCATTGCTGCCAGCACGGCGGAGGCGATGGCGTGCGGGCTTCCGGTGGTTGTCACCGACTCGGGCGAGAACGATCGGTGGATTGTCGACGGACGGAACGGCTACCTCGTGCCGGTCGGCGGCGACGCGCCTCTGGCTGACGCCATCGTTCGCCTGCTGCGGGATCGCGGTCTTCGCCGCGCGTGCGGCGACGCGAACCGGGCCGTCATCGTGGAGCGCAACAGCTTTCGGACGGAGATGGCCAAAGTGGAGGCGCTCTACTACGACATGACCAGCCGCGTCGGGAGGCCGTCGTGACCCACAGCGCGGCGCTTGCGCGGTGGGGCGCCAAGGCGTGCGAGCTGCCCTACATGACGCGCGACTTCTGGCGGATTCTCCGCGGCAGCGACTACTTTCACTATCCCGACAACCCGGGCCGCTACTTTCGCGATCAGCGGTCCTACTTCGTCGATTTCCGCCACAAGGCGGCGTGGACAGGAGCGTACCGCGACGAGGTGCCGGTCCTCTTCGTGCCGACCCTCGGGCGGGACGTCGTCTTTCCCGGAATGGTCCTGCAATTCGGTCTCGGCGCCATCGACAGGTACATCGAGACCATGGATCGCCGATACCGCGACGCCGCCCTCGCGGTCTACCGGTGGCTGGGTGCACACGTGCTGTCTGACGGGTCGTTCGACAACCTCGTGTCGCTGCTGCATGGGCGCCGGCGATACGTCTCCAGCAACAGCGCGATGGTGCAGGGCGAAGCGCTGTCGTTCCTCACGCGCGTCATTCGCCTCGACCTCGCGCCCTCCGAGGCGCACGCCAGGGCTCTTCTCACGCGCGTGCATCACAACTGCGTGCTGCCGATCGAGCGCGGCGGCACGGTGCGCTACGAAGGCGAGGACGTGTTTCTCTGCGAGTACTGCCGCACGGACGGTCAGGTGGTGCTGAACGGCTGGATCTTCGGGCTGTTCGGATTGCTCGACTACACGCGGATGACGGAGAGTCCGCACACGACGCTGCTCATCGATCGCAGCATCGCGACGCTCGAGCGGCACCTCCCGGGGTTCATTCGTCCCGACGGCTGGTCGAACTACGACAACCGCGGACGGATCGCCTCCCCCGTGTATCAGCACACACACATCACGCTGCTGTCGTGCCTCGCCACGCTCATCGGGAGCGAGACGCTGCACGGCGCGGCGGAGGCTCTGCGCCGCGGCGACACGTGGTGGAACCGCGTGCGATACACCGCACTGAAGATTCGCGACCGGCTGGTCGACCCCGACGCGTATACCACCGCCGCATGAGCTGCAACTTCAGCATCGCCCACTACGAATCGACGCTGCGTGCGGCCCTCGCGCGCGGGTACCGCTTCGTGCGATTCGGCGACGAGACACCCGGAGCCGCCGTGCTGTACCTGCGCCACGACGTCAACTTTTCGCTCGCCCACGCCCGCCGCATGGCGTGTCTCGAGGCGGCGCTCGGCGTCCGGAGCGCGTACTTCGTGCAGTGCAACTCCCCCTTCTACAACCTCTGCGAGCCGGAGTCGCGCGAGGCCATCCTGCTGATCCATGCAGCCGGCCACGAGATCGGGCTGCACCTCGACGAGCGCTGCGCGGAAGACGACGAGGATCTGGAGGCATTCGCCGAGCGGATGTATTCGATCGCGTCGCCGATCATTCCCCTCGCGCGCGTCGTCTCGTTCCATCGTCCGACGGCGGCGGTGCTCGGGCGCACGCTCGAGGGATTCGTCAACACGTACGAGACGCGCTACGTCGGCGGAGCGCGCTACATCTCCGACAGCCGAAAGCAGTGGCGCGAAGGCTGCCTCTGCCAGGTGATCGCCGCCGGGCCCGACAGACTCCAGGCGCTCGTGCACCCCGAGTGGTGGAACGACGCCGACCGTCCGGCGGAGCTGATCGGCCACGACATTCTCGAGACGCGCATCGAGCAGCTCCAGGCTTACATGGGCGCGAACTGCGCGCCGCTGCGCCTCATCATGCCCGCGCTCGCGTGCGCGCAGGGGCGCCGGTGACCTCGATGCAGTACGCACAGCTCGCGGACGGGGCGCTTCGGGTCTCGCGGATCGGCTTCGGCTGCTGGCAGCTCGGCGGCCACGGCTGGGGGCCGATCGACTCGCACACGGCGACCGCCGCGGTGCAGGCGGCGCTGGATCTGGGGATCACGCTCTTCGACACCGCCGACGTGTACGGGTTCGGCACGTCCGAGGAGCGTCTCTCGTACGCACTCGGCGCGCGCCGGCACGAGGTCGTGATCGCGACCAAGTTCGGCGTCCGGTGGAACGCCGGCGGCGCCGTCTGGCGGGACGTCAGTCTGGCGTGGCTCGACGAGGCGCTGCACGCGAGCCTTCGCCGGCTGCGGCTCGAGCGGATTCCGCTCTATCAGGTCCACTGGCCCGATGGCGTCACGCCGCTCGAAGCGGTCGTCGAGCGGCTCTCGCGATACATCGAAAGCGGGAAGGTCGGCGCGGTCGGCTGCTGCAACTGCACCCCCGCCGAGATTGCCCGCGTGGCCGCCGCCGGCCCGATTGTCTCCCTGCAGACGGCGTACAACGCCATCGATCGCGCCGCGGAAACCAGCGGCGTCTTCTCGGCCTGCGATGGCGCCCGCATTCCCGTGGTGACTCACAGCTCGCTCGCACAGGGCCTCTGCTCGGGCAACTACGGACCGGCCTCGACGTTTGCGGCCGACGATGTACGCAGTCGGAGCCCGTACTTCAACGGCGCGTATGCCGCCAACATGGCGGTCGTTGCGAGGATGCGCGTCGTCGGCGACCGTCACGGCAAGGCGCCCGCCCAGGTGGCCCTCGGCTGGGTCCTGCGCAGCCCCCGCGTGGCCGCGGCGCTCGTCGGCATCAAGAGCGCGGCGCAGGTGCGGGAGAACGTCGGCGCGCTCTGGACGATGTCGGACGCCGAGTGGCACTACATCGCGGACGAAGGAGACGTCCTGGCACCCGGGCCGGCAGCAGCGCACGCGGGACACGCCCAATGACGAACCACCGGCTGGAGCTGTTGCGGGACCTCTACTCGAGGATGGTGACGATCCGTCTGGCCGAAGAGCGCCTGGCCGACCTCGTGACGGCGGGTGAGGTGGGTTGCCCGTGCCACCTGTACATCGGTCAGGAGGCGATCGCCGCCGGGGTCTGCGCCGCGCTCGAGACCGACGACACCGTCTGGGGCGGACACCGATCGCACGGGCACTATCTCGCCAAAGGCGGCGATCTCGGCGCGATGTTCGCGGAAATCTTCGGCAAGGTCCTCGGCTGCGCAGAGGGGCGCGGCGGCTCCATGCACCTCCTGGCGACCGACGTCGGCATTCTCGGCACCGTGCCGATCGTGGCAGCCACCATCCCGCTCGCCACCGGCGCGGCACTCGCCTCGAAGCTGCGGCGTGACGGCCGGGTGGCGATCGCCTTCTTCGGCGACGGTGCGATGGAAGAGGGACATTGCCACGAATCGATGAATCTCGCCGCGCTGTATGCGCTGCCCATCGTCTTCGTCTGTGAGAACAACTTCTACGCGAGCCACATGGCGCTCACCGGGCGCCGGGCGGCGGACAACCTCGTCACGGCGGCGGACGCGCACGCGATGCCCGGCGAGGTGGTGGATGGCAACGACGCGGTGGCGGTGTACGACGCCGCCGTGCGCGCGGTGGCGCGCGCCAGGGCTGGCGTGGGGCCGACGCTGCTCGAGTGCCGCACGTTCCGGTGGCGTGGCCACGTCGGGCCGTCCTGGGACATGGACGTGGGCGTGAAGCGGCGCGACGAGCTGCAGCAGTGGCTCGACCGCGACCCGATTCGACTGCTGCGTCGCGTCATGGAGTCTGCGGGCGTCGCTGGGGCGGCGTTCGACGAGGTCGACGAGCGCGTCCGCGCGGAGATTCGGGCGGCGGAGGCGTTCGCGCGGAGCGCGCCGTGTCCGCCGGCCGACGAGCTCGACACGCACGTGTATGCCACGGGGGCGCGGTGACATGCGGACGCTGACCTACGCGGCCGCCATTCGCGAGGCGTTCGCACAGCTGCTCGAGGCCGATCCGCGCGTCTTCGTCATCGGTCAGGGATTGTGGAGCCCCTGGTACGTGGGTCAGAGCATGACCGGCCTCGACGTGGAGTTCGGACGCGAGCGGATTCTCGACTCGCCGGTGGCGGAAAACGCGACCACCGGAGCCGCCGTCGGCGCCGCCCTGGCGGGAATGCGGCCCATCGTCGTGCACCCGCGCATGGACTTCATGCTCCTCGCCGTCGACCCGATCGTGAACCAGGCGGCGAACTGGTCGTACATGTTCGCCGGCAAGGTGCCCGCCCCCGTCGTCATTCGCGGCATCATCAACCGCGGCGGCGAGCAGGCGGCCCAGCACTCCCAGGCGCTGCAGGCGATGTTCATGCACGTGCCCGGCCTCAAGATCGTGATGCCGAGCACGCCGTACGACGCCAAGGGCCTCCTCATCGCGGCCGTGAACGACGGCAATCCAGTCCTGTACATCGACGATCGGTGGCTGTACGAGGCCGCCGGACCCGTGCCCGAGGAGATGTATCAGGTGCCGATCGGGTCGGGGGTCGTCCGCCGGCCGGGAACGGACCTCACGGTCGTGGCGAGCTCGTACGTGGCCGCACAGGCCGTCGAGGCGGCCCGCACGCTCGAGGCGCGGGGGTTCGATCCCGAGGTGATCGACCTGCGCTCGATCAAGCCGTGGGATCGCGAGCTGGTCTTCGCCTCGATCCGGAAGACGTCGCGGCTGCTCGTCGTCGACGGCGCGTGGAAGACCTGCGGCGTCGCCGCGGAGATCGCCGCCGCGGCCGCCGAGCACGTCTTCGAGCATCTGTCGGCGCCGGTCGCGCGGTTGACCCTCCCCGACGCCCCCGCGCCGATGAGCAGGCCGCTCGAGCGTGCGTACTACATCCACGCGCCGCGGATCGTCGAGGCCGTGGAGCATCTGATGGCGAGCCGCCGCCCGCAGCGCGCGCTCGTGCTCTCATGACGTCGGCCGAACGCATTCTCGTGACCGGCGGCGCGGGCTACATCGGCTCCGTGCTGGTGGGGCATCTTCTGCGCCGCGGCTATCGGGTGACCGTCCTGGACAATCTGCTCTACGGGCAAACCAGCCTGCTTCAGTACTGCGGATCGGCGGGGTTCGAGTTCGTTCGAGGCGATGCCCGCGACGAGGACGTGCTCCGGCCGCTCGTCGCGCGTCACGACACGTTGATTCCGCTGGCGGCGATCGTCGGCATGCCGGCGTGCACGCGCGACCCCATCCAGGCGCGCACGGTGAACGTCGATGCGATTGCGGCGCTGAACCGCCTGCGCAGCCGCGCGCAGCGCGTCGTCTATCCGTGCACCAACAGCGGCTACGGAAGCAAGTCGGGCGAGATGCACTGCACGGAGGAGACGCCGCTCGAGCCGGTCTCGCTCTACGGCGTCACGAAGGTCGAGGCGGAGCGGCTGCTTCTCGACAGCCCGAACACGATCACGCTCCGGCTCGCCACGGTCTTCGGCGTGTCGCCTCGCATGCGGCTCGATCTGCTCGTGAACGACTTCACCTATCGCGCGGTCCGCGACCGGGTGCTGCTGCTGTACGAGAAGCATTTCAAGCGGAACTACGTGCACATCGACGACGTGTGCGAGGCGTTCTGCCATGTGCTGGAACGCTTCGAGACCATGTGCGGCCGGCCGTACAACGTCGGCCTCGACGCCGCGAATCTCTCGAAGGAAGAGCTGGCGCTCAAGATTCGGGAGCACGTCCCCGACCTGGTCATCCAGAACGGGTGCACCGGTTCTGATCCCGACCGGCGCAATTACATCGTGTCGAACGAGCGCATCCGGCGGCACGGGTTCGAGCCGTGGCGGACGCTCGACCAGGGCATCCGCGAGCTGCTGACCGCGGTCCGCATGCTGCCGATGTCGCCCTTCCACAACGCCTGACAGGTCACCACATGATCATCAGCCGCACGCCGTATCGCATCTCCTTCTTCGGAGGAGGCACGGACTATCCGGCCTGGTACCGGCGCCACGGCGGTGCCGTCCTGGGGGCGACCATCAACAAGTACAGCTATCTGAGTTGCCGGTACCTGCCGCCGTTCTTCGAGCACCGGACCCGCATCGTCTATCGCCAGATCGAGAACGTCAAGACCGTCGACGAGATCGCGCATCCAGCCGTCCGCGAAGTGCTCCGGTACCTGGGGATGACTCGTGGCGTCGAGATCCATCACGACGGCGACCTTCCGGCGCGCAGTGGCGTCGGGTCGAGCTCCGCGTTCACGGTCGGGCTGATGAACGCCTTGTACGCGCTCAAAGGCGTCATTCCGACCAGGGAGCGGCTCGCACAGGAGAGCATCTTCATCGAGCAGCACATCCTGAAGGAACACGTCGGGTGCCAGGACCAGGTCCTGGCCGCCTACGGCGGCGTGAACCATATCGACTTCGCCCCTGGCGGCGAAATCCAAGTGCGGCCGATCACGCTCAAGCCGGACCGCCTGAAGCTGCTCAACTCACACCTGATGTTGTTCTTTACCGGCCTCCATCGCACCGCCTCCGATGTGGCGGCCACCTACACGGCATCCCTCGTCGACAAGGAACCGGAGATGAAGGCGATCGCCGCGATGGTACCAGAGGCTCTTGCCATCCTCACCTCGGAACGGAGTCTCAACGACTTCGGACGGTTGCTCGATGAGGGGTGGCGCGCGAAGCGAAGTCTGAGCGCTACCGTCACGAACGGGCGGATCGAAGAGATCTACCGCGAGGCACGTTGCGCTGGCGCGATCGGCGGCAAACTCATCGGCGCCGGCGGCGGGGGCTTCATGCTGCTGTTCGCTCCACCGGAGGCGCACGCACAGGTCCGTGACCGGCTGCGCGCGCTCACCTATGTCCCGTTCACATTCGAGTTCCGCGGCAGCCAGGTGATCTTCTTCGACCCCGAGGAAGACTTGTCGGAAGAGGAGCGGCAGCGCGACGTCTCCGCCCGAGGCGTGCTCGCGACGGTCGCGGACAACGGTGTCGAATATGTCTGACTATCGAGTCACGTTCGGTGATGTCGTGATCGGTGACACCGCGCGGCGATACCTCAACGCCGCGCTCGGCCGTAACTGGGTGTCCGAGGGAGCGAACGTGCGGCTGTTCGAGCAGCGCTTCGCGGCCAGGTTCGGCTATCACGCAGCGGTCGCCACGAGTTCCGGTACCGACGCTGGCCTGGTGGCGATGGCCGCGCTGCACGATCTCGGCGCCAGCCGCGGCGACGAGGTGATCACGCCCGCCCTGGCATTCGCGGCGACGGCAAATTGCATTCTCGCAGCTGGCTTCGTGCCGCGGTTCGTCGACGTGGAGCTCGAGACGCTGAACATCGATCCACGCCGCATCGAGGCGACCATCACACCGCGCAGCCGCGCCATCCAGGTGGTGCACACGATGGGCAAACCCTGTCGCATGGACGAGATTCTCGAGATCGCGCGCGCGCACCGCTTGTCCGTCATCGAAGACTGCTGCGAGGCGCACGGCGCGACGCTCGACGGTGCGCTCGTTGGGTCGTTCGGCATGGCCGGCCTCTTCAGCTTCTACGCCGCGCATCTGATCTGCAGCGGCGAGGGCGGGATGATCGTGACCGGGTCGCCCGACGTCGCGGCTCTGTGCCGGTCGATCCGCACGCACGGCCGTCGCGATGGCGCGCTGTACTTCGACTTCGATCGAATCGGGTTCAATTCGAAGATGAACGACCTCGAGGCGGCCGTTGGCCTCGAGGGCCTCGAGGCGTTCGATGAGACGTTCGCCATCCGCCGGCGCCACTGGGCGCGGCTGCACGAGATGCTCCGTGACCTGGAAGAGCGGCTGATGCTGTATCCCGATGGTCCTGGAGAGACGGTCGCGCCGCACGCCTTCCCCCTCGTCTTGAGGGACGCCGAACGGATTGACGGCCTGTATGCACACCTAGAGCGTCACGGAATCCAGTGCAAGACGCTCTTCGGCTCGCTGCCGACACAGCACCGGGCGTTTCGGTTTCTCGGCTACCGCGAAGGCGACTTTCCGGTCGCGGAGCGGATCGGTCGCAGTGGCCTGCACTTTGGTCTGCACCAGTACCTGACCGATGCAGATGTCGAGTTCATCGCGGACACCGTGTCCCGGCATTTTGCGCTCACCCGTTCAGCATGATGGACGTTGCGAGCCGCGTCTTCGTCGCTGGTGCCGAAACGCCGATCGGGAGCGCCATTGTGGCGGCGCTGCGGCGGCGCGGATACACGCGCGTGTTCGGCGACGACGTATCGGAAGCAGCCCTGACCGATCCCGCAGCCGTCGACCGCTCGTTCCGGCGAGTCCATCCGGAGTACGTGTTTCAGGCCGCGGGCCGGAGTGGCGGCATCGCATTGAACCAGCGCGATCCGGCGGACCTGATGATCCACAACCTCCGCGTCACGCTGACGGTGCTGGACGCCGCGCGCACGCACGGCGTGCGAAAGCTCCTGTACATCGGCAGCTCGTGCGCCTATCCGAAGGCGTGCCCGCAGCCGATGCGGCCGGACGCACTCATGACGGGCCCACTGGAGTGGACGAGCGAGTACTACGCGACGGCGAAGCTCACCGGCATCCGCCTCTGCCAGGCGTACCGCCGGCAGTACGGGGCGCCCTTCATTGCCGCCATTCCGGCGAATCCCTTCGGCCCCGAGGATCACTTCGACGATGAGAACAGCCACGTGATCGCGGCGCTCATCCGCCGGATGCACGAGGCGAAGGCCAGCGGCGCGCCGACGGTCGCCGTGTGGGGCAGCGGGGCGCCGCGACGTGATTTCCTCTACGCGGACGACCTCGGCGACGCCTGCGTCTTCGTGCTGCGCCACTACGACGGGCTCGACCCGATCAACGTCGGCTCGGGTACGGACACCTCGATCGCGGAGGTCGCGCAGCTGGTCCGCGAGGTCGTCGGCTACGCCGGCCGGCTCGAATTCGATGCGACGCGGCCCGACGGCATGCCCCTGAAGCTGCTCGACGTCGCACCGCTCCTGGCGCTGGGGTGGCGGCCCAGGGTTCCGCTGCGCGACGCCATCCAATTCACCTACGACGCCTTCCTGGCTGTGCAACCGGTGCTGCAATGACACTTCACGCTGCCGAACGTCGATGCCTCGAGCACGTGTTCACGATTCTCGAGCTCAATGGCCTCGGCCACACGGGCGGCTCGCTGTCCGTGCTCCAGACGCTCGTGGCCCTCTATTTCGACGTGGCGCGGGTGGACCCGGCGAACCCCGCCTGGCCTGACCGCGATCGCATCGTGCTGTCGAAGGCGCATGCCTGCGAGGCGATGTACGCGGTTCTCGCGGAGCGCGGGTTCTTCCCCGCCGAGCGATTCGCAGAGTATCTGCGCTTCGGGTCGATGCTGCAGGGGCACACCGAGCGGTGCACGCCGGGCGTCGAATATTCGGGCGGGTCGCTCGGACAGGGCATCTGCTTCGCGGCCGGCCTGGCGTACGCCGCGAAGCTGCGCCGCCAGCAGCACCGCATCTTCTGCATCGTCGGCGACGGCGAGTGCCACGAAGGCTCCGTCTGGGAGGCGGCGATGTTCGGTGCCCATTACCGGCTCGACAACCTCTACGTCGCCGTCGACTACAACCATTACGCCGACCACGCCAACATCTCGGAGCTGATGGAGCTCGAGCCGTTCGTCGAGAAGTGGCGGAGCTTCGGGTGGGAGACGGTGTTCGTGGAGCAGGGCAACGACGTCGAACGCGTCGCAGCCGCGTTCAAGGGCGTCACCGCCGAGGGACGGCCGAAATGCCTCGTCGTGAACACGGTGAAGAACTGTGGCGTGGCCGTCTGGGCCGAGCACCGTCTGCACCAGGCCAACGGCCAGCTGCTTCGCGACGGACTCGCCGAGGGGAGGGCGCGGCTGCATGTGGAATGACCAGGCGTTCCGGAAGATGCGCGAGGCCTACGGCGACGCGGTGATCGACCTCGCCAGGCACGACCCGCGCGTGCTGTTCGTGTCGGCCGACTGCGGCGCCCACGAGCGCGAGTTCTTCCGCAAGGAGCACGCGGGACGGCTGATCGAAATGGGGATTGCGGAAGCGAATTCCGCGTGCGTGGCGGCGGCGCTGGCGTCCGAGGGGTTCAAGCCGCACCTGCTGAACTTCGCCTACCTGCTCGCCCGCATGTACAACCAGATCGGCCAGACCATCTGCGTCGACGCGTACCCGGTCCGCATCGCGGCGTACTACGCCGGTGTCTGGGGCATCGGCGGCCGATCCCACAACTGCGTCATCGACCTCGCCTTCATGCGGGCGCTGCCGAATCTGACGATCTTCTCGCCGGCGGACTACTGGGAGACCGCCACGATCGTGCGCCAGGCGGAGACGATCGATGGACCGACGTATATCCGGCTCGCCGGCGTGCCGACGCCGGTCGTCTTCGACGCGCAGCCGCGGTTCACGCCGGTCCGGCGGATGGCCGACGGCGCCGACTGCACCATCTTCTGTCACGGCCCGGCGGTGGCCGAGGCGCTGCGCGCCCGGACGCATGCCGGGCTGGATGCGGCCATCGTCAGCGTCGCGCAAATCAAGCCGCTGCCGGTCGAGGCGATCGTGGCGGAAGCGGCGCGCCGTCCGGCCGTCGTTGTCGTCGAGGATCACTCGCGCATTGGCGGGCTGGGCGAAGCAATCGCCGCTGCGGTCGCGGAGCACTGCCCGCGGCCGATCGCGCTCCTCGGTGTGCCCGACGTCTTCCCCTGGTCGGTCCTCGGCGAGGAGCCGGAGGTCTACGGGCGGTACGGCATCGGCGCGCGCGACATCGCCGCCGCGGTCGAGCGTGTGTCTCCATGTACAAACGTATTCTCGTAACCGGCAGCTCCGGCGTCCTCGGTGCGGCGGTGAGGGCCGTCAGCGCCGAGTACGCGCAATCGGAATTCGTTTTCTTCACGAGCCGCGACTGCGACCTTCGCGACCCGGCCGCCACGCTGCGGGCGTTCCGCGAGGTCAGGCCCGACGCCGTGCTGCACCTCGCCGCGGTCAGCGGCGGCGTGACGCTCACGCGCGAAAGGCCGGCAACGGTGCTCCGCGACAACCTGCTGATGACGCTCAGCGTCCTCGAGGCGGCCCGCCTCGTGCCGGTCAGGAAGACGGTGATGACGCTGTCGACCGGCATGTATCCGCCGGACGCCGCGCTGCCGCTCAAGGAAGCATCGGTGCACGCGGGACCGGCGCACGAGTCGAACTACAGCTACGCCTATGCGAAGCGCCTGATCGAGCCCGCCATCCGCGCGTATCGCCAGGAGTTCGGCGAGAACGTGATCGGTCTCGTGCCGAACGGCATCTTCGGCGAGCACGACAAGTTCTTCAGCCCGGCGGCCACGTTCCTTGCCTCGCTCATTCGCCGCTTCTGCGAGCATCGTGATGATACGGAGCCGATTGTCGTCTGGGGTGACGGCTCTCCGCTCCGCGAGATGACGTACGGCAAGGACATGGCACGCGCGTTCCTCTGGTGCCTGTTCAACTACGACGACGCGCAGATCCTGAACGTGGGTACTCCCGAGGAGCGAACGATTGGCGAGATGGCGCTGATGATTGCCGACCTGCTCGGGATCGCACGCTCGCGCGTGATGTTCGATCCCGCGAAGCCGGGCGGTGTGTTCCGCAAGACGACCGATCAGAGCCGGTTCCTGGCGTTGTCCGGGTTTCAGTTCACGCCCCTGCGCGAGGGCCTCCGGCTGACGCTCGACTGGTTCATGGCGCAGTACGGGGCTGCCGCCGCATGCCGGTGAACCCGCGCGCACTCGGCCGCACGGGCCTGACGGTTTCCGAGATTGGTTTCGGGGCCTGGGGGATCGGCGGCACGGCCGACGGCGCCGTCGGCTACGGTCCGGTGGACGACGCCGTGTCACTGCGGACGCTGGGCCGCGCCCTCGACCTCGGGATCACGTTCTTCGACACGTCGGACCTCTACGGGTACGGCCACAGCGAGCGCCTGCTCGGTGAAGCGCTCCGCGGCTGGCGGCCGCGCGTCGTGATCGCGTCGAAGGTGGGCATGCTGAACGCGGCGGACGAGCAGGATTTCTCTCCGCGCCACATCAGGACCGCGCTCGAGCGCAGCCTCCGCCGCCTCGGGACCGACTACGTCGATGTCTACCAGCTTCACGACCCTCCGGTGGCAGCAATGGCCGCCGACGATCCGGCGCTCGTGGAGCTGCGGCGGCTCAAGCAGCAAGGAACGATTCGCGTGGTGGGGATCTCCGTCAGGTCGCCGCACGAGGCGATCGACGCGGTCCGCCGGCTCGGCGCCGACTGCGTGCAGCTGAACTTCAGCCTGATCGATCAGCGAGCGCTCGACACCGGCGCGCTCGCCGAATGTGGCCGGCTCGGTGCCGGCGTCATTGCGCGCACGCCGTTGTGCTACGGCTTCCTCAGCGGCCGCCTCGACGCGAACCGGATGTTTGGCGACGGTGATCACCGCAGACGCTGGCCGGCGGCACAGCTCGCGAGGTGGGCGGACGCGCCGGGACGGTTCGAAGCAATCCGAGCGGCCGACAGCCAGACCGCCGCGCAGTTCGCCCTGCGGTTCTGCCTCTCCTTCGGTGAAATCTCGACGGTCATCCCTGGAATGCTCTTCGAGCACGAGGTGGAGGAGAACGCGGCGGCGAGCCATCTGGGGCCGCTGGCGCCGCACTCGGTTCGGGCGGCGGAGCTCGTCTACCAGCAGCACGAATTCTTTGGTGGCCGCTGACACCCCTCGATCACAGATGAATCGGACCGGCGGTCCCCTCGTGAGCATCGTCACGCCTGTGTTGAACGGGATGCCCGATATCCGTGCCTGTCTCGACAGCGTCGCCACCCAGACCTACCCGCACATCGAGCACATCCTGGTGGACGGGTGCTCAACCGACGGCACCGTGGAGCTGATTGCCGACTACGCCGCGCGATACCCCGATCGCGTGCGGTTCACGTCTGAGCCGGACTCCGGCTGTGGAGACGCCTGGGCCAAAGGCGTGAGGATGGCGCACGGGCAGATTCTCGGCTGCCTCGGGGCGGACGACCTCTGCGAGCCGGGCGCGGTCGACGCCGTCGCCGTCTTCTTCCGCGAGCATCCCGACGCAATGTTCGTGCACGGCGGCTGCCGTCAGGTGTGGGGCGACGGCACGGCCGTCATCCATCGCCCCACACCATTCGACTACCGCACGTTCGTGCGGACAGCGCGGCACATCGCCACGCCGTCGTCGTACTACCGGCGCGAGCTCGTCGAGCACGTCGGACCGGTGGAGGAGTGCGGCAACGATTTCGAGTTCATGCTGCGCGTGGCACGCGTCTGTCAGGTTCACTCGCTCGACGCCACGCTGTCGACGCTGTCCCGGCGCGTCGGAACGGCGTTCAACCCGCTCGATCCCGTACGCCGAGCGGTATCGTTTCGCGACGACTACGAGGCCAGCCGCCGCCACGGCGGCGGCCGGCTGTCGCCGATCGCGCTCCGGTACTACTGGGCGGCGCTCTCGGCGCGCCTGGGCATTCAGCCGACCTCGCGAATTGCCCGCGGCCTGTCCGCGGCGGCGCGTGCCGTGAGGGCGCACCGGTGAGCATCGTCCCCGCCGCGTGGGTGTCGGCGGCTCGGACCGCGGTCGTCCTGGCCCGCCGCCGCGAGGCGCAGGCGGTGCTGGCGGCCTACGGCCACCTGGTGTCGAGTGCGGCTGTGTTCGTCTTCCTCACGCCGATCATTCTCGACGCCGTCGGCGCCGCCGCCTACGGCTATTGGGTGATTCTCAACGCGCTCGGCGGCTACCTGCTGCTGAGCGATCTCGGCCTGTCGACGGCCGTCGCGCGGTACACGGCGGTGCACCGCGCCACCGGCACCGCCGACAGCCTCAGCGCGTTTCTCTCCACCGCGGCTGCTGTGTTCGCCGGCACGGCCGCCGTGATCCTCGCGGCAACGGTTCTCGCGGCTCCGCTGGTGGTCCGCGTGTTCGACGTGCCCGCGCCGCTGCAGATGGAGGTGACGGCCGCGGCGCTGATGACGGGCGCGAACGTCGCGGCGCTCCTGCTGACGCTGTTTGTCGCCAACGTCAACTACGGGCACAACCGCCTCGACGCCTCGAAGGGGGCGACCGTGCTGGGCCAGGCCGTCATGGCGGCCGCGACCGTGTGGCTGCTGCGTCACGGCGCCGGGATCGACGGTGTCGCGGCCGCCACACTGGCCGGGACGCTCACGACGCTCGCCGCGAACGCGATGTGCCTGAGGGCCGGGTGTCGCGACGTCGTCTTCAGCGCCGCCCGGATCGAGAAGGCTGCGCTCGCGGGTGTCTGGCGCTACAGCCTCCGAACCCTCGTCCTGGCGGTTGCCAACCGCATCGTGAACTACACGGATGCGATCGTCATCGGCGTCGCCCTGGGCGCCGCGGCGGTCGCGAAGTACGAGCTGACGTTCCGTCTCTGCTTTCTTGCGACGTATCTGTTTGCCAGCGTCTCGATGGCGCTGTTCCCGAGATTTGCGTCCGCGACCTGTGATGCCGGCCACGAGGGCCGCACGCGCGCGACGTATCTGCGCGTGGTTCGGCTGTCAGTGCTCATCGCGGTTCCCGTCGGGATTTCCCTGGCGGCGTTCGCCGGGCCGTTCGTCACCGTCTGGGCCGGCCCAGGGATGTTTGCCGGCGGCAGCGTCCTCGCCGTGCTCCTGGCGATGCACGTGCTGCACGCGATCGGCACGCCGGCGGTGACGTTCCTGCAGGGCGCGGGACGCAACCACGGGCTGATGTACGCGGAAATGGCCAACGCGGTCCTGAACCTCGCGCTGTCGCTCGTGCTGGTCCGCTCGTTCGGCCTCGCGGGCGTCGCCGCCGGCACGCTCGTCGCGCACCTCGCCACCTCGTTCTGGGTGTTGCAGCTCGTGCCGGCCCGGATGCTCGGCCTCTCGCCGATCGCCGTGTGGCGCCATGCGATCGCGGCGCCGCTCGCGCTCGGCGTTCCGGCAGCGCTGGTCGCCGCGGCCCTGGCGATTCAGCGCGCGGCCGCACCGACGCTGGTGTCCCTGGCGACGGCGAGCGCGGTCGTGGGGGGCACGTATCTGCTGACCTACCTCGCGTATGTGGCGATCGGCGGCAGAGGGGCGGCACCTGTGACGGCCGGTGCGCCGGCCTCCGCGTTGAGTCAAACCTGAAGGAACGCTCGATGGCCTATTCAGTGCGCTTCGTGAACCCGCAGGAGCACTACCGCCGGCTCAAGCCTGAAATCGACGCCGCGATCATCGGCTGCCTGACGCGTGGCGATCTCGTGTATCGCGGCGAGCTGCGCGCGTTCGAGTCGCACCTCGCGGAATTCGTCGGCACCCGGTACGCCGTTGGCGTCAAGAGCGGCTATCACGCGCTGCACTTCGCGCTTCTCGCGGCTGGGATCGGCCTTGGCGATGAGGTCATCACGGTGGCGCACACGTTCGTCGCCAGTGTGTCCGCCATCGTCCACTGCGGCGCGACGCCGGTGCTCGTCGACATCGGCGCCGACTACAACATGGATCCGGCGAAGGTCGAGGCGGCGATGACGCCGCGGACGCGCGCGATCATGGTGGTGCACCTGAACGGCCGCATGTGCGACATGGCCGCAATCGGGGCGATTGCCGGTCGGCACGGCCTGCTCCTGGTCGAGGACGCCGCGCAGGCGCTCGGCGCCACCTTCGACGGACGCCGCGCCGGGTCGTTCGGCATCGGGTGCTTCAGCTTTTACCCGTTCAAGATCCTCGGGGGATTCGGCGACGGCGGGGCGGTGACGACCAGTGACGCCCGCATCGCGCAGGCGATCAGCCGGATCCGCTTCAACGGCGAGGACCGCGAGACCGGCGAGTATCACTTTCACGGCTACTCCGCGCTCCTCGACAACGTGCAGGCGGCCGTGCTCGACGTGAAGCTGGCGCACGTGCCGGCCTGGATTGCGCATCGCCGCGCGATCGCGCAGCTGTACCACGAGCGGCTCACCGACATTCCTGGCCTGCGGCTGCCCCCGATCGATGGGCCCCGCCAGACCGACGTGTTTCAGAACTACGTCGTCCGGACGACGGAGCGTGACCAGCTGCGGGAGCACCTGAAGACGTTGGGGGTGGAGACGCTCGTCCACTGGGCCCGGCCGATGTGGGCCCATCCGGCGCTTGGACTTGCCGATCCCGGCCTCAGCGACACCGCGCGTCTGTGTCGCGAGGTGATCTCGCTGCCGATGAGCGCCGAGACGACGGAGGCCGACGTGGCCGCGACCGCTGACGCGATCCGCGCCTGGTTCCTCTCGCCCGTGAGCGTCGCGTGAACGTGACCGAAGGCACGCTGTCGATCGGCGATCTGGCGGGACCGCTCGGTCTTGCGATCATCGCGCTCGCCGCGTGCCTGCTCGGCGCCGCCATGCTGCGGCCCCGCTGGGCGTGGCCGCTGCTCGTGATCGGCGCGATCGTCGGCAGCGGCCCGAAGCTCAAGGGGTACGTGGTCTACGACGAGCTGTTCCTGCTCGCACTGGTGGGCGGTGTGCTGCTGGCCGCGGCCGTGGGTGTCGTCCGCGAGCGGCTCACGCCGGCGCCGCGCACGGACACGGCCCTGTTTGTGACGTGGGCGCTCCTGATGGCCGTGCAGTCCGTGCGGGGGATGCTGGCCGAAGGCGATCCCCGGATCGCCCGCTGGATTGCGATGTACCTGGCGCTCGCCGCGCTCGCCTGGGTACTGAGCCGCTATCGCGTCGCGCCGCTCCGCAACCGCTATGCAGTCGTCGTCGGCGCGACGGTTGCCGTCTACACGGCCTATCTCGCCGCCGGCGCGTACTGGGAGGCGACCGTTGCGCCCGGCGCGCGGTTCTTCGCCCAGGGCTACGTCTGGGCCGGCACTGCCGGCGCCGTGTTCCCGACCGTGGTGGCATTCCCGGCGGCACTCCTGCTCGCGGAGCGCCAGCGCGGGTGGATGCGAGCCCTCGGGGTCGCCGGCCTGCTCGTCATCGCTGCGGTCGCCTGGTACTACGATTCGCGGTACTCGTGGCTGGTGATGGGCGGCTACGTGGTCCTGTGGCTGACGAACCGCCTGTGGATGCTTGCAGGTACGGTCGCCGTGGCGGCGTCGTTCGTGCTCGTGACGGGCATGGGGCTCACCGCGTCGGACGCGGTCGACTACGTCAGCGACCAGACGCGCACGCTCCAGTTCGAGATCGCGCGCGACGCGATCGCCGACGACTGGACGCTCGCGGCGATCGGTGCCGGGGTGTACACGCACCGCACCATCCTGCCGCCGTATGCGCAGCGCGCGTTCGACCGGTACGTCTCCGACGAGACGTTGAATGGCATGTGGCTCGACTACGAAGGACAACCCATCGCGCGCGGGTTCGGCGGCACGTACCGGACGACCGGCCTGCCGGCATTCTTCATCGATACGGGCATCCTTGGCATCGGACTGCTGGCGGTGTTGTTCATCCTGCGCGCGGTCGCGCTGGCGCGGAGTACGGCCTCGGATCGGCGGCTCTGGCTTGCGGCGCTGGCCTTCGGCGGAGCGGCCATGCTGCTCCTGAATCCGATCGACCTCGTCCTCTTCTATCTCCTCATCATGCCCGACGGCTTGCTCGACGAGCTCGCGGGCAGTAGCGCGCGTACCGCCGGGCGCCGCGCGGCAGCGGCCACGGTCCGCGCGGTTCGGGCAGCGTGATGGTCATGCGACAGCTTCGCGTGCTGGTCACGGGCGCCGGTGCGCCGGGCGTCCGCGGGACGCTCCATGCGCTGCACCACAATCCCGACGGCATTGAGATCTCCACGGTCGGCGTCGATCTGCAGGCGGATCCAGTCGGACGGCACATGGTCGACCGTTTCTTCCAGGTGCCGGCGCCGGAGTCAGACGCCTATCTGGACGTGCTGGCCGACATCGGCCGGCGCGAAGCCATCGACGTCATCGTCCCCCAGACCACGCGGGAAGTCGCCGTGCTGGCGCGGCGGCGAGGAGACCTGCCGGTCCCGGTGATGGTCGGCGATGCCGAAGCGGTCGAACGAGCGAACGACAAGTTCCGGCTGCTCGAGGCGTTTGCCGAGATCGGCCTGCCGCATCCGGAATACGCGCTCGTCACGAGCCCTGCGGAGCTGGTGCGCGCCGCCGAGCGCTTCGGATATCCCGTCAGGCCGGTGGTCGTGAAGCCGCCCGTGTCCAACGGCATGCGCGGGCTCCGGATCCTGCGGGAGCACGCGTGGAACGTCGAGCGCTACCTCCGCGAGAAGCCGACGGGCATCGAGATCTCGCTGCCGGCGCTCTGCGAGATTCTCGAGCGCGGCACGGCGTGGCCGGCACTCCTCGTCACCGAGTACCTGCCGGGCGCGGAGTACTCGGTCGATGCATTCGTGGGTACGAGCACGGAAGTCGCCATCCCGCGGCTTCGCTGCGCGATCCGCGACGGCATCAGTTTTCGGACGGCGCTCGACTGGCGCGAAGACCTGATCCGGCCGACGCTCGATGGCGCCCGGTACATCGGCCTGCGGCTCGTGTTCGGGTTCCAGTACAAGCTCGACGCGCACGGCGTTCCAAAGGTGCTCGAGTGCAATCCGCGCGTCCAGGGCACGATGGTCGCGAGCCTCTTCAGCGGCACCAATGTCGTCTGGCTCGGCATTCGTGAGCTTCTGGGATGGCCCGGCACGCCTGCAACCCGTCCCGTTTCGCCCGGCGCCGCGTTCTACCGCTTCTGGGGCGGCCTCGCCGTCCAGGCCGACGGGACGACGATCGAGATCTGACGCACATGCACGTGTGGGTGATCAAGGACGGCGAGGTGCTGCCGCTGGATCCGTCGAGCAGCCGGATGCGAACCGGCATGCTGGCCACGGAGCTCTGCCGCCGCGGTCATACCGTCACCTGGTGGGCGAGCACCTTTTCGCACCAGACGAAGGAGCGGCTGTTCGACCGCGACACCGTGGTCCGCATCGACTCGCGCCTGCAGCTCCGCCTTCTGCACGGCGGCATCTATCGGCGAAACGTCTCGCTGCGGCGGGCCATACACCATCGCATCGTCGGCCGCCGGTTCGCCCGCGCGGCCCGGTCGGTACCGCGGCCGGACGTTGTGGTCGCGGCGCTGCCGACGATCGACCTGGCGTACCACGCGGCCCGCTACTGTGAGGCGTCGAAGGTGCCCCTCGTCGTCGACGTCCGGGACCCGTGGCCCGAGTCGCTGGTCGACAAGTGCCCGCCGCTGCTGCAGTCCGTCGCCCGGCGGCTGCTCGCGTACGAGTACCGGCGCGCGGCCGCGGCGCTGCGCGGCGCGACGGCCATCGCCGCCATCACGCCGGGATGCCTGCAGTGGGGCCTCGACCTGGCTGGACGGCAGCGGTCGTCTGCCGACGCGGTGTTCGCTCTCGGCGCGGAGCCAATTCGGCCGGTAGGTGCGCCAACCGCCGCCGTGCGCGACGTGCTGACCCGGATTCGCGACAAGGTCGTCTTCATCTATGTCGGCACCTTCGGTCACTCGTATCAACTGGGGCTCGTCGCCGACGTCGCCGAGGATCTCGATCGGCGCGGCGTCGAAGAGGCGCATTTCGTGCTGGCGGGCGACGGCCAGCAGCTCGCGGGGTTGCGCCGGCGGGCGGCGCGGCTGCGCAATCTGACCGTGACGGGGTGGCTGAACCGAACCGATCGTGGTCACCTGCTGGCCGCCGCGTCCGTCGGACTCGCCCCGTTGCTGAGCGTGCCGCAGGCGCTCGGAAACAAGGTGTGTGAATACCTGGCGGCCGGGTTACCGCTGCTTACCTCCTTGCGGGGCGAAACGGGCGACCTGATCAGGAGCCACGGTGTCGGCTATCTCTATAGGGCTGGTGATGTCACGTCGCTCCGTGCGGCGGTGGAGGCCATGCTGTCGGCCCCGACCGAACGCGCGCGAATGGCGGCCCGCAGCCGCGAGTTGTTCGAACATCGGTTCCAGGCCTGCCACATTTACTCCGCGTACGCAGATCTCGTCGAACGCCTCGGCGCCCAAGTCACCGCCGTGGCGGCCGCGGCGGCCAGCTGATCGCGACGGCTTCTGACATGTTGAAACGCGTCCTCCGGAAATCGCATTGGGCCTACACGCGGCTGCAGCACGGGTACTACGCCGGGTGCGGTGCGCTGGAGCGGCGCCTGCTCGGCACGAAGCTGCAGGTGTGGCGCTGGCGCATGCGGGGCACCTGCTTTCGCCGTGACGAGATCACAGCGAGCGCCCACTCCCAGGGTCATCCGCATCGCGATCTGCTGATCGACCGAGTGGCCGCACTGGCCCCGTTCACCAATGTGCTCGAGGTCGGCTGTGGTGGCGGTCCGAATCTGCTTCGTCTCGCCGAGCGATTCCCAGGCGTGCGGCTCCACGGCGTGGATGTCAACGCTCGTGCGCTGCGATTCGCGGCCGACGCGCTGCGCGGCATGGAATGGCCGGCACGACTGTACCTCGCCACCGCATCGGCGCTGTCGCCGTTCCCGAACGACAGCGTGGACGTTGTCGTCACGGATGCCGTCCTCATGTACGTCGGACCGGATCGAATCTCCAACGCAATCGCCGAGATCGTGCGTGTCGCACGACGCGGCGCCGTGCTCATCGAGTGGCACACGCCCACGCGAGCGTCGGAGCCCCAGGCATCGCGATACCACTTCGCACACTGGATTCACGACTATCGGGCGCTGTTTCTGCAGCACGGCTGCTCGAACGTACGCGTCGCCGCGCTGCCGCCGAACGTCTGGGACGATACAGGGTGGCGGGCGTTCGGCGCCGTCATTGAAGTCGACACACGCCCGAGTAGAGCCGGACACATAGGTTGATCGTGAAACGGCTCTTCGATCTCGCGCTCAGCACGATGGCGCTGCCGCTCGCCCTACCGTTCGGCGTCGCGATCGCGCTCCTCATCAAGCTCGATTCTCCCGGCCCCATCTTTTATCGGGGGGTGCGCACGGGGCGGGGCATGAAGCCGTTCCGCATCTTCAAGTTCCGGACGATGGTCGACCAGGCCGAGCGGCTGGGCGGCCCCTCGACCGCGCACCACGATCCGCGGCTGACCCGCGTCGGCGCCGTGCTGCGGCGCTACAAGCTCGACGAGCTGCCGCAGCTCCTCAACATCCTCCGCGGCGAGATGAGCGTCGTGGGGCCGCGACCCCAGGTCGAGGAGTACACCCGGCTGCACACGGCGGAGGAGCGCGTCATCTTCGACGTCCGGCCGGGTCTCACCGATTTCGCTTCGATTCGGTTCATCAATCTCGACGAGCTGCTGGGCGACGAGAACGTCGACGAGCGGTACCGCCGCGAGGTGGAGCCGATCAAGAACCGGCTGCGCGTGCGATACGTGCGCGAGCGAAGCCTCGGCGTCGACCTGAAGATTCTCGGTCTGACGCTGCTGGCACTCGCGGGGCTCTATCGGATGCCGGCGGATGAAGCGGAGGCATGCGCCTCCGTGCGGATGAGGACCGCGCGATCAGGATGACGACCGCCCAGAGGCTCGCTTGCGGCCTCGCCGAGGCCGCAATCCAATACCGGCGCATCGGCAATGTGCTGCTGCACATTCTGCTGGCGGCGTCTGCGAATTCCGTCGCGTTCTGGCTGCGCTTCGACGGCCAGGTTCCCGTGGACCAGACCGCGCTGCGGCTCAATCTCGTGCCGGCGCTGCTGCTGGTGCGCGTGGTGACGCTGCTGCCGTTCCGGCTCTATGAGGGCGTGTGGCGATACACGGGCTGGTGGGACCTGCGCAACACCGTGCTCGCGGTGGTGGCGAGCTCGACCGCGTTCTTCGTGCTCGTGCACGGGATTCTCGGCAACGAGCGCTACCCGCGATCGGTCTTCATCATCGAGGCGCTGCTCCTGATCTTCATGATGTGCGGCGTTCGGGCCATCGGCCGCGTCTCCCGCGAGCTGTGGGGCTTCCGGCGGCACCGCCGGGTGTTGATCTGCGGCGCGGGCGACGCCGGCGCGATGCTCGCGCGGGAGATGCGGGAGCATTCGGGCTACCTCCCGGTCGGCTTCGTCGACGACGACCGGCGGAAGCTCGGCCAGCGGATCCATGGCGCGCCGGTCCTCGGCACGCGGAAGGACCTGCCGTGGATCGTGGAGCGGTACGCCCCGGAGGAGGCGCTCATTGCGATGCCAGGCGCCGGGCCGGCCGCCGTTCGCGCCTTCGTCGAGGCACTGCGGCCGTTCAAGCTGCTCATCACCACCACGCCGGGCGCGCGCGAGATTATCGACGGCAAAGTGGCGGTCGGCCAGATCCGGAAGCTGCAGATCGAGGATCTGCTGAGCAGGGCGCCGATCGTGCCGCAGCCGCTGCTCGTCAAGGAGCTGATCCGCGGTCGCCGCATCCTGGTCACCGGCGCGGGCGGCTCGATCGGCTCCGAGCTGTGCCGCCAGATTGCCCTGCTCGAGCCGGAGGTGCTCGTGCTCTTCGAGCGGCACGAGAACGCGCTCTACGAGATTGCGAGCAGCCTCGCCGATCAGGGCCTTCGCTCGGTGCGGCCCGTCGTCGGCGACATCACCGACCAGAAGCGCGTCGATGCCGTGTTCGCCGAGCACCGTCCGGAGCTCGTGTTCCATGCCGCCGCGCACAAACACGTGCCGATGATGGAAGACAACCCGTGCGAGGCGGTCAAGAACAACGTCGGCGGCACGCGCACGCTCGTCGACGCGGCCAGGCGCCACGATGTCGGGACGTTCGTGCTGATCTCCACGGACAAGGCGGTCAATCCGACGAGCGTGATGGGCGCGACCAAGCGCGTCGCGGAGCTGATGGTGCGCGCGCAGCGCGCGAATGGCACGTCGTACCTCACGGTTCGCTTCGGCAACGTGCTGGCCAGCAATGGGAGTGTCGTGCCGCGCTTCCTGGAGCAGATTCGCGCGGGCGGGCCGCTGACGGTCACCCACCCCGACGTGACGCGCTATTTCATGCTCATCCCCGAGGCCGTCCATCTGGTGCTGCAGGCGGCCGCCGTGGGCGAGCACGGCAGCACTTACGTGCTGGATATGGGCGAGCAGATCCGCGTCGCCGACATGGCGCGGACCCTCATCCGTCTGTGCGGCTTCGTGCCCGACGAGGAGATCCGTGTCGACTTCGTGGGCCTGCGTCCGGGGGAGAAGCTGTTCGAGGAGCTCGTCACCGAGGATGAGACGGTGCGCCGGTCGGCCGTCGACCACGTCCTCGAGGTCATGCCGGCGCGCGGGCCGGATGTGCGATCGCTGGCCGCCCGCGTCCGCGAGCTCGAAGCCGCCGCCGCCGCGGACGACGCCGCGGGAGTTCTCGCGCTGCTGAAACGGGTCGTGCCCGAGTACGAGCCGCCCGAGATCGGTGAGGCGCCGACGACGCCTGCGCCGGTGCCCACCGCCCCGCACGTCCTGGCGGCGAAGAAGGTGCGCTTTGCGTGAACGCGTCACCGCGGGCGTAATTGCCGTGCTCCTCGCCGCATCGGCATTCTGCTTCGGGGCCGTCTATCCGTGGGCGTACCTCCCGCTGCTCGCTGCGGCGGTCGCTGTTGGCGCGGCAGGCCTGCGTCTCGGGCGTGGACGCGCATTCCCCCTGTCCCTGGGCGTCGCGTTCGTGGCGGTCGGGGTGGCCATCGGCGCCCAGCTCGTCCCACTCCCCAGTGGAGTGCTCGAGAGGGCCGTCCCCACGACGCACCGCCTCCTCGAGGACATCGATGCCGCCTATGCCGCGCGCGGGGGAGCCCACGCGCTCTCGGTGCATCCGACCTCGACGGCGCTCGCGCTCGCGTTCTACAGCGCCTTTGCCCTGCTCGTCGCGGGTCTGTCGGTGGTGCTCTCCCGCAGCGCCACCGCGGTCCGCCTGGTGGCCGGTGGGATCGTGGGGACCGGCGCGCTGCTGGCGTCCGTCGGTCTCGCGCAGCGCGCCACCTTCAACGGCCGCGTGTTGTGGGTCTGGGAACCCTCGGGATGGCATCCGCCAGACCCGTTCGGCCCGTTCCTCAACCGCAATCACTTTGCCGGCTGGATGATCATGGCGCTGCCCGTCGTGCTCGGCTGGTTTGCCGCCCGCTGCGCCGGCGGCATGCGTCACCGAGCGCGCACGACGCGCGAGCGGCTCCTCTGGCTCGGCTCGCCGGCGGCCGGCGGCGCGATGGTGCTGCTCGCGGCTGCCGTGCTGATGGCGCTGTCGCTGGTCCTGACGCTTTCCCGGTCGGGCATCATCGGGCTGCTGGCGGTCGCCGCCACCTTTGGGGCCGTGCTCCTCACGAGAACAGGCGGCGCCGCGCGCACGCTGGCCGTGACGGGTCTGGCGACGATGCTGCTCGTCGCGCTCGTGCAGGCAGGCACCGATCCCGTGTTCCGCCGCTTCGCGGGCGGCGCGTCGTCACTCGAGGCGCGTGTCGAGATCTGGGATGTGGCGCTCGACCGAATCGGGCGGTTCTGGCCCACTGGCACCGGCCTCAACACCTTCGGCGTCGTCACCCTCGCGACCGAGCCGGATCGCCCCTGGCAGTTCACCGAAGCGCACAACGAATACCTGCAGCTCGCGTCGGAGGGCGGCGTGCTCGTCGTGGTACCCGTGCTGGTGCTCGTCGGCTTCGCGTTCGCCACGATCCGGCGACGCTTTCGTGCCGACCGCCCCGATGGCGTCCGGCGGTGGATCCGTTTTGGAGCGGTGACGGGCCTGCTGGCCATCGCGCTGCAGGCGGCGGTCGATTTCAGCCTGCACGTGCCCGCGAACGCGCTGCTATTGTCCGTCCTGCTCGCCGTCGCACTGCACCGCGCGCCAGTCCGCGTGAAGCGCCGCCGACCGGTGCTGATTCATGGAGCACATGCGCGTACCGCTCGTTGACCTGACCCGCCAGTACGCACAGGTTCGGCCGGAAGTGCTCGAAGCCATTGTCCGCGTCTGCGATCGCCAGCAGTTCATCCTCGGCGCCGAAGTGGAGCAGTTCGAGCAGGCGCTCTCCGCGAGGCTCGGTGTGAATGCCGCGATTGGCGTCTCGTCCGGGTCCGATGCGCTGCTGCTGGCGCTGATGGCGCTCGAGGCCGGGCCCGGCGACGAAGTCATCACGACGGCGTTTTCGTTCTTCGCCACCGCCGGCGCCATCGCCCGCCTCGGCGCCCGGCCGGTGTTCGTGGACGTGGACGACTCCTATAACCTCGATCCCGCTGCCGTCGGCGCGGCGATCACGCGCCGCACGCGGGCCATCATTGCCGTCCACCTGTTCGGGCTGTGCGCCGACATGGATCCGATCCTGGCCGCGGCGCGCGCGGCCGGCGTGCCGGTGATCGAAGACGCCGCCCAGGCCATCGACGCCACGTACGCTGGCCGGCCGGCCGGCCGCCTCGGCGACATCGGATGCTTCTCGTTCTTCCCGAGCAAGAATCTCGGCGCGTTCGGCGATGCCGGCCTGGTGACGACCGACGACCCGGCGCTCGCGCGGCGCATCCGGCTCCTGCGTACGCACGGCGCGGAGACGAAGTACCACCACCAGCTCGTCGGCGGAAACTTCCGACTCGACGCGCTGCAGGCGGCGGTTCTGCACGCCAAGCTGCCGTACCTCTCCGCGTGGACGTCGCGGCGCCGCGAGCGCGCGCAGCGGTACACGCGCCTGTTCGAGGCGTCGGGCCTGTCGAGTGCGATCGCGCTACCGGTCGAGCCGTGCCGCCGCCGGCACGTCTATCACCAGTACGTCGTGCGCACGGACCAGCGGGACGCGCTCCGCGCCCATCTCGCCGCGCGCGGCGTTGAAACCGCCGTCTACTATCCGGTCCCGCTTCACCTGCAGGAATGTTTCGCGCCGCTCGGATACGGACCGGGCGATTTCCCGCGCGCCGAGGACGCGGCGCGCACCACCCTCGCGCTGCCGATGTACCCCGAACTGACCGATAACGAACAAGAGTACGTGGTCGACGCGGTCGCCCACTTCTCAACCGAGTGTGCCACGCTATGAGACTTCATCCGCGACTGCTCCTGTGTCTCTCGCTGACGTGCGTGGTGACCGCGGGGCGGCCGGCTGGCGCGCAGCAGCGCGGAGACGATCCGGTCGAGACCGCGCGCATCCAGATCGGCCCGCTGGGTGTCACGCCGGCGATTGCCGTGAGCAATATCGGCATCGATTCGAACGTGTTCCGCTCGGAGGAACGTCCGGAGCGGGATGTGACCTTCACCGTCTCGCCCGGCGCGACCGCATGGCTGCGGGCGGGGCGCACCCGACTCACGCTGGAAGGCCGCAGCGATATGGTCTACTTCCAGCGGTACGCCAGCGAGCGGAGCCTGGACGGCACGATCGGCGGACGGTACGAAATCCGCGCCAACCGCCTGACGCCCTGGGTCGCCGGGCAGTGGACGAGCGGCCGGCAGCGCGTCGGATATGAAATCGACGCTCGTTCGCGGCGCGTCGAGCGGCAGACCGGCGCGGGCGTCGATCTGCGCCTGCGGCCCAACACGGACATCACGCTGTCGGTGCAGCGCACCGACCACGCCTACGACGCGGACGCCATGTTCCTCGGCACGAGCCTGTACGAGGTCCTGAACCGTCGTGGCGAGTCGATGGCCATCGGGCTCTCGCAGCGGCTCACGTCGCTGACGACGTTCAAGCTCGAGGGGCAGCAGATCCGGGACCGGTTCGTCCACGCGCCCGCACGTGACGCGGATGCCGCACGCCTGCTCGCCGGATTCGATCTCGAGCCGTTCGCGCTCATTTCCGGGAGCGTCCGCGTTGGCTACCAGCGATTCGATCTGCGCGACAACGTGCCCGACTACACGGGCCTGGTCGCCTGGGCCGACGCCGCCTATACGCTGCTCGGCCGGACGCGGTTCGACGTGGTCGGCCAGCGCGAGATCAACTACTCCTTCGACGTCGCCAGTCCGTATTACGTGCTCACCGGCGGCCAGCTGACTGTGACGCCCCGGCTGTCGTCACACTGGGACCTCCAGGGCCGGATCGGCCGCCATCAGCTCGACTATCGCGCCGCACACGGCGGATCGGGCCGCGTCGAGCACCACCTGCTGCACGGCGGCGGCATCGGGTACCGGCTCGGCGCGTCGGTGCGCGTCGCGTTCGACGTCGATCGTGAACAGCGGGCGTCGGGCGTGCCGGGCCGCGAGTACCGCGGGTACAAGATGGGAGTGTCGATGACCTATGGGCGCTAAACATTTGCTGTGTGTCACGCTTGCCGCCTGGCTCATAGACGGGGCCGCGGTCTCGCGTGCGGCGCAGGTCGCCAACTACATCGTTGGACCGCAAGACGTGCTCGCCGTCGCCGTTTGGGACCAGCCGAACCTGTCGGGCAAATTCACCGTCGATGCGGACGGGAGCTTCACGTTCCCGCTCGTCGGCCGCGTGGAGGTCGGCGGTCTGACGCTGCGCACGATCGAGGAGCTGCTGACGACACGGCTCGCGGACGGCTTCCTGCGTAACCCGCAGGTGAACGTGACGGTGGATCAGTACCGCAGCCAGCGGATCTACGTGGTGGGGGAGGTGCGTAATCCAGGCGCGTACACGCTGGACGGCCATATGACGCTCATCGAAGCGCTGGCGCGCGCGGGATCGGCGACGCCCGCGGCGAGCGGAGAGGCAGTCATCGTGCGGCCCCAGCCGGGCAACCACCGGGACGAGCCGTTGCTGCCGGATGCGGCCGAGGCGGCCGAGATCATCCGCGTCGACATCAAGGACCTGCAGAGCGGCGGGCTCGCCCGCAACGTGGCGTTGCAGGACAACGACACGATCTATCTGCCAAGGGCCGAGCTCGTGTACGTGTTCGGGCAGGTGAGAACCCCGGGCGCCTATCCGCTGCAGAAGGGCACCACCGTGCTGCAGGCGCTGTCGCTCGCCGGCGGTGTGACGGACCGTGGCGCGACCGGGCGCATCCGGATCGTCAGGCTCGAGGGTGCGAAGAAGGTCGACGTGAAGGTGCGCCTGAACGACGCCGTGCAGCCGGGCGATACGATCGTCGTCCCCGAACGGTTCTTCTAGACGTGGCGTCCGGTCTCAGGGCGGTATTTCTCGATCGAGACGGCGTTCTCAACCGCCCGGTCCTCCGGCACGGATGCCTGATGTGTCCCGCTACGCCCAACGAGTGCGACCTCTATCCCGACGTGCACGACGCGCTGCCGGCGCTCCGGCGCGCCGGCTTCCGCCTCGTGGTCGTCACGAATCAGCCCGAAGTCGCACGGGGCATCCAGACCAGGGCGGGTGTCGAGGCGATTCACGCGTGGCTGCGGGGTCAGGTGCCGCTCGACGAGATCCGCGTCTGCTACCACGACGACGGCGAGTGCGGCTGCCGGAAGCCCCAGCCGGGTATGCTGCTGGCCGATGCGGCGATCGATCTCGCTCGCAGCTTCATGATCGGCGACCGGTGGCGTGATATCGAGGCCGGTCGCCGCGCGGGCTGTACGACGGTCCTGGTCGATCGCGGCTACCTCGATGCGCCCCCGTGCGACCCTGACGTGACGGTGTCGTCGCTGGGGGAGGCCGCAGCCTGGATCCTGGCGCGTGCGGGCGCGACGCGCGAGCACGCGCCCTGAGCGGCAGGCGAGAGCAAAAGACGATTCAAGCCGACGTATGAACCCCAGGCAGTGTCCTGGGGTTTTTTGTTGCTCAGCCCGGGCAGCTACTGACGTACGCGTTCGTTCGCTCGACATAGTACGGGATGTCGCGTGCGGCCGCCTGGACCGCGTCAAACACCTTCGCGGCATCCAGGTCGTTGTACTCCGCGAGATCGAGGTCGCTGTCGGGCCGGGCGTGTCCGGAGACCGTCGAACCGAACTGCAGCAGCAAACGTATCCCATGCTCTTGCGCGACAGATCTGACCTGTTCCGGATCCACGCCTGGATGATCGCATCTGAGGCCCGAGGCCTGGGCCCCTGAGGCCTGCTACTGCAGACGCAGGCCGATGTCGTCGCCGCCGGCCACGGCAACCGTGATCGACTGGCTGTAGGCGGTTTCGATAGTGCCGTTGGGGCCGGCTGTAATCGCCCAGACTGCGTTCTTGGTGCCGCCGCCGGCGGCCTGGGTCCCCTGGGTCGTGTCGAGCAGCCCGACGTTCACCATGTAGCGGTTGTTCCACGGGTCAGGGTTGATCACGTTCGACACGTACGGGCCGTTCCAGCCGAACGCCGAGGTCGACGTTCTCATCGTATACGCCGGCGCATTGGTCACGAGCTGGTCTTCGAGCCCGTCGCTCGTGCCCGTCGTCCACAGGTTCGGCGCCGCCACGGCCGGAATGTTGCCGGGACCGACGAGCAGGTCGACCTTGTTGGCACTGGTCCCCGGCCCGCCGTTGTTCGAGGCGCTCCACTGTGGAAAGAACCCGTTGTCACGATAGAACTGAATGATCGCCGCGCCGATCGTCTGCGTATCGGTGCGCGCACGCGCGACACGCGAGTCGTTGATGAAATTGATGATCGACGGCGTGAGCACGAGCGCGAGCGTGACGATGACAGCGAGGACGACCGTCAGCTCGATCAGCGTGAAGCCACCACGGCCACGCTCGCGTCGCGCGTCACGTGGCGTCGACAAGCTGAGCAACGCCACCATCCTACGCGTGCCGGGATCCGAGTTCAAGAAGCCTCTCGGCATCGCCGCCGGCTCTCGCGTCTTCGATGGCGCGAACGTCAACTCCGATGGCGCGGTTCGCGCGAGTTGGCGCCTCATGATCAGTTTGACTGACTGTTGCTCACTCGAGCTCGGTATCTCGACTTCGCCAGCCGCCCGGCGCGCCGGCTCCGTTCGGTCGCAGCGCTGGTGCGGGCCTCAGCGTCTTGAGCTTGGGTCACGAGTTCGTCCCTTGCTCGAGCAGTTTGCGATGCTCCCATCACGCCCAAAGCCAATTTCCGTGCCGCAAAAATCGTTCCGCGAAAGCGAGCCGCGGAGAACCCGCGAGAGGAAAACGCTGCGAAATGTCTGATTGGAAGGCTGCTTATGAGGAGTCTTGGCCGCCGGTTCACGTGTGACCCACTGAAAATGAAGGGAGCAACGCCACACGTAGTGAAGGGGCCGCGCCGATGCCGCCCGGTAACGCATTGGCTAACCGCTAATAGCTCAGCAGCTTAGTGTGGGCTCCACGATGTGTTGGCCCAAAGCCGGAAATCTACCCGTTCTGTAGGACCTCGGTCGGCGCCACATCGCCCTGGTGCTACTGCACCCGCACCGCGATGTCGTCGCCGCCGAGGACCGCGGCTGTGATCGCCTGCTGGTAGGCGGTCTCAATCTGGCCGTTCGGACCGGACGACAGCACCCAGACCGCGTTCTTGGTGGCGCCGCTGCCATCTTTCGTGCCTTGAGTCACGTCGATCAACCCGACGTTCACCGCATACCGGTTGTTCCAGGCGTCGGCGCCGATGTCGGTGGACACGTACGGGCCGTTCCAGCCAAAGTTCGCGGTGGCCGTCCGCATGGTGTAGTTCGGCGCGTTGTTGACGAGCTGATCCTCGAGCGGGTCGCTCATCCCAGTCGTCCACGTGTTGGGGCTCGCCACGACCGGGACGTTTCCTTCACTGACCAACAGATCGACCTTGTTCTGTGCCGTGCCTGGCCCACCGTTGCTGGCCAGCGACCACTGAGGGAAGAACCCGTTGTCCTTGTAGAACTGGACGATGGCGGCGGCGACCGTCTGCGTGTCGCTTCTCGTCCGCGCCACGCGCGAATCGGTGATGAAGTTCGTGATCGAGGGCGTCAAGATGAGCGCCAGCGTCACGATGACGGCGAGGACCACGGTGAGCTCGATGAGCGTGAACCCGCGACTGTCGACCCGTCTGCAGGCTCGCTCCCGCCGAGGCTCCCCGGTCATGCACGGCATCTGCGGTCTCCAGTCCAAGAACCTAAAGGGGGAACACTCGTCGAATCCGGTCGTCGCGCAAGCCCCGGGGCAGGAGGACTGCCGGGGCGCTCGCGCTCGAGGTCGCCCTTACCTGCCGAAGCCGGAGATCACAGACACGATGTCGTCATTGCCAACGCTGCTGCCCGTGGCGAATGACGTGCCCTTTAGCGTGGTCGCCTCGAAGTCGACCTCAATCACGTTGTTGCGGCCCCCTGAGATCACGAACGTGTCGAACGACCAGCCGGTCCCGGCCCGGCCCTCACCCGCAGTGGTCGCGTCACTGGCGGCGCCGAGATACACGGAGTTGACCATGTACCGGTAGCCCCACGGGTCGGGCTTGATGATCCCGCTGAGGTATGCCCCCCGCCACCCGTGCCCAAACGCGCCGAGCGAGTTCGGCACCGCGGGATCGACGGTGTCCATGGCGGTTGTCGGGGCGACGTAGGTGGCGTCGTTGCTCACGAGCTGGTCGTACATCGACGCTGTGTTTACAGAGGCCGCGGCAAGGTCAGTCGCCCAGCCCACGGCGCCCGTCATGTTGGCGGTGTTCGTTGTGGCCGTGTTGACGTTCGCGCCGGCCGTGGCTTCCATCCCGTTGCCGATGAGGAGGTCGACGCGATTGGCTTTCTTGAAACGGTCCGCCAGCGTGGCATCACCGTCGACCAGCAGGAACGGATCGCCCGTATCCCGGAGCAGGCGCGCGATCGCCGTGCCAATCGCCTCCACGTCCTCCTTCGCCGCCGCGTCTCGCGCATCGTCCACGTACTGGTTGATTGTAGGCGCGAGGACCCCGGTCAGCACGGCGAGGACCATCAGGATGATGGTGGCCTCGACGAGCGACATGCCCTTCTGCCCCGAAAAGTCGACCTTCATCATCTCCTCCACAAAACGGCTGCGCGCCTCCAGGAATCCCGGCAGGGGCTCCAGGAACTCGCTGCGTCGAGATCGGTCCACGTGCTCGGTCTGTGGGTACCTGTGTTCCGAGTGATACGGAACCCTGGCCGTCCAAGAGCAACTGCCATGCCCGCTGAGGTCTATCTAATAAGTAACTTATTGTCAATTACTTACAAGGAGTCTATCAACCCAGGGCCGGCAAGAGGCTTCAATCGGCGGGGACCTCGATGCTGTATGACCTACACAAAATGATGAGATATGGGCAGACAATGACTCGGGGCTGTTAACTGGCTGGTCCGATTGTTGGGGGCGCCGCCGGCGGGACGATGCGACAAATCGTCTGACCTCGCTTAGGAAAACCCCCGACAGAAAATGGGGCGTGTGAGATCGCTCAGACCTCTCGTCACGCCGGAGACAGTTGAAGTCACGAGACGGCATGGCGCGGGCAGGGCGACGGGCGACGTCCTGTGCGTCGTGACCGGTCCGATGCGGTGGGGAGCCGGATGTCGCATCCGTCACGTCCGTTGATTCCCGCGAGCTGTTGCACTACGCTGTAGTACATGGCCCGAAAGACGGAGGTGTACACGTGGCGGCTTTCGTCTGTGACGAAAGCCAGCCTCGAAGAGGCGGCGCGGGACACAAATCGAAGCGTGGCCCAACTATTGGACGAGATCGTCGCTGAACGTCTCGATGCCCCTGGCCGCGCGAGCGAGTCGGACATGGACAATCAGCGCCGCCTCCACGCTCGGGCAGCGCGCTTGCTCGGGTGCATTTCCGGCGGTGGCGCCCGGAGCGAACGAATCCGTCAGCTCGTCAGGGCACGACTGAAGCGACGGCGCGCCCATGCACGTTAGGGCGCTCGCCGACACTGGGGCCCTCTTGGCGTGCCTTGATCGCCGCGATCCGTGGCATGAACGGTGCTGCGAGGCCTTCGGGCAGCTCCGGTTACCGCTGCCGACATCGAGTGCCGTACTGACCGAGCTCTTTCATCTGCTCGGCGATAACCCGCGCGACGTGGAGCTCGCCTGGGCTTTCGTCCGCTCGGGGGCTGTGACGGTCCTTCCAATTTCGGACCGGGATCTACCTGACATCGAGACCCTCATGCGCAAGTATCACGACCGTCCGATGGATTTCGCGGACGCCACGCTCGTGCACCTGGCGCAGCGCGAATCGCTCTCCACTGTCTTCACAATCGACCACGACGACTTCGAGACCTACCGCCTCGGCGGACGCAAACGGTTACGCATCCTGCCGCCCAGGTAACGGGCTTTCACGGCACCATTTACTTTCCGAACCCGGAGATGACGTAGATCAGATCGTCGTTACCCACGCTGCCGCCCGTCGCCAGCGAGGTGCCCTTGAGGTTCGTCGATTCGAAGTCGGTTTCGGCGGTGTTGTTGCGGCCGGCAGACACAACGAACGTATCGAACGACCATCCGGTTCCCGCCCGGCCTTCACCCGAGGTCGTCGCGTCAGTCGCGGCACCGAGGTATACCGAATTCACCATGTACCGGTAGCCCCAGGGATCGGGCCCCGGGATACCGTTCACATACGCGCCGCGCCAGCCGTGTCCGAACGCACCGAGTGACTGCGGGACGGAAGGATCCGCCGTGTCGAGCGCGTCGGCTGGATGCCGGTAGCCATCATCGGCATCGCTCAGCCCCTCGTTCATCACGAGATGGTCGTACATCGATGCGATGGTGTTGCCGTTGAGATCGCTGGACCAGCCGAGCGGCAAAGACGAGCCAACGATGTTCGATGTGTTCGTCGTGGCGGTGTTGACGTTCGCGCCTGCCGTCGGTTTGTTGCCATTGCTCAGCAGCAGGTCCACGCGGAACGGCTTCGTGAATTGGTTTCCCGCACCACTCTTCACAACGAGCAGAAACGGATTGCCGGTATCCCTTAGGAGGCGTGCGATAGCGACGCCGATGGCCTCAACGTCCTCCTTCGCCTTGGCCTCCCGCGCATCGTCGACGTACTGATTGATCGCTGGCGCGAGCACCGCTGTCAGCAGGGCAAGCACCATCAGGATGATCGTCGCCTCGACGAGCGACATGCCGCGGTCGCTGGGTCCGGAGATGTGCATGCGCTACTTTCCGAACCCGGAGATGACGTACAGCAGGTCGTCGTTGCCCACGCTGCCGCCCGTCGCGAGCGAGGTACCTTTGAGATTCGTCGATTCGAAGTCGGTTTCCACGGTGTTGTTGCGGCCGGCGGACACGACAAACGTGTCGAAGGACCACCCGGTGCCCGCGCGGCCTTCGCCCGAGGTCGTGGCATCGCGCGCCGCACCGAGGTACACGGAATTGACCATGTAGCGATAGCCCCACGGGTCCGGTTCGACGATTCCACTCAGGTACGCGCCGCGCCACCCGTGGCCGAACGCGCCAAGTGAGTTCGGCACGGCAGGGTCGATGGAAGTGCTTGGCACTAGGTTGGTGGTCTGCCCAGGGTGCACATACAGCTCGTTGTTCCCTTGCTCGAAAGGACGGTTTTGGACAAAGGTGCCGTACATTGACGCCACGTTTGCGTTGAGCGACGGAGCCGCCAAATCGCTTGACCAGCCGACGGCCGCGTGCATGTTCGAGGTGTTCGTCACCGCCGTGTTGATGTTTGCGCCGGCGATTGGCTTGTTGCCATCGCCGACGAGCAGATCCGCCCGCGACGACTTTTCGCAGGTGGTGTTCCCCGCGTAAACCAAGCAGGGCATCCCGGCATCCCTCAGGAGCCGGGCGACCGCTGTGCCGATCGCTTCGACATCCTCCTTCGCCTTCGCCTCCCGGGCATCGTCCACGTACTGGTTGACGGCCGGCGCGAGCACCGCCGTCAGCACGGCGAGCACCATCAGGATGATGGTCGCCTCGACGAGGGACATGCCCTCGCGTTTCCGGAGCTGCGCCTTTATGTGTGTCGGGAGAAACCAGACCACCGTGGCAACCTGTAGTGACCACGGCTCAGCAACTTTCGATCCCGGATGGGACCGCGGACCCATCAAGTCGTTTTCAATCAGCCGCTTGCGAGGGTCGATCCGCTTCGGGCCACTCGGGGGAATGCTACAAAGTGCGGGGTGTGGGCCGCGCCGGGACCCACAGAGAATGCAGAACTATCGGGTCCCCCCAGACACGAGCGCATGGATGTCGTCGAAACTGTCGGTGGCGAGCGTCGGCGTCGTCGCCGCAAACGCGGTGTCGACGCGGGCATTCGGACCCGCAGACAGGACCACCACGTCGTTCTCGCTCGGGCTGCTCCCGGATGGGTGCCCGAGGAACTCGACGTTTGCCATGTACCGATAGCCCCACGGATCGGGGCCGACGATGGGCGTCAGGTACGCGCCGCGCCAGTAGAACTCGCTGTTCCCCTCGTCGCCCCCGTCCGGGTCGAACTGGGCGGCCACGTTCATCTCGGCTGCGCTCCGGTACGCCGGTTGGTTGGCCACGAGCTGGTCGTAGAACGACCACACGTCGGCGCTGGCCCCGGGCGTATCGAGCGTGTCGTCCCAATCCGTGTTGCCAGGCGCGCGGTCGACTGAGGTCTCAATCGTCGGAATCATCCCGTTGCCGACCAGCAGGTTGACGCGATTGGTGGAGCCACGGGAGGGCGGGTCGGTCGTCGTCGTGCCGTTGCCGTCGCGCAGGAAGAACGTTTCGCCGATATCGGTCAGCATCCGGCTCATCGCCGCCGCCAGCACGGCGACATCCTCTTGTGCGCGGGCCTGACGCGACGCGTCGATGTAATCGCGGATGGACGGCGCCAGCACGGCCGTCAGCGCGGAGATCACGGCGAGCACGACGGTCGCTTCGACGAGCGACATGCCGCCCTCCGTACGGAACTCTCTAAGCCCAACGCCCAACGCCCAAAGCCGAGAGTCCTTACTTCGCATGCGAGCTCACCAGGTAGATGAAATCGTCGTCGCCCGGCACGGCCCCGTCCTGGGCCGACTTCGTGTCGATTTCCTCGTCGGCGCCGGCCGAGAGCACGAACACGTCGAGGCGATAGTAGTCCGAGGCCGACCATCCCGAGGTGATGTTGCTGACCGTGTCCGTTGGCGACGGATCCAGGAACGCCACGTTGACCGTGTAGCGGTTCCCCCACGGATCCGGATCGGCCGGGCTGCGCAGGTACGGGCCGCGCCACGCGTACGGGGCATTGGAACCGCTCGAGTCAGTGCGCGCAAAGTCGATGTTGTTGCCGCCGGGCGAGGCCACGGAGACATCGGTCGGATGCCGGTAACGGGTCGTGCCCTGCGATGTCCCGTCCGACGACAGTGGCGCATTGTCGATCAGATGGTTCGCCAGCGTGTCGACGGTGGTGCTGTTCACCGCCTGCGTCCAGTACGATTCGGTCGAGACCGCGGTGGCCAGGGTCGGGACGTCGCCGTCGCTCACGAGCAGGTCGACGCGGTTCGTGTCTGCGCGCGTCGGCGGATCCGAGTCGTCGCTGCCGTTGCTGGCGTTTCGCAGGAACTGGTGCTCGGCATTGTCCTCGATGAAGTCCTGGATCGCCTCCGCAATCGTCTGGACGTCCTCCCTGGTGCGCGCTTGCCGCGCCTGCTCGATGTAGCCGTTGATGGCCGGCGACAGCACGGCCGACAGCACGGCGACGACCGACAGGATGATCGATGCCTCGACGAGCGACATGCCGCGCTGCGCGCGCAAATCCCAAACCCCAAACCCCAAACCCCACAATGATGGCGACACTGCTCTTTGGGATTTGGGATTTGGGATTTGGGTGTTGACGTAATCGATGATCTTCATGGCACCGTCAGCCCTTCGTCCCGCCATCGGGACCAGCGGAGATCACGAACGTGTCATTGGACGTCGAGGTCTTTAGATACTCCACGTTGACGGCGTAGCGGTTGCCCCATGGATCCGGATCGATCGGCGCGTTCATGTAGGCGCCTTTCCAACCGCCTGTGGAGGTGGAATACGAACCGACGCCGCCGAGGCTGCTGTTCGTGACGAGGTGTCCCTCCATGAACACAACGTCGACCGTTGGAGAGCAGGTTGTCGTCGTCACGTCATCCCAGTTGGCGCCGCCGCCGGAGCCGAGCGCTGGAATGTCGCCGTCGCTGACCAGCACCTCGACGACGTCGCCGCCCGATGCGCCGGTGCACGTGAACGGCCTAAAGAGCGTGTGCTCGTCGATGAAGTTGTCGATCGCGGTGGCGATCGCGTCCACGTCGGACTGCGCCCGGCTCAGCCGTGCCCGGTCGAGCGCGCGCGAGGCGGCCGGCGCCGCAGCCGCGACGAGCACGGCCCCGACCGTCAGGATGATCGTCGCCTCGATCAACGAGACGCCCTGGCCTGAGCGAGCGCGGGCCGCGAGGGGCGCGCGAGTCGAACGGCCGCGCTCGCCTCTCATGGCACCGTCCGCCCCGGATCGCGCCGGACGATGACGAGGATGTCATCCTCACCTGGCTTGATCCTGTTGATGTTGTACGCGGTGTCGATTTCCTCGTCCGGTCCGGCCGAGAGCACGATGACATCGACGTCGCGCGACGACGTGATCAGCCGCTGCGTATTCACCGCATAGCGGTTGCCCCATGGATCAGGATCGACCGGGCCGTTCAGGTACGCCCCACGCCAGTAGCCGTTGTTGCCGACGGTGGTGGAATAGTCGTTCGCCACGTCTCCGCGCGGGTTGTTGGTCACCAGATGCCGCTCGAGGAAGTCGACCAGCCCAGTGGTGTTATTGACCGGATCGTCCCACTCTGTGCCGCCGCTGCCGATTGCCGGAATGTCGCCGTCACTGACCAGGATATCGACGGGGGTTCCGTTCTGGTTCCCGATCCCCTCGATCGTGAAACCTATGTTCTGGCCCTGCGAATTCCCGGTCATGTCGGTCAGGAAGTTGACGATGGCGGTCTTGATCGCTTCCTCGTCGGTGACCACGCGGACCAGTCGGGCACGCTGGATTGTGCGTGCCGCGCTCGGCGCGGCCGCCGCCGTGAGCAGGGCCACCACCGCCAGCACGACCGTCGCCTCGACCAGAGTGATCCCGTACGCCGAGCGCCAGCATCGCCTCATCGGGTCATGACTCCAGCAGGACAATCAAATCGTCGCCGCCGGCGCTCAGCGAGGTCGCCTCGAAGACGGTCTCGATGATCTCGTTCTGGCCGGCGGACAGGACCACCACATCGTTGGTCGAGTTGGGATCCAGCCACTGCGAGTTGATCATGTACCTGTTGCCCCACGGGTCCGGGTCGAGCGGTGCATTCAGGTACGGCCCGCGCCATCCGCGCGCCGGGGCTTCCGGGTTGCCCAGCTCGTTGTAGGCCGGGGCGGCGGCGCCCACCAGATCGTTCAAGACGAGGTGCCGCTCGAGGAAGTCGTACCGCGTGGTCGACGAGTTGACGACTGCCGTCTGCCACGTTGCCATCGTGGCCGCGTCGCTCACCTCGCGCGGGATATCGCCGTCGGTGACGAGCAGGTAGACGATGCGGCTCGAGTTGTTCGAGGCGTCGAAGGTGAAGATCTTCACCTGCATGTCGTCCTGGAAGGCGAGGACCGCCGTCTGGATATCGGTCATCGCGTCCGACGCCGCAGTATTCCTCGCGTTGCGGACGACGGCGACGAGGGTCGGCGCAAGCGCGAACACGATGACAGCCGTGACGATGAGCATCAGCGAGACCTCGAGCAGGGTGACGCCGGCTTCGTCTGTCAGCGGCTCGGGGCGTTGGACTGTGGCCTTCGCGAGCATCACTGGATCCGGATGACGATGTCGTCGCCGTAGGCGCGCGCGTCGATGATCGGCTGCTCGAACGGCGTCTCGATGATCCCGTTGTTGCCCGCGGAGATCACGAAGACGGCGCGACGCGGGCGGCCCTCGCCGTCAGCCGCCGTGCTGCCGCCGTCGAGCCACTGCGAGTTGACGAGGAACTGGTTGCCCCACGGATCGCCTTTGAGCTCGGCGCTCACGTACGGCCCGTTCCAACCGCCGTACTCGCCCGGCCTGCGCAGCCGGTATCCCTTGCGATTCGTCCGGAGGTGATCGTCCAGCGACTCGGCCGGCGTCTCACGCCACTGCCGCCGCTCGACGGGTGTCGCCTCGGCCGAGCTTGCTGCGCCCGATCTGACGAACAGATTCAGCACCGGCAGCATCGACGCGTGGCCGACGCCGTCGCCGGCGTCTTCGGTCTGCGGCGGATCGCCGGCGCTGGCCAGCACGCCAGGCAGCCGCATCGGCGTGGGGGCGGCAAAGCCCGCGCTGCCCATGCCCGCGCTGGCCATGGCTAGGCCGTCGCTGGCCCGGACGGCCATCGCGCCGGCCACGCCCGCGCCGCCGTACGCGAGCGCGTCGCCGCCAAGGTCCTTTTGCAGATTGATCAACCCCATCGCGATCATCGAGGCGTCGTTCTTGGCCTTCACCGCGCGGGCCGTCGTCACCGACTCGGACACGATCGGCGACATGGCGCCTGCCAGGATGAAGAGCACCGACAGGATGACCGTGGTCTCGATGATGGTGATGCCGCGTTCACTGTGTCGCTCGATCACGACTGGTCTCCCTGCTGTGGGCGCAAGCCCCAGGGCCCTGGGGCCTGCCGGTTTCGTGCGCGCTGCCCCCGGTTGAGCAAGCGACGTGCCCGGCTGAAGTGAGGATGTAAGTTGCTGTATATGAGTTGGTTAACTCGAAGGACCGGCGCCGAACTACACAATCTGATGGTGGTGGGATCGTTCGGCCCCGGTTTGCACCCCACAGAGTTTGTAGCCGTTTGTTGAGGACGAGGTATCGTTGACTGAGCTAATGAACTTAGTCAACATGCCTGGTATGAAGTCGGTCAACATCCATGAGGCCAAGACGCACCTGTCGCGACTGATCGCGGACGTCGAGCGAGGCGAGGAGATCATCATTTCCCGCGGCGGCAAGCCGGTGGCGCGGCTGCTGAAGTTCGAGCCCGCCCCAGCCAAGCGGGAGATGGGCTTCGACCGCGGACTATTTGAAATCCCCGAGGACTTCGATGCGCCGATGCCTGATTTTGAAGCGGAGCTCTACGGAGACGACGAAGACGACGTCGAGAAGTGAAACTGCTGCTGGACACGCAATGCTGGATCTGGATTGGACTATCGCCTGAGCGCTTTTCCACCGGCACACACTCGCTGATTTCAGCTGACGACACGGATCTGCTGCTCTCCGCAGCCAGTGCGTGGGAAATCGCCATCAAGTACGCCCGCGGGAAGCTCCCATTGCCTGATGCGCCCGCCGATTACGTTGCGCACCGTCTGAGACGTACCCGTACCGCCCCGCTCGTCGTGACCCTCGAGCATGCGTTGCGCGCCGGCGCGCTGCCGCGCCATCATCGCGATCCGTTCGACCGGCTCCTGATCGCGCAGGCGCAACTCGTACGCCTGCCGATCGTCACGGCCGATCCGCAGTTCCGCCGCTACGACGTTGAGATCATCGATGCCTAGCGTGGTCCGGCTAAAGCCGCACGCCACGTACGGGTAGCTATTCCGTATCGTTGTCGACGCGCGCGGTCAGTACGGTTTCCACGGGCTGCGGCGCGCAGATGGTCCGCACGCGGATACGGAAACGTCCCTTCGCGACCGGAATGAGGCGCCCCTGCGCCACGTCGGGGTCGTTCGATCGGAGCTGAACGACCGGCGGCGATACCTCTTCGGCTTCGATGGCGAGCGGCACGTCGCGGACGGCAATGTCCGCCGCATTCACGGCCACCACATTGAGTGCGCTCAGCGGGAAGCGCTCGCCCACGCGAAAGCCCAACGTCCGAAACGGCGTTTCGAGCCGGGCCACCGGCCGGAGCGTCGCGCACGCCTCGGTCCGCTGAAAGATGTTGAAGCCGCGGGGGATCACGCGCATCGGCTCGGTCAGCGTCGGCGCCGACAGTCCCTCCGCGACGAGCACGTAGTACGGGTCCGGCCGGCGACGCGACGCGCAGGCGGTCAGCAGCGAGGTCACGCATGCCGCACACGCGACGGCTGTGATGGCGCGCCTCATACCCAGATCACTGACACGTCGTACGGCTTGAACCGAGGATCGTGCGTGACGATGGTTGCGCCTTCGACTTTCGCCTGCGCAATCAGCATGCGATCGAATGGATCGCCATGATGCCGCGCCAACGCGAGGAACTGGGCCGCGTGCGCGAAGGTTACAGGAAGGCCGACGAAGCCGCTGTCATCCACCATCCACTCGAACGCGTCCTCCAGTCGCAACCGCCCGCTGCTTTGCTTGATGGCTGCCTCCCATGCAGACGCCGCACTGACCCACACCGTCTGCGCGGTGGCAATCGACCGTGTGACTCGGGCGAGACGCGAATCATTGGCACGCCACCACAAGAAGACGTGCGTGTCGAGCAGCAGCGTCACCGTGCCTTCGCGCCGCGCTTTGAACGGATCCACAGCTCAGGGGGGTCGCTCGTGCCCTCGAATGCATCGAGGACCTCCTTGGGCAGAGGGGCGTCGAAGTCGGGAGAAATCCAGATACGGCCCTCGGAGCCACCTGGCCGGCGACGTACGGAGCGCTGCCGCAGCGGCACCAGGCGAGCGCGGGGGACGCCGGCTTTCGCAATGATGATCTCAGCACCGGCCGACGCCTCCTCGACCAGAGCCGAGAGTCGCGATTTGGCTTCGTACAAGTTGAGGACCTTGGCCATGCGTACATTGTGGCCGGCGGGTCGAGGTTGGTCAAGTTGGTCAAGCCGAGGGTCTGGATTTCAGCGACGCCCCGGCCGGGCGATTCTGGCCAGCCGTTGCGCGATGATGAACAGCAGGATCGCAATGACGACGAGGAGCGCGCGGACGGTCGTCAGCGCCTGGAGGAAGCGGCCGCCTTCGCCGAGCACCAGGCTCCAGCGGCCGGAGGCGGCATCCTCACTCGTCGGGAGCACGCTGAGGCCGACGAACCATGCTGCGGCAGCGAGCGCGAGCGCAAGGACGAGCCAGCGCGCGATTCTCGGGTGCTGTACGAAATACCACACGAGGAAGATCGCCGCGACGGAGCCGCCGAACGTGAGTGCCGCGGCAAAGGCGCCCTGCCACGCATACACGAGGGCAGTGCCTGCCGCGACGACAGATCCCGTGACGAACCCGATCACCGCTGCAGAACGTGCACCCACGCCCCAGCCCTTCGACAACTAGTTGAGAGCGATGATGCCCGACCGCGTTTCGTCGGTCAAGCATGCGTCAGGGCCGCAGGCGGCAACGATCAGGGCGTCAAGGACACGAGTGCCACGATGCGCACACTCCGCGCAGGAATCTTTCTTTACGCTGCGCGGCGATCCGCCTCAGCGGTGAATCGCGAGCGGTCGCGATATCCGTCGAGGCCGATGACGGTGGAGCTCCACCGAGGATCCTTCAGCGCCCGCAGCGCCCGGAGCACGACGGGGTCGAGCGCCGCCTCATCCCGCTGCTCCAACATGTCGATCGCCTGTCCCACGGGTGCGGCCGGATCGGCGGCGAGCTCATCGTACGCGTCGGCCACCGCGACAATGGCCGCACCCATCGCACGTACGTCAGTCCCGCTCCTCGCCAGCATCCCCATGGCCAAGGCGCGAGCCGCAGCCGCGATGGCGGCGGCACTGGCGAGAAAGGGCACGTCCCGCATGACGGCGTAGAGAACGGGCTGTTCGACCTCGTGCAGCAGCGCCGCGCGCTCGATGTCGGAGACGTGCGGCTCCGGAATCTCCAGCACGAGCGCGAGGTCGACGGCCAGGCGCGACACCCGGCGCGCGTGCTCGAGGGCGTCACCGCCGCGGCCGCGTGCCAGCAGCCTCGCGACGCTCATCGCGTTCAACTCCAATTGCTCGAACGCCAGCGTGATCCCCGGGTGTCGGCCCGGCTCATCGAACAGTGGGTCGTCCATGACCTGCCCCCATCGAAGACACGACCGCTACGATGTCGTCGCCAATCGCCGGCAACCCATACAGTCCGAATGGCGTCTCGGCGACGCCATTTGGTCCGGCACTGAGCACCACCGTGTACGAGTCCCCCTCCCTCATCGCCTGCACGTTCACACCGTAACGATTTCCCCAGGGATCCGGTTGCACGACCTGCTGCAAGTACGCCCCTCGCCAGCCGAACCACGCGCCCGGGTCGCGTGGGGTATAGCCGGCGGTATTCGTGATCAAGTGGTCATCGACAAGGCCGACCCCTCCACCTTCGATCGCGGCGCCCCACTGGTCCGTGCCGTCCCCGTAGACCGCTGGCGCCGCTCCCGTGCCGACGAGCAGGTTGTACGAGGTCCAGGCCGTCGGGTTGTTCCGCTCCGACCCGATGTCGTTGAAGAACCGCGTGAGGACGACCGCGAGGGTCCTGACGTCGTGCGTGGCCCGCACGAGCTTCGCCTCCTCCACGTACTGGTCGACGGCGGGCATGGCGGCGGCGCTGAGAATGCTCATCATCGTCAGGATGGTGGTGACTTCTGTGATCGAGAAGCCTCCGACCCTCCGCACCATCTCCCCCGCCCTCATCCTCATAGTCAGTCGCATCCTGGCTCCACGCGGTTCGTCCCGCACTGCTGTAATCGTCGCGGCGCGAACCGGCTTGAATCGGGAGAGGAGGCGGTCTACGGGGAGGGGAGGTCAGGGGTGGAAGAACGCGCCGGCAGGCGCCCGCAGCTCAGTCCCTGTGCGGATGCGGGCCGGCGTGAAGCGTCTTCAACGCCGCGAGCGCGGCCGGATCGAACTCCTGGGCCCGCTCTCCACTGAGGATCTCGAGCGCGCGCCCGGGGCTGACCGGCGCATGGCCAATCCCCGACACCAGCTCGTCGTACGCATCGGCCAGACCGACGACGATGTCTCGTCGGTCAACCAGACGTCCGGTCGCGGACCGGACACGGAATCAGTTCGACACGACCGAGGCGATGTCATCGCCGGTCGTGGGCAACATCTCCGCGTCGAACGGTGACTCGACGACACCGTTCGGTCCGGCGCTGAGGACGACGGTGTACGACCCGCTCGTGTTCATCGCCTGCACGCTGACGGCGTACCGATTGCCCCACGGATCCGGCTTGACGCGCTCCTGCAGGTACGTGCCTCGCCAGCCAAACAGCTCGCCCGGCCCGCGGCGCGTGTATCCAGCGGCATTGGTCACCAGGTGGTCGTCGAGCAGGCTCACCGACCCGTCGCCGACCGCCATCGCCCATCGCTCGGTGTCGGTTCCACCCGTGGCAGGCGCCGCGCCCGCTCCGACGAGCAGGTCGTACGAGGACCAGCCCGTGTCGTTGTTCCGCTCGGCGGCGATGTCGTTGAAGAGACGCGTGAGGACCACGGCAATGACTCGCACGTCATGCTGCGCCCGCACGAGCCTCGCTTCTTCGACGTATTCGTTTACGGCGGGCCCCGCGGCGGCCGTCAGCGCGAGCAGCACGGTGGATACCTCGATGACCGAGAATCCACGAGCTCCGCGAAGCCACGACCGTATCGGCGGGCACATGCCCATAGGAAGGCGAATTCCCAGCCGGCCGGATATGGCCGCGCTGCGTCAGCTGGTGTGGAGCGTGGCTTGGGTACTAGCTGCTGACGCCGGACGCGAGGAGCGTCTTCAACGCCGCGAGCACCGCCGGGTCGAACTCGGCCGCCCGCTTGCCGTTCAGGATCTCCAGCGCGCGGCCGGGGCTCACCTGTGGGTACCCGATTCCCGAGACCAGCTCGTCATAGGCATCGGCAAGCCCGATGATGCGTGCGCCAAGGGGGATGTTCTGGCCCCACAGTCCGTGCGGAAACCCGCTGCCGTCGTAGCGCTCATGCGAGGCGACGGCAATCTCGTTGGCAGCGGCCAGAATCGGCACGCTCCTGAGGATGGCGTACCCATTCAGCGGATAGGAGCGCAGACGCGCGCGATCCCCGCCTGAGAGCGCGGCCTCCGACTGCTTGACGAGCTTGTCGGGGAGCGTCAGGCGCCCGAGGTTGTGCAGCAGTGCGGCCCGTTCGATATTCGAGAGCTGCGGCTCGGCAATCTGGAGCGCCATCGCCAGATCGACCGCCAGCTTCGCGACGCGATGGGCGTGGTCGTACGACACGGAATCGCGCGCTTGCAGCATCGCGAGCATCGCATCAAGCGCGCTCGAGGCGTTCGCTTCGAGCTCGGCCAGCGCCTCGGTAATCTGGGCGCGCCGCTCGTCGACCTCCCTGAGGATCTGCCGGTGCGCGCGCCGCGCCTCGTATACGAGCAGGGCGCGCCCGATCGCTTCGAGGAGACGCTCGCGTGTGAACGGCTTCGCAAGGTAGTCAACCGCGCGGCTGCGAAGGCTCGTGACCGCCGCATCGAATTCGTGAACAGCCGTCGTGATGACGACAGCCGTCAGGGGCGACGCGGTCTGGAGCTGTTCCGCCAGCCAGAGTCCGTCGTTGCCGGGGAGCCGGATGTCGCAGAGCGCCACCGCCACCTCGTCCCCGGTTTCGAGGATGAGCAGGCCCTGTTCGGCGGTGGCGGCCTCGACGACTGATGCGCCTTCGGCCTCGAGCAGGGACCGCAGGTACCGGCGCGCCGGCGCTTCATCCTCGACCACGAGCACGCGGACGTCTGTCAGCGAAACGGAAGGATCGGATCGGTCGCTGGCGGGAGTGGTCGGATGAGATGGGCTCTGGTTCTCCATACGGCCGTCGGCCCTTCAATCGGAGGGGTTCAGTCGCGCTGCAATCACCTCGAGCCGGCGCCGCACGTCCGAGAGTCGCACGCCGAATTCCGGACCGGCGTGCTTCAGAAAATCGTTGTAGTGGTCGTACGCGCGCGCGACGTCGCCGGCTTCCTCGTACAGGATCGCGAGGTTGTAGTGCGCGGCCGCGTGCGACGGCTGATAGCCGAGCGCGCGGATGAGCGTCTCGCGCGCCTCATCGGAGCGGCGATCCGCCTTGTCAACGAGCGCCAGATTGACGAGCAGGTCGACGTTGCGCGGCTCCATGGCGAGCGCCGCGCGCAGCTCGGCCCGCGCTTCGTCGAGCCGTCCGTTGTCCATCAGCACCACGGCGAGATTGCTGCGCGCCCTGATGTAGCGCGGATCGATGAGAATCGCGCGCCGAAACTGCTCGATCGCCTCCGTCGCCAGCCCCCGCTCGTGATAGAGGAGCCCGAGGTTGTTGCGCGCCTCGACGTTGAACTCGTCGCTGGCCAGCAGCGCCGTATAGTGGGCGAGCGCCTGCTCGAAGTTGCCGAGCGTCTGATACCGCACCGCCAGGTCGAAGTGGTTGACCGGAGGCGCGGGGGTGGGCGGGACCGCAGCCACCGGCGGCGGCACGGGTCGGAGCGGGGCCGGCGGCGGTCTGCGGACGGGCGGGCGCGCGGCGCGGCCGCGTGCCGGCCTGGCGGCAGTGGCGCGACCCGCCGGTGCGGTCGCGCCTGCCGGTGGCTCTCCGGCGCGACCCGCCGCGGTTGGCGCAGGCTCGGCCGCCGTGGGTGCAGGCGGCGTCACCGGTGCAGCCGGCGCGGCCGGTGCCGGCGCTGCCGGAGCGAGCGACGCGATCGGCGGGGGAGCGGTGCGGCGCTGCCACCAGGGCAGACCGAAGTGCACGGTCGCCCCGATCACTGCGGCCAGGCCTACGACGACGGCGAGGAGGCCCCATCGCGTGCGCGGCCGCGCACCGGGCGGTGGCTCGGGCGTTTCGCGCTGCGGAGCGTCGGGACGCAAGGCCGCCGGGATATCGTCCCAGGCGGGCCCTGAGGACGGGGGCACCTCGCCGCCGCCCGGAGGGGACTCGCCTCGTGCCCGCCGCAGGGCGTCCAGGATGTGGCTCACGATGCTCCGACGCGGCGGAAGCGGCTGAACCAGGACTGGCTGTCCGGCTGCGCCGGCGCCAGATCGAGGCCCTCGGCGGCCCGCGTGACGATGTTCACGTCGATGCGGGTGGTCCGTGCGGCGTACCCGCCCAGGAGCGCGCGATCACAGAGCAGGTTGATCAACCGGGGAATACCACCGGAGTACTGGTGCACGAGCGCCAGCGCCTTGGGCGTGAAGGTCACGGTCCGCGTGCTGTTGGCGATCGCGAGACGATGCGCGATGTACGCCGTGACCTCCGCCGGCAGCAGCGGCTTCAACTGATACCGGATGGAGACGCGCTGATCGAGCTGCCGCAGATCGGGCGACCGGAGCAGCGGCACGAGGTTGAGCTGCCCGAAGAGCGCGATCTGGAGCAGCTTCTCCTTGTCGGTCTCGAGGTTCGAGAGAATCCGGATCTGCTCCAGGATCTTCAGCGGAAGGTTCTGCGCCTCGTCGATGATCACGAGCACTCGACCGCCCTTGGGGAGGATCGAGAGCAGGAAGTCGTGCAGAATGCTGATGAGATCCTGCGTCGTGAAGCGCCGCGCGGCCACGCGTTCGTGGTCGCGCGACAGCACGCCGACGTCCTGCAGGATCGCCTTGAGCAGATCCTCTTCCGAGAGGAACGGGTTCAGGAGCAGCGCGGTGTAGGTGTTCCCCTCGATCTGCTCGAGCAGCGCACGGCAGAGCGTCGTCTTGCCTGTGCCGATGTCGCCGGTGATCACCATGAAGCCCTCGCGCCGGCCGATGGCGTACTGGAGGAGCTCGAGCGCGTTGGCGTGCGACTCGCTCCGGTAGAGGTACTTCGGGTCCGGCGTCAGGCTGAACGGCTTCTCCGCGAAGCCGTAGTACTGCTCGTACATCAGCGCCTCCGATCCGCTGCTTTCTGCGCGGCGTCGAGCCGCCGCAGCTCGCCGGCCGCCGTGTCGGCAACACCGCCCGACCCACCCATGATCGTCGGGCGAAGCAGCACCACGAGGTCCGTCTTGACGCGCCGGCGCTCGGTGCGTTTGAAGATGTTTCCCACGACGGGAATGTCGCCGAGCACCGGGACCTTGGCCACCTCGGCGCTCGCGCGATCCTGCATCAGCCCCGCAATCACGATCGTCTCGCCTTCCCGCACACGGACGAGCGTGTCGGTCTCGCGCACGCTGATGATCGGCACGGTGTCGCCGAGGCGCGAGGTCGCCTGGCCCGTGCGCTCGGTGATGCTCGGGTTGATGCTCATGTGAATGACGCCGTCTGCGCTGATCTGCGACGTGACGCTCAGGACGACGCCCTCCGTGATGGTCTGAGGGGTCACCGTCGACTGCAGGATCTGTCCCGTCTCGGGATTGACCTGCGTCGTCGTCGTGAAGAACACGTCCTGCGTGCCGATCCGCATGATGGCCGGCTCATTGTTCATCGCCGTCACACGCGGGCTCGACAGCACATTGACCTTCCCCTGCGTCGAGAACGCATTCAACAGCGTGCTGAAGTCGCCGATGTTCAGCGCCAGCGTGAAGCCTCCCGACGTCGACGGCGCGAGCCGCTGCGAGATCGTGGCGGTGTTCGGCAGGCTTCCGAGAAGAGCACTCCAATTGAGGCCGGCCGAGAACTCGTCGCGGAGCTCCACTTCGACGATGCGCGCCTCGATGTGCACCTGCCGCGTCGCGCGCAGCATCATCGCCTGGAGGTACTGCTCGACGCGCTCGAGACGGCTCGGGCGATCGGTCACCTGCAGGAGCGCCGCCGTGCGATTCAGGTTGAAGTTGCCGTCCGCCGAGATCAGGTTCATCAGCGTGTCTCCGAGCTCGCCGAACAGGTCGGGCGCGTCGGTGCCGCCCACCGACGAGGAGCTCCCGCCGCCGCCGCCGGCGCCAGTGCCTCCGGCGCCGGCCGCCGCGGCTGAGACCGCCGCTCCGCCGCCCCCCGCACCCGTCGTGCCGCCCGCTCCGGTCGTCGCGCTCATCGCGCGCGTGCCCGCGCGCTGTGTGATGACGTAGTCGACGTTGTACAACCGCGTCTCGAGCTCGCGCGGGAAGACGCGAATCACGTTGCCCTGCACCGAGTAGTCGAGCCCCAGCGGCTCGAGCATCAGGTCGAGCGCTTCACGCAGCGTCACGTTCTTCAACTCGCCGATGAACGTCTGGTCGAGCGCGGGATCGGGGATGAGGCTCAGGTTCGTGTCCGCGACGAGCAGCCGCAGGATGTCGATGATCGGCCGCGGCTCGCTGAAGCTGAGAGAGAACCGGCGGCCGTCCAGGTCCGGATGATACGTGCGCTCGTCGAGCTGCACGACCGGCGCGGGCGGGAGCGGTGGCGGCTGCTGGGGAGGGGACTGGACCCGGCCGGCAGGCGCTGGCTGCAGACGGCCCCGCACGGCCCCGCCGCCCTCGATCTGCGTGACGGTAAGTGGTTGCAGCGGAATGACTTGCTGCGCATCAACGACTGTCGCTGCCGCGACGCTCAGCGCGACCACGAGGACCTTCGGCCTCAGCTGCACAGATTTACCCTCGCTGAGGATGTCGGCGCGAGATCACTGGCGAAATAGGGGCCGGCGGGCCCGGTCACCGGCGGCTGCGGAGGAAGACGATGACGCCGGCGGCCAGCGGCAGCAGCGGAAGCAGGCCCAGGTTGACGAGGTACATCCAGACACGGGTCCGCTCGGTCAGCTCGAGGCGCCTGTTCTCACGGGGCGACACCGCGACGATCGTCGCCTCCTGCTCGCCGAGCAGCCAGGCGAGCGTCCGCAGGAACAGGTCTCGATTGCCTTGTCGGCGCAGAAACGCGTTCGACACGAAGTCGGAATCGCCAAACACCGCGATGCGGACCTCGTCCTCCGGACGACGGCCGCGGACGGCCGTCGCGGCGGCCAGCGTCAGCGGGCCGCGGCGGTCGCGCTGCGCGTCGAACGCCAGCTCCGCGTCGGTGGCCGAGGTCGCGAAGCTGCGATCGCTGGTGAAGGCCAGCGCGGTCGGCCGGCCGCCGAGCTCGGGCCGCTCGATGACCTGGAGCGGCCTGGCACCCTCGTACATCGATGCGATGTTGAAGCCGCGCGTCACCGGGTGGTCGCCGTAGCCGACGGCGAGCGGCGTCCGCGGGCCGCCGCCCACCTGTCGTCCGGCGCCGCTCGCATCGACGATACCGCCGGCCAGCGGCTCGATGCCGCGGGGCTTCAGCCACTCGCCGAAGCCCGGCGCCGGGTCCGGCTCGAGCAGCAGCGCCAGGCGTCCGAACGTGTCCGCATAGGCGGTCAGCCGCGCCAGCTCCTGTGCGGAGTACGGCTCGCGCGGGCCGGCGACTACCACCGCGGCACATTCCGTCGGCACGTCGCCTTCGAGCAGCGTGAACGGCTGCGTCCTGTAGTTGGCGGCTTCGAGCGTCGCTTTCAGCGTCGCCAGCCCGTTCGAGCCCGTGTCGTTCACGCCCCGTTCTCCATGGCCGGTGGCAAAGCAGACGACGCGCTCTTCATCGCTCGTCACCTGCAGGATCGCGGTCACGAGCGCCTGCTCGTTCGGGTCCTCGACCTTGCGGAACTTGTCGTCCGAGATGACGACGACGGTGCCGAGCTTGATGATGCCGTAGCGAGTGGCCTGTTCGCGTTCGCGGTCGGCGTCGGCGAACTCCACCCGAACGCGGCGGCTCTCCCGCTCGAAGCTGCGCAGGAGCTGTTCGATGCGCGGGTCCGCGGAGGCGCGGCCGAACTGCCGCAGCGAGACCGGCTGCTCGAGGCGCGCGAGGATCTGCCGCGTTTCTTCGGTAACCTGGTTGCGACCCGACGCCGTCAGGTCGACGCTCCAGGGGTTGTACCAGACGAGGATGTTCAGCATCACCAGCACGGCGACGAGCGCCGCGGTGGAGATGCCCGTCATCACCGCGAACACCCCCCGTGGATCGCGGAACCAGTCGACCACTTGCTGCCAGTTCCACACGACCGTGACGCCGACGACCACCGCGCCCGCGGCGACGAGCCAGAAGCTCGTCATGTCCCATTCGATGTTGACCGTGGCGCGGATGAACGCCGCGATCAGCAGGAGCGCGCCGGGAATCGCCAGGTACCGCTTCATCCGTCGCTCAGCTCCTCTTGAACCTGATCGATTCGATCGATCGCTGGGTCAGGAACAGCGCCAGGGCGAGAAAGCCGCCGAAGTAGGTGATATCGCGGAGCGCGATCACCCCGCGGGCGAACTCGACGTTGTGGTAGTGGAACGACAGAAACTGGATGAAGTCCACCCAGATCGAGCGCACGAGCGATGCGGAGGTGTCGATGAAGTTCAGCGCCACGAGCACGCCGTAGGTGCCGAGCGCCGACACCAGAATGTGCTCGGAGAGCGAGGAGACGAACAGGCCGATCGCAATCTGCGTGGCGCCCAGCAGGAACAGCCCCATATAGCCGGCGAGTACGACGCCCGGCTCCCAGTCGCCTCCCTGCGCCAGGAAATACCAGTAGGGCAGCGTGGGCAGCGACATGATCACGAAGAGCGTGAGCGCGCCGAAGAACTTGCCGAGCGTGAGCTCCACCGGGCGAATCGGCGAGGTGAGCAGGAGCTCGAACGTCCCCTTCCGCCGCTCATCCGTCAGCAGCCCCATCGTCAACAGCGGCATGACCAGCAGCAGGACGAACGAGCCCTGATTCTTGAAGAACTCCTCGAGGATGACGGTCGGGACGTCGAGCTGGAGGTCGGATCGTCCCAGCGCCTCGATCTGCCGATCGGCGAGGCTGGCGACGCGGACGTAGTACACGACCATGCTGTTGAAGAAGTACCCGGAGAGCAGCGCGTAAGCCGTCATCGCCGCGTACGCGGTCGGCGAGACGAAGTAGGACCGCAGCTCCCGCTTCGCGATCGCCACAACGTGCCGCACCTTACGCTGACTCCTGCTCGGTCGTGAGCTTCAGGAAGATCTCTTCCAGCGAGAGCGATTCGTTGCGGAGCGCGAGCAGCCGCCAGCGCGAAGCGAGCGTCCGCGCCACCTCGGCGCGCAGGTCGGTCCCAAGGTCGCTGTGGATGCGCGCGGTGATCCGATCCGCGCCGTGCTCCTCCAGCTCCACGCGGGTGACGCCCGGGATCGCGGTGATCACCTCTCGCACGGATGCGACTGGCGCGCCGCCGATCTCGACGAAGATCTCTTCGTAGCCGCGCAGCCGCTGCGAGAGGTTCTGTGCCGAATCGACGGCGATCACCCTGCCGCGATTGATGATGACCACGCGGTCGGTCACCTCCTGCACCTCCGGCAGGATGTGCGTCGAGAGGACCACCGTGTGCTCGCCGCGCAGCCCGAGGATCAGATCGCGAACGTCGGCCCGTTGTTTCGGGTCGAGGCTCGAGGTCGGCTCGTCGAGAATGAGGACCTTCGGCTCGTGCACGATCGCCTGGGCCAGGCCGACGCGCTGCTTGAACCCCTTTGACAGGGCCGCGACGCGCTTGTGCGCGACCTCCGTCAGGTGTGCCCGGGTGATGGCGCGATCGACGCACGGCGCGCGGCGCGCCCGTGGCACGTCTTTGATCTCAGCGACGAAGTGGAGGTACTGCCGGACGGTGAGCTCGGGATAAAGAGGCGGGTTTTCGGGGAGATAGCCGATTCGGCGCTTCGCCTCGATCGGTTCCTCGAGCAGCGGCCGCCCGTCGATGACGACGGAGCCCTGGCTGGGCGGGAGGAACCCCGTAATCATCCGCATCGTGGTGGTCTTGCCGGCGCCGTTCGGGCCGAGGAACCCCAGCACCTCCCCTGGGGTGACCTCGAACGAGACGTCGTCGACCGCCACGTGCGACCCGAACCGCTTGGTGAGATGCCGAACGCTGATCACGTCAGCCCGTATTTTCGGGAGGCACGCCAGTGCATTTTAGCGTGCAGTGTGCCAGAAGCGCTCGCTCTTTCTCTTTTTGATTCGTCGGGAACGAAAGAGATGCGAAGGAACGGTCACGCTCGTTTGGCCGGCGTGAGCACAGGTTGGCGGTGAGGGAGGGATTCGAACCCTCGGTAGGGCTTTAAAGGCCCTACAACGGTTTAGCAAACCGCCGCCTTCAGCCGATGGGCTAGTGTGCCCGCCAGTGTGCCCAAGACGACGAGCAGCGTCCCGCAGATCTCCGTCGCTCACGACATTATAGCGATCAAAAACGCTGCGAGTCTTGTGGCCGCTCAATTTCATGGCCACGCGTTCCAGAATGCCCGCTCGGACCATGTTGCGGATGGCGGTCCGCCGGAAGTCGTGCGGGATGCTGCTTGGGCAGCCGGCGGCCGTCCGAGCCCTCCGCCACGCCTGGTAGAAGCCGCACTCGGAGATCCCCTGCCCGGCCCGGTGCCCGGGAACGCCGGCCCGCGTGACCGGCCGGTGGAAGAACACGTGCTGCACGATCATGTTCTTCTGCCGCTGGATTTCATCCGCGGCGGCGCGCTGCTCCTTCAGGAGTTGGTGGAGTTCCGAGGTCAGGTAAAACACCCGCCCCTCTCTGTTCTTCGTCGTCCCGGGATCCAGCCGAACCTCGCCGACGCGGAGATCGACTTGTCGCCACTGAATCGGCAGCACCTCGCTGTTGATCCGCCACCCGGTGACGTACGCGAAGGTCACGACCGGCCGCATGCCCTCCGGCAGGTGTGCAAGGACAGCCCCGTACTGCTCGGGCTCGAAGAAGCCAACGCGAACGTTGTCCTCGCGCAGCATGGCGAAGTGCGGCTTGTGATGCAGCTTCCCCGCTTCGATCGCCAGGCTGAACATCCGCTTCAGGACCGTCAGCTCGCGGTTGATCTCGCCAGCTGATACAGGCCTTCGCACCTCGGGCAGTTCTTGCAACGTGCCGTTTCGACGTTTCACCCGTCGCGCTGGGTGGGCAAGGTACGTAACCGAGGATGTAGCTGAAGGCGTAGACGCGTCGTGGCCCTTCATCGGTGAAGGCGATCTCAAACGGCGAGTAGTCCATCTGCGCTTGCACGCCAGGACCTGTCTCGAAGCGCACCACGGGCGGGCGGGTCGGTCGGGGACGCAGCCGCCGCAGACAGTCTTTGACGATCGTGTGGCCACCGGTGAAGCCCTTGGCCCGTAGTTCCTCGTCCAGTCGCACGGCGGTGATGTCGGGATACCGCTCGAGCAGGGCGGCGATGACGTCGCCATACGCATCGAGTTGGCTCCGCCGTGCGCGTGAGCGTGGCAGCGCGGAGGACGGCGTCTCCCGCGTCTGTTGGTACGCGTGCATCACGTTCGCCACCGTCTTGCGGTCGATGCCGAGCGCGCGGGCGATCGCGCGAAACGACGCGCCGCCCTGGACGCGCCGCACGATCTCGAGACGGTCGATCTCCCTCATGCGGCCTCGAAGTCGCGCGCGAGCGCGGCGACACTGGTCGCCGCCTGCGCGAGCCGGCCAAAGCGGGGGGCCAGCACCGTCTGATCCTTCGGGGTCACCGCGGCGCGCCCGTCGTGGGTCAGCCAGCGCTCCATCCGCGCCAGCAACTCGAGCAAGACGCCGAGGCGTTTCCACACCTCATTGCCGCGCCCGCTCAGCCGCGGGTCCCGTGACGGCAGACAGCGACCCTCGCCCTGCAGCAAGACCCCACTGCGAAGAGAAGCGATCGGCACGGCCCGAGGCCCGTGACCGGTCACCTCCCTTCTTCCTGGGTCACCGCGACGCTACCCGTGGACCGACGCGCGCGCAATATGCTCCGCTCGCAGCCGCCGCCCGCGAGCGCGGCGACGCTGGTGCGCCCGCCAGCGGCGCTGCCACCGGCGCTCGCGCTCGATCACCCGTTCCAGCGCGCGCCGACAGGACGTCCCACAGAATCGTTGCAGCGGAGATCGACGACGACGGAGGAACGTCGCGTAGCAGCCAGGCCGATCGCAGGTAGCGGAAGATTTGTCGCTGGGCGATGACCCACGCGCCGGGATAACAGGGACCCCGCTTGCTCGCCCGCGGTCGCTCGCGCTGGCGTTGGCGGTGCCGGCGGCTCTGCGCGCAGCGACACGCGCGCCCGTGAGCCGTCTGCCGATAGCGCTGCTGCGCTTTCCACCGTCGCCAGCGCGCCGCCGCCGTCCGGCACGCCGTCCCGCAATACCGCGCTTGCGGCCGCGCGGGCACAAACCAGCGTTCGCAGCCCTTCAGCAGACACCGCCGCCCGTGCGGCCCGCGACGCCGACCACGGCCTTGCCTTGACCGAAGATTTCCTCGATCGTGAGAGGGGCCCACGGGAGGGCTTTGGCCTCCCAGGCGGGTCAAGTCTCGGAGGGGAGCTTCCCTCTCTCCTCCGAGGCGTCTTGTCGATCCGCGACGCCGCCCGCCTCAGCCCGAGACTCTACTCAATTCCAACCGGACGATCACTGCTGCAAGGCCGGACCATACCGCCCATCCCACCCGGCGGCCTGGACCAATCGCTCGCCGCCGAAGTGGACCAATCTCAAACCGGCGCCAACACCTGTCTTGACGTAGCCAAGGTGCGTGAAGTGGATGAGCGCATCCTCGAGATCCTTGAACAGCGTCGGCTGCTCGATTGTCTTCGAGAGCGCGGCCCGGATCACCGTGTGGAAGTCGGCCAGCAATCCGGGAACGGAACGGAACGTGTGATAGCTATCGGCCGCGGCTTCCAAGCAGCCCCGGTACGCCGCGTTGAACGCTGTGAAGTTCGGATCGTTCGAGAACGCCAGCATCCCGTCGATCCATCGCGCGGTCCGTATTAAGCTCGTGGAGGCGGCGAAATGAGCTCGATACAGCATTTCGAGCCAGTAGATCCGCTGGCCTTCGAGCCAGTCCTGTTTCGCGATCGCGCCGAATCGCTCGGCTGACATGAACTCGTACCTATGGTCCCCGATGCCTTCGAGAACATTGACGATTACGGGGATGTGCGATGCGGCAGCGCCACCGAGGACGTCAGCTGGTTCCATTCGCTTTGCCGATCGGTTGTGAGATGTGCACACTTGTCGTCTCGAAATCGGAAGGCTAAAGGGTAAGACGATCCCGTCTACATGCGATCCCTCAAATAGTTCGTGGCGACGCCGGCAGCCGGCTCTTCCCGTTAGTTAAACCTCCTTGAGGCGGCCGGACGCGTACTTGTGCAGGAGACTGGAGATCAGCGTCTGGTACGGCAGTCCCTCCGCGAGCGCCCGCTTCTGGATCGCCTCCAGGTCCTTGCTCGACAGTCGGATGTTCAGCCGCCGGTCCTTGCGGAACGTGGCCTTGGCGTAGCGGGAGTAGCGAGTTCGCTCCCGCTTGCCGCCGCCGGCGGACTTCCACTCGCCGCGCTCGACCGACTCGAGTAGCTCCTTCTCATCGGCATCAAGCTTCATCGTCAGACTCCTCACCAAGGTACTGCTTCGTGGCCTTCCGACTCGGAATGATCGTCTTCAGGAACACCGTGTGCTCGTCCTCCACGAACGGCACCAAGTACACGTAGCCCTCGCGCCGGACGACGAAGATGCGCTGGCCGGCGTAACGGCTGGGGTTCGGGTGTTCCAGAATGTCGAGCAGATCACCGCGCTCGATGTGGAAGATGATGTCCTCGAACCCGATGCCGCGCTCCGCCCTGAGCTTCGCGTTCTTCGCGTCGTCCCAGTCGAAGTACTTCACCGACATTTAGGGTATCACGATGTGTGCTTGATAGGCACACATTGGCGTCGGCTGCAGTGTGCCCGCCAGTGTGCCCAAACGCAGTCCGAGGACCATCAATCGGCAGCCAACGCCAACCAAGCTACCAATGAAAAACGGGCCTGAAATCGTTGATTTCAGGCCCGTTTTGTGATTCCTGGCAGCCTTAGCAAACCGCCGCCTTCAGCCGCTCGGCCACCTCACCGACCCTGTAAGTATACGGCCAACAACGAGTTGTGGGAAAGAGATTGTCCCTGCGATTGT
>JACPCS010000077.1 GCA_016184455.1 Acidobacteriota bacterium
GATTTACCGGTTCACCGCAATGCCGTACCGTCCGTGCAATGACGCCGAAGGAGGGTGGGTATGGTGAATAACAACCGTTCCAGCGGGAATGGCAACGGTTCGAAACCCCAGCAGAACTTCGGAAAGTGGCTGCTGGCCAAACGGAATTGGTGGTTGCAATTCACGATCGTCGCCGGCATCAGCCTCTCGGGGCTGCTCGCGCTCGGCGTCTGGACCTATGCGGGGGCTCCACCGGTCACGAGCTTCGCCTCGGCGTCGACGGGCGAGACGGTGATCCCGCTGGACCGGCTGCAGCGCGGCAGAGAGCTGTTCCACCTGAGAGGCCTGATGGCCTGGGGCTCGTTCTGGGGCGACGGGGCGGAGCGCGGGCCGGATTACACGGCAGACGCGCTGCATCGGACGTTTGTTGCCATGGGGTCGTACTACGAGCGGGAGATCGCGCAGCAGCGCGCCGTGACGCAGACCGACAAGGATGCGATCGCGGTGAGGGTCCAGCGCGAGATCAAGACGAACACGTACGACGAGGCAGCGAACGTCATTCGGATCAACGACGCGCAGATCTACGCGCTGCGGGAGGTGGAGACGCATTACACCCGGGTGTTCACCGACCCGTCCTATTCGGAGGCGTTCACACTGGACGGGTACATCACCGACCGCGACGATCTCAAGGCGCTCGCGTCGTTCTTCTACTGGGGCGGCTGGGTCGCCGGCGCGCAGCGGCCGGGTGAGACCTACAGCTACACGCACAACTGGCCGTACGATCCCGACGTCGGCAACTTCCCCACGATGCCGACCGTGGTGTGGAGCTTCCTGTCGATCCTGGCGCTCTTTGCCGGCGCCATGCTGGTCCTCTATGTCTACGGTCAGATGAAGGAGCTGCCCGGCGACCCGTTCAACGGCGCCAACGGCGGCACGCTCACCACGATCGAGCTGGAAAAGGGATATGACTTCGTCCGGCCCACGCAGCGGGCGACCTACAAGTTCTTCGCCTTTGCGATGGTGCTCTTCCTGGTCCAGGTCCTGGCGGGCATCCTCAGCGCCGAGGACTTCGTGCAGGGCGGACCGGGCCAGGCGATCATCAGCCTGTTTGGCATCTCGATCCCGTTCACCGTCGCCCGCTCCTGGCACGCGCTCCTGCAGATCTACTGGTTCTTCATGTGCTGGGTCGGCTACACCATCTTCTTCCTGCCGAGACTGTCGCGAGTCCCGAAGGGACAGCGGTTCCTCATCAACCTGCTGTTTACGGCAGCGGTCGTCGCTGGCGCGGGTGTCCTGTTTGGCATCTACTTCGGTCAGATGGGCTACATGAGCGACACGATGAGCTACTGGTTCGGCAGCCAGGGGTGGGAATTCCTCGAGATGGGCCGCTTCTGGCACATTGCCATCCTGGGTGCGTTCCTGCTCTGGATCGTCATCATCTTCCGGGGCGTGAGGCCGTGGATCACGAAGACGAACCTGTGGTCCGTTCCCGCCTGGCTGTTCTACGGCAGCGGCATCATGGTGGGGTTCTTGTTCCTGTCACTTGGTGCCACGACCACGGGCAACTTCGCCATCGAGGACTACTGGCGCTGGATGAACGTGCACATGTGGGTCGAGGTCACCTTCGAGGTGTTCACGACGTGCATCGTCGGCTACATGCTGGTGCAGATGGGCCTGCTCAACCGCGCGATGGCGGAGCGGGTCATCTTCCTGGCGGTGATGATGTTCCTGGTGACCGCCATCGTCGGGATTTCGCACAACTTCTACTGGATCGCCAAGCCCACGGGCATCATCGCGCTCGGCAGCGTGTTCTCCACTCTGCAGGTGCTGCCGCTGCTCCTGATCACCCTTGACGCATGGCGCATGCGGAACGAGAAGATCCGGGCCGGCGAGCACCTGGCGGAGGGCCGCCAGAAGTTCGTGATGGAAGGCGTCTGGCTGTTCATCCTCGCGGTGAACTTCTGGAACATCATCGGCGCCGGCGTGTTCGGCTCGCTCATCAACCTGCCGATCGTCAACTACTTCGAGCATGGCACGTATCTGACGGGCAATCACGCGCACGCCGCCATGTTCGGGGTGAAGGGGAACGTCGCGCTGGCGGGCCTGCTCTTCTGCTGCCAGCACCTGTTCCCGAGAGCCGCCTGGAACGAGAAGTTGGTCAAGAGCAGCTTCTGGTCACTGCAGATCGGCATCGTCCTGATGATGACGCTCGATCTGTTCCCGGTCGGCCTGTATCAGCTCGCGGCCGTCCTCACGAACGGATACTGGTACGCCCGGACGAACGAGTTCGTCACCGGGCCCGTGTGGACCACGCTGACGTGGCTCCGCACGATCGGCGGCGTCGTGTTCCTGTTCGGCGGACTCCTGCCGCTCCTCTGGTTCGTGCTGTCGAGGGGACGCACCCTCGTCCGCGAGCTCGAGATCGAGGAGGACGAGTGGACCGTGTACGACAAGGATTGGTCGACTCACGAAGAGGAGATCCTGCGTGCACTGAAGTGAGGCTCCGCTGAGAGCGTAGCGGCCCGGCCCGCGGCATGGCACGGGACGCGCAGCTTCTCGACGGTACCTCAACTACCCCCAGCCGGCGTCGGGACACGGGCCGCGACGACCGGTTGGGGGTTTCGTCTTCTCGTTCGACCGCGAAATTTTCCCGACGGACTGCTCCTTGCACAGTCGCATGTTCGCGTGAGTCTGAGACGCGACAGACACTCGTCGAATCCGATGAAGCGGTCCCAGGTGCACCGGGTGTGGGGGAGCGCGATCCTCGTGCTGGCGCTGGCAGCCTGTTTCGGACCTCCTCCGATGGCGCCCTTGACCGAGACAGCAGTGGAAGCCGCCTGGCGGAAGTGGGAGGCCCACGGGTCGGATGCGTACCGTCTGGTGGTCCAGATCAGAGCCCCGCGTGCCGGCGCCACCGTCTACGACCTCGAGGTGGCCGGCGGCCGGGTCGTCAAGCTCACGCGCAACGGCGACACCGTTCCGCCGCAGGAAGTCGCCGCCTACGATTACTCGATGCCGGGGCTCTTCAAGCTGCTGCGCGAGGACGTCAGACTCGCGGTCGGCACACAAGCGCCCGAGGAGGCCCATCCGGCGGACCTCAGGGCGCGCTTCGACGAGGGGACGGGCCGGCTCCAGGTGTACCGGCGAGTCGTGGGCACCACGCGCCGCCGCGTGCTCTTCATCGAAGTGCTCGACTACGAGCCCCGCGCCGTCGGGGAACTGCGCGGGTCGACGCACTGATTTCGCGTCATCCGATTTTTCCGCTGCGCCTGCGAACTATTCCGTCAGCGCCGGGCTCCTGTGGCCGGCTGTGCGCCCGCATCGCACGGATTCCGGACGGAACGAGCGTTGCACTGGCGGGCAAACCGTCGATTCGAACCGACAAAGCCACCGAGGTCATTCGATGAGTACAAAGCTCGGGATGGTCGTCGCGGGCATCTGCGTGCTCCACGCCGGCGCGGCGGGCGCCGGCCATCACAGCTTCGCTGCGGAGTACGACGGCTCGACGACGTTCAAGGTGACGGGGATCGTCTCGAAGATGGAATGGACGAACCCGCATGCCCGCTTCTATGTGGACGTCCGGGAACCGGATGGGACGGTGACCACGTGGAACATGGAGCTGGCGAGCCCCAGCGCGCTGGTGCGGAATGGCTGGACGCGTCAGACGCTGAAGGTGGGCGACAGGGTCACGGTCGACGGGTATCCAGGCAAGGTCGTCCGGACTCGCGGGAACCCGCGTTCGGTGATCACAGCTGACGGACGATCGCTATTTGCGGGGCCGGTTGACGATCCAACTGCGCCAGGCACGCAGCGATAGCCCGCCTCGGTGCAACCGGCAGGCGCAGGGGGAGGTTTCCATGAGACGGACATCCGTGATACTGGCAGCGCTGGGTTTTCTTTACTCGGGAGCGGTACTCGCCGCGCATCACAGCTTCGCCTCGGAGTACGACGCGAACAAGAAGGTGACGCTGGAAGGCGTCGTCAAGAACATCGCGTGGACGAATCCACACATGCGCGTCTACATCGACGTCACCGATGCGAACGGAAAAGTGACGACGTGGAACATGGAGTTGACGAGTCCCAACACCGTGCAGCGGCAGGGGTGGACGCGGGACAGCCTGCGGCCAGGGGACCGTGTCATCGTCGAAGGCTACGCGGGCAAGATCGACGAGACGCGCGCCGCGCTCGCGCGGATTGCCAAGGTCGAGGCGCCCGACAAGCCGCTGTTCGTGCAAGGGGGGCCCCAGGCGGCGGCCCAAGGCTACCCCCAGCAGTAGATTCCGAGCGGTTACGACGCAGCCGTGTCGGCGAACTCCTCGTAGCAGCCGAGCTTTCTCTGGAGCGGCGCATCGTCGATCTGAATGAGGAAGGCGCGCTCCTCCGACGAGCGGTTGCGATGGCGGATCGTGGCGTGGGTCGGTGCCACGAAGACGTCATTCTCCTCCCAGACGAGCGTGCGGCCGTCTATCTCGCTCTCGCCTCTCCCTGCGACGACGAGATAGCCGTGAGAAGAGGACCGTCGCCGCGGCTGCAGCTGCTCGCCCGGCCGCAGCATCAGCGCGGAGAAGCCGAGGATCGGCGTGCACTCGCGGCCCGATTCGGGGTTGACGTAGGCAAGATGTACCGCTTCATCGAGCGGCGTACCCACCGCCAGGTCCTCGAGTGCCGCGCGCACCTCGGACCAGGGAAAGCGCAACAGGGGATAGTCCTTCGCGCCCCGGGCGAGCGTGTCGTACGGCACAAGACCGGAGCGGCGATACCGCGTCTGCGACGCGTCGGGGCGGCTGGACCTGGCCTGCGGCGTGCCCTCTGTGCAATACGAGGCCTCGATGCCACAGACGACCGGCGCGTCCAGTGCGTCCAGCCAGATCATTGGTCCCTCGCCGTAGTGGTCGTGCTGGTGCCAGTCGCCGGCCGGGGTCACGATCAGGTCGCCCTTTTCCATCGGGCAGGCCTCACCGCCAACCGTGGTGACGCCACCCTTGCCTTCAATGATCATCCGGACGGCGCCGACGGTGTGTTTGTGGTTGGGCGCGCACTCGCCGGGCAGAATGAGCTGGAGGCCAAAGAAGATCGTCGCGGTCGCAAACGGCGCACCTTCCAGTCCTGGATTGGCCAGCATCAGCACGCGGCGCTCCGCCTTGTCCATCGGCGCCAGCTCGCCGGCCTTCAGCAGCAACGGCCGCAGCCCGTCGTAGCGCCAGACGTGAGGCACCGTGCGGTTGATCGGCCGCCCGTGGGGCAGGATTGAGCGCAGGCTGGGCCAGAGGGGCACAGCGTTGTGCGTCAAGACGGTGTCAAGGTATTCCGTCGGCAGTTCGTCCAGTGTCCCGAGCAGCAGTGTCATGGGCATCTCCTCGCGTCGTGGCAGCGGCACGCCATGCGCCTCGTGCGTGGCGCGCCACCGGCGCCGGGAAAGCGACATGGGATGCAGAAACTGGTCCGGTGGGCACCTTGACGTTGGCGCACTTTGCGTGTGCCCGCGTCTGCTGAAACCGACGCCGGTTGGAATAGTCCGCACGTGTCGCGAAATAGTGCGCGGCCCATCGCCGGTGCTGGCCGGCCGAACGCGCACGTGGAGCACGCGATGGGTGGCACGGATGCTGCTCCGTGCGTGCGTTGCTCGACACGAGGAGTGCGCTGTCATGAAACTGAAGCTATCCGCTCTCGGTGCTGGCCTCGGTCTGCTGCTGGCGACGATGCCAGCCGTCGCGCATCACCAGTTCACGATGGGATTCGATGCAACGAGGCCCATCACGTTGACAGGAACACTCACGCGGGTGGACTGGGTGCATCCCCATGGATGGCTCTACATCAACGCCAGAAATCCCGATGGCAGCACGGTGAACTGGACGATCGAGATTGCCTCGCCGAACGCTCTACGCGGACGAGGCCTGTTGAGAACTGATTTCCCGGTTGGGCGCGAGGTCGTCGTCACCGGCTATCGTGCCAAGAACAATGCACCGGTCGTCCTGGGCTGGACCCTGATGCACCCCGATGGACGGTCCCTCCCGCTGACAGGTCCCGATGGCTCGGACGCCCCCGAGAGGGAGGTGCGGACATCTCCCAATTAGTCTCGTAGCGGCCCGTTGCGACGGCTGGGACAGAAGCGCTCTGATGCGTCAGTTTCAGCCGAATGAGTCATTTGTCTCATTTACACCATCGATTGCCTGTGCGACGCTGACGGGGGCCGTGCGCCGATCGCTTGGGGCGTAGCCCACGCGGGGAGGCGACTCGCATGAGTTCCAATCGCAAGATCATCCTGCTCCTGGTCGCGTTCGTGCTGGCGCCGGTCGTGGTGTTTCAGATCGTGCGGGGGTCCAGTGTCAGCCAGGGACCGGAGATGCCCTTCACCCGTTTCATGCAGGAAGTGGAGCAGGGGTCGGTTCGAGAAGTGACCATCGCCGATTCCTACGTGAGAGGGCGTCTTTCGACGGGCGAGCGGTTCCGGACCTACATCCCGATGGCCTATCCGGAGCTGATGACCATGCTCCGGCGGCAGAACGTCGTGGTTCGTGGCGAGTCGGGACGGCCGAGCGCGTGGGTGACGGGCCTCATGGGGATGCTGCCGTTTCTGCTATTGATCGGCGTGTGGGTCTATTTCATGCGCCAGATGCAGGGCGGCCCGAATCGCGCCATGTCGTTCGGCAAGTCGCGGGCCCGCGTGCTGCTGCCGACGCAAAAGAAGGTCACGTTCAAGGATGTCGCGGGCGTCGAGGAGGCGAAGGAAGAGCTCAAGGAGATCATCGAGTTCCTGCGCGAGCCCCAGAAGTTCCAGAAGCTGGGCGGGCGCATCCCGAAAGGCGTCCTGCTGGTGGGGCCCCCGGGGACCGGCAAGACGCTGCTGGCGCGCGCGGTGGCCGGCGAGGCGAACGTGCCGTTCTTCACGATCAGCGGCTCGGATTTCGTGGAGATGTTCGTCGGCGTCGGTGCCTCGCGCGTCCGGGATCTGTTCGAGCAGGCCAAGAAGAATCGTCCCTGCATCATCTTCATGGACGAGATCGACGCGGTCGGCCGCCATCGCGGCGCCGGCCTGGGCGGCGGGCACGACGAGCGCGAGCAGACGCTCAACCAGCTCCTGGTGGAGATGGACGGCTTCGAGGGCCACGAGGGCGTCATCCTGGTGGCGGCGACCAACCGCCCGGACGTGCTGGACCCCGCGCTACTACGGCCCGGACGTTTCGACCGGCGCGTCGTCGTGCCGCGGCCTGACGTCAGGGGGCGGGAGGACATCCTCGCCATTCACGTGCAGAAGGTCCCGCTGGCCGAGGACGTCGACGTCGGCGTGGTGGCGCGCAGCACGCCGGGGTTCTCCGGCGCAGACCTCGCCAACCTGGTCAACGAGGCGGCGCTCAATGCCGCTCGTCTCAATCACAAGGCTGTCGGCCGGGAGGACTTCGAGGCGGCCAAGGACAAGGTGATCATGGGCGCTGAGCGCAAGTCGCTGATCATCAGCGACGAGGAAAAGCGCCTCACCGCGTACCACGAAGCGGGCCACGCCCTGGTGGCCGCCCTCGTTCCCGGTGCCGACCCGCTGCACAAGGTCACCATCATCCCGCGCGGACTCGCGCTCGGCGTGACCCAGCAGGTCCCCGTCGACGATCGTCACACCTATCCGCGGGTCTACCTCGAAGGGCAGCTCGCCATCCTGATGGGAGGGCGGCTGGCCGAAGAGCTGTTCCTCGACACGATGACGAGCGGCGCCGGCAACGACATCGAGCGGGCGACCGACCTGGCCCGCTCGATGGTCTGCAAGCTCGGCATGTCGCGGCTCGGACCGCTGACCTTCGGGCAACAGGAGCAGGCGATCTTTCTCGGGCGCGAGATCGGCCAGCATCGCGACTACAGCGAAGCCACGGCGCAGGCGATCGACCAGGAGGTCCACCGGCTGGTCGGGCAGGCCTACGATCGGGCGAAGCAGATTCTCTCGGACCACCGGCCCGCACTCGTGCGTCTCGCGGATGCGCTGCTCAAGCTCGAGACGCTCGACGCCACCGATATCAGACGGCTGATTGCCGGCGAGCCGCTCGAGCCCCGGTCCTCACGCACGCCCGACGCGAGGCCGCTGGCGCCGATGCCGGCACCGGCCGACACGGGCGTGCTGCCGGCGACGCCGCTGCAGGAAAAGCCCGCGCACGCGTAGTCCAGCCATGCAGTGGCGGCCGCTCGGCACGGAGCTGAAGAGGTTGCTCGTCCCCTTCGCGCTGGCCATCGCCATCGGCCTCTATGGGTACTCGGCGCCCAACCCGCCGTTCCTGATTGCGGGCACATGGGCGGTCGTGGTGACCTGGGCCGTGGCGGTCATTCGAAGTCTTCCGCAGAAGGGCAACGATGAGAGGGGGCGAGAATGAAGGTCGAGGCGTGGGGTGTGGCGACGGTGATCGTGGGTGTAGTGATCTACGTTGCCATCCCTGTGGCTCTGGCGGTGGTCTACGTCCGGCGCGCCTACGCGACGTTGCGGGGAGGCATCCCCGTGACGAGCGGGTCCTCCTGGTTGGGCCTCACGTCGGCCGGCATGCGCCCGTCGGATCGGGGAACGTCTGGGGAGGGCACGGGCGATACCGCGGGCGCTGACGGCGGTCACGCCGGGTGATGCACTGGTGACCTGTCCGGAGTGCCTTCGAGATGATCGTCCCGCAGTCGGCGGGCTCGTGCTTTTGGGCGGAGCGTCCGCCGGGTGAGAGCTGGGTCGTGCCGCCGCTGCGGCCGCAGCGGTTCGACCAATGGATCTGCCTGCGTCGCGTTCCTCCGAGCTACGTGACCGATGCCGACTGCGTCGAGTGCCCGCAGTGGATGCCCCGCGGCATCGCTCAGGATCGGCCGGAATGACCAGTGGCCATGATCTCCGTCTACGCCCATCCTGAGGTGCTCGTCGAGACGGACTGGGTTGCCGCCCGCCTCATCGACCCGCGCGTCCGCCTGGTGGAGGTCGACGTCGACACCGTGCAGTACGACAAAGGCCACCTCCCGGGTGCGATCGGCTTGCACTGGGAGCGGCAGCTCAACGATCAGCTGTGCCGCGACATCATCGGTCAGCACGATCTCGAAGCGCTGCTGTCGGCGCACGGCATCGGCAACCAGGACACGCTGGTGCTGTACGGCGACCACGACAACTGGTTCGCCGCCTTCGCCTTCTGGATCCTGAAGATCTACGGGCACGCGGATGTGCGCCTGATGAACGGCGGGCGGAAGAAATGGGTCTTCTGGGAAGGCCGGGCGCTGACGACCGACCGGCCTGCCCATCCGCCGGCCACCTACCACGCGAAGCCCGCCGACCAGTCGCTCCGCGCGTTCCGCAAGCAGGTGCTCCGGGCGTACGCCGACGCGGGGTACGCGATCGTCGACGTGCGCTCGCACGAAGAGTTTGCCGGCGAGATGCTGGCGCCGCCGGGGCTTGCCGGGGCCGCGCAGCGGGGTGGTCATATTCCGGGCGCGAGAAACGTTCCGTGGGACGAGGCTGTGCAGGAGGACGGCACCTTCAAGGCGGCCGAGGATCTCGGGAAGGTCTACCGCGCCGAGGGGATCACGCGCGGGCGACGAGTCGTCACCTATTGCTACATCGGCGAGCGGAGCGCGCACACGTGGTTCGTGCTCAGGTATCTGCTCGGGTTCCCCAGCGTCCGCAACTACGACGGGTCGTGGGCGGAATGGGGCTCGCTCATCGGGGCGCCGATCGCGCGCGGTGCCGATTCCTCGTTACAACCGACCCCCACCGGCAACCAGCAGGCCTCGATACTGCATCTGTCGCGCCGACGTTGAGAATGCGGCAAGTGACTCATTGACGCGTGCGTTGAGTCGCGTACTACATCCCTGAATTACCGCCATTTGACGCTGAATCTCTGTCGAATCGGCCAAGAGGTGTTTGTAAACGTCCGTATACAGTCATGTAGCCGTCGCTATACAGTCGGCCTTCGCAATCGTAAACCGTGCGGTACGTACGAATTGAAGTCGGAATCTCTATCGAATGGGCAGAAGCGTTTGCCTCGCGGTGTAAACGTGCGTATGCACGCACGTAGGTAAGCCTCACTATAAGGTGATCTTCGAAATCGTAAAACCATTCGGTATTCCGCCGAGCGCAGCCTTGGCTCGCCCTTTGCTGACCGTATCGCGCACTATACAACCCTGAAGCCGCAGCTATACATCGCCTCGCGCGGGACGAGGATTGAACAGTTTCTGTGCGCGGGCTATGCGCGCCGGCCGCCCTGGCCGGAAGAGAGGATTCGTCATGCGCCGAGGGGGAGGGTTCGCACTGGCGGCCGTGATCGCTCTCGCTGCTCCCGCGATGGCTCAAAACCAGGGAGCCGGAGCGGACGCGGCTGTGACGCGCGGCCGAATGCTCTTCGAGGAGAAATGCACAACCTGCCACACGCTTGGGAGCGGTGATTTTCTCGGACCCGATCTGGCGGGGGTCGCCGACCGGCGGCCCCGTGAATGGCTCCTGCGTTTCATCGTCGAACCGGACCGCGTGCTGGCCGAGGGTGACCCGGTTGCCCTCGAATTGCTGAAGAAGTACAGCGATCTCGAGATGCCAAACCTCAAGGTGACGCTTGAGGAGGCTGAGGCGGCTCTGGCCTATATCGCAACGGGAGGCGCTGCGGCGGGCGCGGCAGCAGCGCCGAGCGTGCCGCCGGCCAGCGCACCGGGGGCACCGGCGGCGGTTGAACCGCTTGGACCGCAGTGGAGGATGTCCACTCAGGTTTACATCGGCCTGCTTTTCCTGGCCGCCGTCATCCTCACTGCCGCCGCCTTCCTTGTCGTCTACAAGGGGTCGCAGCCGCGGGCCGAGTACGAGAAGTTCGAGCGTGTCTTCGACACGATCCAGCGCTACTGGACGGCGTCTCTCGTCATCGCGACGTTGCTGTTCACGGTCGCTCTGCTGCCTCTCGTTCCTTTCCCACCGGTCCGTGCCGCCACAGAAGAAACGCAGGTCGTAAAAGTGGAGGCGCTCCAGTTCGGCTGGAATATGGAGCCCAGGACGGTCAAGGTCGGGACGCCCGTCGAATTCAGAGTGACGGGCCGTGACGTGAACCACAGTTTTGGGCTGGTCGACCCCCACGGTGTCCTGCTCTTCCAGGTCCAGGCGATGCCCCGATATGTGAAAGAGGCGGTGTACACCTTCGACGAACCCGGGACCTACCACGTGCTCTGCATGGAGTACTGCGGGCTGGCCCATCACGTAATGAGGACGACCGTGCAGGTCGTGCGGTGATATGGCAGTGATTGCTGAGCGTGCAATAGCCACCGACGTCCCACGCGAGGCGTCGTTCAACTACCTCGTCGTCAGGTACTGGCTCACCGCGCTGGCGGCGTTTTTCGTTGCCGCCGTGATCGGACTGGTGCTGAGGTGGAACCAGGCGTCGGGCTTCCTGTCCCTCGCGTGGCACTACCGCCTGCAGACCTTCCACGGAGCCTACATGGCGTGGTTTGCGATCGCGTCCGTTGCTGGCTTCGTGTGGTTGCTCATCAGGAAGCAATTCGAGATTGTCGTGCCGCGGGCGAGGATGGAGCTCGTCTACTGGCTCCTGCTGGCCGGAGCGGGGCTGTTCGGGTTCGGCGTGCTCATCGGCGGCTTCGCGCCGGGGTTTCCAATCCTGCCACCGCTGCCGCTCAACCCGGCTGGCGCATGGGCAGCCTGGGCCGTCAACGTGTCGCTCTCAGGGATGGTCCTCATTGTTGTCGCGACGATTGCCTATCTCCTGGAATGGCTCGTGGCGGCCCATCGAGCGGCCGGCGGGCTGGGGCAGGCGCTCGGGCTGTCCGTCTTCCTCCCGCGAGGGGCGAATCCCGGCGGCCGGACCGTCCCACCGTACGTGCTCGCGGTCACCGCGATGGCCCTCATCGGCATGTACGCCCTACCGGTGGGGGCGTACCTCGTGGCGAACATCCTTCTCAAGAACAACTTTCCGGCCGTCCCCCTGGACCCGCTCTTCGCCAAGAACATGCTCTGGGCCTTTGCGCATACGCTAGTGAACATTCTGTATTGGGGCACGTTCGGGATCGTGTATCTCCTCATACCGGTTATCACCGATCGGGAGTGGAAGCTGTACCGGCTGCTGGTCATCCTGTGGCTCGTGACCATTGTCACAACCGGGATGACCGCCATGGGGCACCATCTGCAGCTCGACCCGGTACCGTTCAGCATCGTCGTCATCGGCCAGGTCGGGAGCTACCTCTCGATCATGTCGTGGGCAGCCGTCTCGATCTACGGCGCGGTCGAACGCATCTGGAAATCCGGTATCACGTGGGAGCCGAAGGTCAGCTTTCTCTATTTCGGCATGTTCATGGTCCTTGTCGGGATGGCGGGGGCCTATCTCGACGCTGGCCCGGGCTTCAACACGATCCTGCACAACACGCTCTGGGTTCCCGCCCACTTCCACAGCTACATGATGCTGGGCATGGCCCTGTTCATCTTCGCGTGCATGTACCACTACGTTCCGCTGCTCACGAGGAAGACGGACGACTCGACGGCGCTGCCCAGGGTGCACTTCTGGATGACCGCAATCGGAGGTGTTGGTCTGGTGGGTTCGTTCTACCTGGCCGGACTGCTGGGCACGCCACGGAGGATGGCCGCGTATCCGCTGGACGCGCTGCCTGCGCTCGCAGGGCTCGTCACGCAGGCGTCTGTGCCGTTTGCCCTGGTGCTGGCGCTCGCCCAGGCCATACCCCTGTTCTATCTGACCCGCATGCTGGTTCGGAGGGCATGACGATGACGACGAAGCAGGAATCGATAGCGAGAGGATCGCGCGGACCCCAGAGCCTGTTCGCCGTCGCGCTCTTCGCCATGGCGATCGGATTTCCGCCGGTCATTGGACTCGCCGAGGCGAGCCTCACGTTTCACGTCTTCGTGCAAAACCTGATTGTGCTGGCTTCGGGCTATGTGTTCGGGAGGCAAATGGCCCGGCGTGCCGGTCTCGGGAAGCCCGTCGCGTCCGTCCTGGCGCTTGCGGGCGTCCTGATCGTGACGCTGTGGTATGTGCCGTTCGCCTGGAACTTCGGCCACTCGGATCGTGGCGCGTACCTGCTGATGCACGCCTCCTCTTTCCTGGGGGCAGCGCTCGTGGCGTTGAGCCGCACCTCCTTTGGTGAGGGGTTCAAGTGGGTGCTCCTGGTGCTGTATCTGGACGCCAGCGGGATTCTGATGTCGTACACCATGGGTGGGCCGATGTATCGGTCGCACTCCGCGGACCAGCACATGACGCTCTCGGTCTACCTCATGCTCTCGATGGTACCGGCGTTCCTCCTGGTGTTCTTGTCGCCGGTGTACATGCCGAGAGTAGAAAGCTTCTGGGTCGGCCGGAGGGCGCCTGATTACGTCCTCTCAGGCCGGGAGTAACGGTTGGCGTTGGCGAGCTTCCCCTCGAGGTAGGACTTCAGTGCCCGGGCGTTGTTGGTGGCCTTCGAGCGCCAGCCGGACAACGCTGCCGTCCAGCGTCTCGCTCTTCAGCAGTTGTGCCATCAGGCTCTCGAGCGCGGCCCGGCGTTCGTTCAGGAGCCGTTGGGCTCGGGCATACTGCGTATCGACGATGCGCTGGACCTCGCTGTCGATTGCATCCCGAGTGTGGGGGCTCAGCTGGCTCATGTCCGCCGGTGCCCCACCGAGGAACTGCAGTTGCGGCCCGGCGTAGCGCACCGAGCCGAGCTTCTCGCTCATCCCGAACTCGGTGACCATGCGGCGCGCCAGCTCGGTGGCCCGCTGGATGTCGTCGCTCGCGCCGGTGCTGATCGTGCCGAGGACGATTTTCTCGGCCGCCCGGCCTCCCAGCATCACGGCCAGCCGATCCTCGAGCTGCTCGGCGGTGAGGAGGTATCGGTCTTCCGCCGGCATCTGCAGTGTGTACCCGAGCGCGCCCCGGCTGCGCGGGACGATGCTGACCTTGCTGACCGGGTCGCCGTGGGGGACAAGCTGCGCGACCAGCGCGTGGCCGCACTCGTGACACGCCACGGCGCGCCGCTCCAGCTCGTTCATGACGCGCGTGCGCTTCTCGAGGCCGGCGACGACGCGTTCCATGGCGGTCTCGAAGTCGGCGAACGCGACCGCGTCTCCGCTGCGGCGCGCGGCGAGCAGCGCCGCCTCGTTGACCACGTTCGCGAGATCGGCGCCGCTGAACCCCGGTGTGACCCTCGCAGCGCGCGTGAGGTCGAAGTTCGACGCCAGCTTGATCGTCCGCGTGTGAATGCGGAGGATCTGCTCGCGGCCGACGAGGTCGGGATTGCCCAGGACGACCTGTCGATCGAACCGCCCGGCGCGCAGCAGCGCCGGGTCGAGGACCTCCGGGCGGTTGGTGGCTGCCATGATGATCACCGGCCTCGCCACGTCCGCCTTGAACCCGTCGATTTCCGCCAGGAGCTGATTGAGCGTCTGCTCCCGTTCCTCGTTTGCCCCCAGTCGAAGGGGTGTGCCGCGGCTCTGGCCGACGGCGTCAATCTCGTCGATGAACACGATGGCCGGGGCGACCCGCCGGGCGTGCTCGAAGAGATCGCGCACACGCGCGGCCCCGACGCCGACGAACATCTCCACGAACTCCGAGCCGCTCATCTCGAAGAACGGGACGTGCGCCTCGCCTGCGGTGGCCTTCGCGATCAGCGTCTTTCCGGTCCCAGGTGGGCCGACGAGCAGCACGCCTTTCGGGATCTTGCCGCCGAGCCGCGCGAACTGCGCGGGCGTCTTGAGGAACTGGATGATCTCGCGCAGCTCGGCGATCGCCTCATCCGCGCCGCCCAGGTCCTCATAGGTGACGCCGACTTCCTCCGGGGCGACCTTGGTGGCTCTGCTTCTGCCAACGCCAATGATCCCTCCTCCCACAGCCTCCGTGCGCCCGTAGGCCGTGTACCAGAGGAAGCCGAGCAGATTGAGCGGCAGCAACCAGGAGATGACTTCTCCAATCGGGCTCGCCGCCGGCGTGACCCGGTACTTCACGCCGGCGGCGTCCAGTTCATCGAGCAGCCTCGGATCGCCGTCGGGCGGCGCCACCGTGTCGAACGAGATCGTCTTGTCCCGATCGGAGACGGCCGCCGATTTCCTCATTTCTCCGGTGATGCGCTGGCCTCCGATGGTGACCTCGACGAGCTGCCCCGCCTTCACCCTGGCCCGAAAGTCGCTGTAAGGAATGTCGAGCGCCTGAAACAGCAGGGGGCTGGCCATGAACTGCTGGAACAGCCAGATGACCAGGAGGCTGGTGAAAAAGAAGCTGAAACCGAACGTCATTCGATGGCGAGTACGCCTTGCCACGGACATGGGCACACGCCGGCTAGTTGAGCGCGCCTTTCGCCAGCGGGGCTTCCTGCACGTAGCGAGCGTCGGGCACGGCGACAGTGCTGTCGGGGAGGCGCACGACCTTGGATGAGGCGGGCCCGAACGTGGCGTACAAGGGCAGCGCCGTGAAGAGAGCGCCGCCGATGATGTTGCCGATCGTCGCCGGCAGCTGGTTCCAGAAGAGCCACACGGGCACCGACACCGGCGCGCCGAGGATGATGCCGACCGGCACGGCGAACATGTTGACGATCGCGTGCTCGTAGCCGAGCGCGAAGAAGGTCATGATCGGCAGCCACATCGCCGCTATCTTGCCGATCGTCGAGCGGGAGACCAGCGACAGCATCGTCCCGATGGTCACCATCCAGTTGCAGAGTATGCCGCTGACGATGACGACGCCCCATCCAGCCGCGCCGATCTTCATGTACGCCAGCGTCTTGTTCTGCGCGACCAGCTGCGCCTGTTCCGCGAGGCGTCCGCCGTCGATCGTGCCGAACTTCGTGATGACCGCCGCAAAGAGCAGCGCGTAGAAGAGGGCGCCCAGCAGGTTGCCGACGTAGACCCATCCCCAATTGCGCAACAGCTCCGTCATGCGCACTCTGCCGGCCGCGACGCCGAGCGGCAGCAGGCAGAAGTTGCCCGTGGCCATCTCGAACCCGAGCAGCACCAGCATCACGAAGCCCACCGGAAAGACGATCGCTCCCGCGATGGGAGGCAGACCCTGCGTGATGACGAGCCAGGCGAGCGAGGTGGCGTAGCTCAGGAGCACGCCGCACAGGAAGCTGCGCAGCAGAAGGTCTCGGACGGGCAGGCCTGCTTTCTTCTCGCTGAGCTGAATGGCTTCTTCCACCAGTTCCGCGGGCTTCACGTAGTCCATGTGCCAACCTCCCCCGCGTGCCTACCTTCGGCGCGGGCCGCGCCGAAAGATGCCGAACGTCACGGTCATGGCCGTCAGCGTCGGCAGTCCCAGAATCAGCAGTCCCCAGTCGACGGACACGCGACCCGTGACCGGATCGAACGAGAAGCACCGCCACGCGGTCTGGAGAATCAGCAGTCCCCAGTCGACGGACACGCGACCCGTGACCGGATCGAACGAGAAGCACCGCCACGCGGTCTGGGCCGGCACGGCGTAAGAGCGGATGAACTCGCCGCGCAGCTCACGCGCCATGACCGGGAACCGCTCGGCGAAGCCTGCGCCACCGACGAGCGCGCGCTTCACCCGTCCGTCCTCGACTGCGACCAGAAGCGCCGTGTGGTCGTACTGCCCCGTGGCCGGATCCGGCCGATACCAGAACTCGAGCGCTTCGATTACTCGCGCGAGGGCCTCCCGGTCGGCGATCGCGAAGAGCCAGTCAGGGTCGTCGATACCGAGCGCCTCTCCCTGGCTGCGCATGTCGGCGACGGTGTCCTGCTCGCCGAAGCTGAGGGCGAGAATGCGATAGTTGCGACCGAGGCCGTCGTCCTCGCGGACGGCATTGCGGATCCACGCCAGGAAGGGCGAGCAGATGCCGTGGCAGTTCCGGTAGAAGAAGGTCACCAGCAGCGGCTTGTCCTGCCAGAGCGAGGACAGCGGCACCGTGCGGCCATCGGCGAGGTGGAGCGGAACGTCGGGCACGCGGCGATGGAGGAGCCGGCCTTCCGCGCGGCTCACCGCGACAGAAGGGTCGGCCTGTGCGCCGGCAGCCGCCGCGAGAAGGGCCAGCACACAGGCCGCGCCGACGCGTCGCCCGCTAGTGGTCCGCATGCGCTGCTGCAGGCGCGCCGATCGGGGTGGGGTGACCGGCGGGCCTCTCCTCGCCGACAGCGGCCTCCTTCCGCCAGCTCGCCATCACCTCGATCAGGCACAGGACGGCTGCGATCAGGAAGACCGCCGCAAAAGCGCCAGCCCAGAGCGCGTACGCGGTGCCGTGGGCGAGCTCGACCGGATACACTGCGTAGCGCCGCGGCACCGAGTAAGCGCCGCCGAGGTAGAACATCGCCAGGAAGCCGCAGGCACCGGCCACGAGCCAGTTGAGGATCACCGCCTGGTAGGCGCCCACGGATTCGGCGGCGAGGTCCACGTCCGCCGACCGCCGGCCGCAGTGATAGAAGTAGCCGGCGATCATCGCAAAGCCCGCGAGCATGTAGGTGTGGAAGTGCGCGGGCACCCAGAGCGTGTTGTGGAGCCTCACGTTGGCGACGATGGTCGAATCGATCACGGCTCCGATGCCGCCGATGGCCCATCCCATCAGCCCCAGGAAGAAGAGCACCGACGCCAGCGTCCACCGCATCGGCGCGTGGTAGACGAGCAGGAGCGCGCCGAAGATGGTGACGATGGCCGCGGGGAGCGACGCGGCATACGACGCAATCTGGCCGATGTACTGGAGCGTGCCCGGCTGCACGAAGTCCATGTACAGATGATGGAAGTAGGCCAGCAGCACGATGAGCAGCACCGAGTTCCACGAGATGGCGACGATCTTGTTCGCCTTCCACGGCCGGCCCGCGTACGCCGGCAGCGCGTCGTACACCGCCGCGAGCGCCAGGTACATCGCCAGGTTCACCAGCGTGTGGCCGAACAGGAACGTCAGGTTCTTCATCAGGAGCGCGTCGACGGGGCTGCCCGTCAGCAGCTGGAAGTAGAAGAGCACCAGCGTGACCACGCCCGCGACGAGCGCCACCACGTTGACGATCATGCTGACAGTGACGATGATGACGGCCGGCGGGATCGCCGGCTCGCTCTCGCCGCGGAGGTAGTGCCACCCGAGCGCGTGGGGCAGCGAGTACCGCTCCGCCACTGCCCGCAGCATGTCGAGGCTCCAGATGAGCCACGTCGCGCCGAGCACGGTCAGCGACAGCAGGAACGTCACCGCGGACCAAGCGGGCCACTCGCCGTGCAGGGGCAGCGGATACAGGAAGTACCAGCCGGCCGCAAACCTGCCGACCAGCACGCTGACGAGGAGCAGCGCCACGCCGACCACCGTGCCCGCCAGCGCGAACACGGCCACCGCGTTCGACGCCCGTACGTGCTTGCGCAGGGCTTCAGTGGCGCAGGCCATTGCTGCGACGAACCAGAGGCCCGCCATGCCGTCGCCGTGCAGCGTCATGAGCGGATAGAACCACGACTGCTCGCCGGGCAGCACATCTCCCTGAATGAGGCGCATGCAGATGCCGAGCAGCGCCAGGATCACGAAGAGGGCGGCCGAGATCACCATCCAATGGCGGATCGTCGACAGCGTGGCCGGCATCGTCGTGGCGCGCGCTTCGGGCGCCGCCTCGAGGGCGCCCACAACATCCGGGTATGTATTCGTGTGCGTCGTATGCACTGTCGTCTGCTCCAGCATGCTTAACGGGCGATGGATGGAGGCTGCGTCCGGTGGCTCGCAATGGGCTTCGCATCGTCGACCGTGAACGACGCCTGCATCAGGTGGTGGCCGCCGGCGCAGTACTCCATGCAGAGCGCCAGGTACGGCCCCGGCCGGTTCAGCCGCACGAGCAGGCGGTTGACGTAGCCCGGCATCGCCTGCGTCTGCACCAGCAGCTGTCGTTCCGGACCGTAGATCCCGAAGCCGTGCGTCACGTCGAGACTCGTGACGCGGAACTCGACCAGCTCGCCCGCGGGCAGCTGCAGCGATTCGATCCGCCGGCTTCGTGCGATGTCGTCGGCGGTCACGATCGGCTCGTCGGAGAACACGAAGTCGTACTGCCGTGCCGCCACGTAGACGATGCGGTCGGCCGCGGTGCCTTCGCGCGCGTAGGGCGCGCGCGGCAGCGTGACGATGGCGACGCCGGCCACCAGGACGAGCGCGATGGAGAAGAGCACGCGACGAAGCCGATAGGCGCTTGCGACGTCGACTGCAGTCGGAGTGCGCGTGCTCGAGACGACAACGGCGAACACGATCACGATGAGGGCCGTGATCGCCAGGAACGTGTACAAGATGGCCGACTGCGCCAGGAGCATGTCGGGCGCCGGCTGTGGCTCACGCCCGCCGGCTCGCCCGGTCGCGCCCGTTCCCGCCCCCGGCCCGGCCAGATACGCGAGGATCTCCTCGACGTCGTCGGCGGCGAGCCCGAGGTTCGGCATCGGCATGCCGTTGTACTTGTTCAGCAGCTCGACGGCGACCGCGTCGCCGTCGGCCAGGAGGCGATCGGGCTGAAGAATGAATTGTCTGAGCCACTCGCGCGAGCGCCGTGCGGTGACGCCGGCGAGGTCGGGCCCGATATGATCGCCGCCGCCGTTGGTATGGCAGACGGTGCACTTCTGCTCAAAGCGCGCGCGCCCTTCCTCCGCCTCTCTCGTCGCGTCCTCCTGCGCCCACACCGGGGCCGCGAGGATCAAGAGAACCGCGACGACGCAAACATTCCGACGGCCTGGAAACAATCCCGCGCAACAACGTGAAGCTGTATACCGCACGCGCCGCATTGAGCAAGGCGCGAGCCAGCTCCGCGTCGGTGCCGGACGGCGAATTCTGCGGGTTTTTGACTCGTTTCCAGACGTGCGAACGCTAGCTTGTATAGTGATGGCTGCGTACCCGTATACCGGCGTCTACAGGCGGCGGCAGGGTATCGTGTCCTTCTTCCCCTCCGATGTGGGTGTCGCCCTCGTCGGGCGCGACCTCGAGGCGCTTCAGGATTCGATGAATGGCCGCGCGCGTCAGATGGGCCTTGCGCGCCGCCGCGCTGATGTTCCCGCCCGTCTTCTCCATGAGGTGCTCGATGTAACGGCGCTGGAACCGCTCGATGGCGCACCGCTTCGCTTCCTCGTACGGCAGCGAGTCCCCGCCCGCAGCATCGTCGGGGCCGCCGGCATGCCAGTGCGCACGGAGAATGTCGGCACGACGAGTCACGGCGCCGAGCAATGCGGTTGCCGCCAGCCGGTCGTCTGCCGCGTCGACGAAGATCCGGCGCGCTTCGGCCGTCGCCTCCACCTGCCGGTTGACTTCCGGGATTGCGGCTGTCACCACGAACCAGACGTTGTCGAGATCGTCGGGCTGAAACGGCCGCCGCCGGATCTCCACGCCGGGCAGGCAGATGTCGTCCCGAATCTCCGGCGCGACGACCGTCACCGACGCACCGGTCCTGAGCAGCGTCTCCAGCTTGGTGGCCGCCACCCGCCCTCCACCGACGAGCAAGGCCTTGCGGCCGTGCAACTTCAGG
>JACPCS010000078.1 GCA_016184455.1 Acidobacteriota bacterium
CCGCCATCAGCCTCGAGCACGTGAGCAAGTCGTTCGGCGGCCAGACCGTCCTGGAGGATCTGTCGATCGATGTGCCCGAAGGAACGGCGTTCTGTCTGCCATGGAGGCGCTCAAGCACAACTTCTTCTTCCGCGGGTTCTTCAACCGCCGGGGTTACTACGACCTCGACGCCATTTCTCCGGCGCAATATCGCAGCGGCGTGCTCGAAAACGGAAAACGGAAGGCCATGCGGATCTGGCTGTCCTCGGCGGTGCTCTTCGCGCCGGGTCCCGACGGCGCGGAGACGCTGACCGCCGACGGCCGCGCCCGCGTCGATTCCGCGGTCGTGACGTTTCTGAAATATCTCCCGTCCAACCCGGTCGTTGTGGAGGGATATGCCACCGATGGGACGGCCGGGGACCGGTTCCGGCTATCCCGGCAGCGCGCGGCGCTCGTCCGGGAATATTTACTCGGGCGCTACGGATTAATGCCACGGCACACGGGGTTTGTCGCCCTCGGCGCCGACGCCGTGGACAGCCCCGCCGGCTCGCGCTGGGACGGTGTCGCATTGACACTCTTCCTCGAGACCGAGGCGCTGCAGTTCGCCGGCCAGCAGGGCGGGCGATAGCCGTCAGGGCGGCCGCATGGGTCTGGCACCTCTTTTGGAAGAGATGGCACGTTGAGCGAAAAGGGAGGCTGTGTGAGCGAAGCATCTCGAATGTGTCTTGGCGCCACGATCGGCGCGCTCTGCGGCGCCGCCGTCGCCTACCTCTTCTTTACGGACCGGGGTCGAGAGCTGCGCGACCGGATTGAGCCGGCAGTCGACGACCTGCGGCGCGAGTTCGGCCGGTTCCAGAAGACGATCGAGAAAGTCGGGGACCTGGCCAGCGACGGCATGCGTGTGATGGAGGAGTTCCGGGCCGCGAGGGCGCAGTCGGACTTCCCCACGGGCACGATGTCCCATTGACAGGGTTGATGTGAATCTGGACACGACGAACGCGTGGCTGGCCGTGATCGCGGTCGCGAGCGCGGTGCAGGTGCTCGTGCTGCTGGCGGCGGCGCTGCTGGGCTACCGCTTCTACCGGCAGACGATGCAGGCGGTCCGCGAGATCGAGCAGCGGCAGATCGCGCCGCTCGCAGAACGGATGCAGGCGCTGATGGCGCGCGTCGACGCCATCCTGGTCGACGTGAAGGACGTCACGGGGACGGTGGCGCGCGGCACGGAGCGGGTGAATGCCACCACCGGCCGCGTGCGCGCGTCGGTCGCCGCGCGCGTCTCGCAGGTCGCTGGACTCGTGCACGCCGTCCGCAGCGCAGTCGGACATTTCTGGAACGGCGGCCGGCGGGGAGGGGAGTCGCCGCTCGTGATGTGAGCGGCCGCAGGTGTACGGAGGCGCGGCGTTCCGCCGCGCCCGCGGGCCGTCGAGGCCCGCAGTCTGGGGAGGAGCAGGACGATGGCGGATCACGATCGGTACGAGACCGAAGGGAATGGCGCGGGCTTCATGATGGGGCTGCTGGCAGGGACCGTGCTCGGCGCGGGCCTGGGCATGCTGCTGGCGCCGAAAGCGGGCGCGGATCTGCGCGGGCAGATCGGCCAGCAGGCGCGCGAGTTCGGCAACCGCGCGTCAGAGCAGTATCGGCGCGCGACGCAGGCCGCGAGCGGCTTGGCCGAGCGCGGGCGCGACATGATGAACCAGGCGCGCGAGGCGGTGTCGCGCGGCGCCGAGGAAGCGCGCGGCTACACCGGCACGACGACCGGCAGCACGTATACCGGCGGCACGCAGGGGACGCCGGGCGGCACGGATTACGGGCGGTCGTAGAAGCGCGGCTTCGCCGCGCTGGCTTTGGGCTTGGGGCTTTGGCTGCAGCCCATAGCCTGAAGCCCAGAGCCTGCCGCGTCATAATCTCTCCGTGACCCCGGCCCGAATCCTGCTCCGCATCCGAGCGGAGCTTCGCTTTTCGGGTCTCGCGGCGTGGCGCGGCTTCGTCCGGCTGATCAGCGGCCACGATTTGACGCACGCCGCGTCGATCGCGTACTACGCGCTGCTCTCGCTGTTTCCGTTCCTGCTGCTCGTCATCTCCATGCTCGGATCGATCGCGGCCGACGAGGACGACCGTCTGGCCGTGCTGACGTTCGTCTTCCGCTACTTTCCGACGCAGTTCGACTTCGTCACCACGCAGCTCGACGCGTTCCGCCAGACGCGGGTGCAGCTCGGCGTCGCCGGCGGACTGGCGCTCATCTGGGCATCGCTCGGCGTCTTCGGCGCGATCTCCACCGCCGTGAACGAGGCCTGGGGCGTGGAGCGGCAGCGCAGCTTCCTGAAGCACCGCCTGGTGTCGTTCCTGATGCTCGTCGCGAGCGGTGGCGTGCTGATACTCGCGCTCGTGGCGGTCAGCGCGGTCGAAGTGGCGCAGGCCTCCTGGTTCGGCGTCATGCTCGCGCGATTCGAGTGGCTCCGGGCGTTCGAATCGTTCACCTTCCGGTATGCCGCGACGATTCTCCTCATTCTCGGCGTCGGTCTCGTCTACTACTTCATCCCGAACGCGAAGACGCGGTTCCGCGACGTCTGGGTCGGCGCCGTGCTCACGGGTGTGCTCTGGCGGCTCGCGCTGTCCGGCTTCTCCTGGTACATCGGCCGGAGTGGTCAGCTGAACCTCATCCACGGCTCGATCGCCGCGGTCGTCGTTTTCCTGCTGTGGATCTACGTCTCTTCGGTCATCCTTATGTACGGCGTGGAGTTCACGGCCGCCTACGCGCGTCTGCGGCGGCGTCGTCCTGACGAGATGCCGGCCGCGCCCACGCCCCGAGTATGAGAGCGCTCGTCACGATCGTCCTGTGCGCGGCACTGGTCGCGTATCCCCATGCGCAGTTTTCGCTCGTGTCCGTGGAGCAGGAGATCGAGATCGGCCAGCAGGCGAACGCGCAAGTCCGCAAAGAGGTGCCGGAGCTCCGAGATGAGCAGGTGGCCGGCTACATTCGAAGCCTTGGCCGCCGGCTCGCGCAGCAGGCGTCCGGGCCGAAGTACCCCTACACCTTCTCCGTCGCCGACTATCGCGAGATCAACGCGTTCGCGCTGCCCGGTGGACCGGTCTGGATTCATCGCGGCGTGCTGCACGCGGCCACCAACGAGTCGCAGGTCGCCGGCGTGCTCGCGCACGAGGTGGCGCACATCGCGCAGCGTCACGCGGCCAGTCAGCTCACGAAGGCGACCGTGGCGAACCTCGGCCTGGGGCTGCTCGGCGCCGTGCTCGGCAACGGCGGCGGCGCCTCGGCCGCGCAGGTCGCGGCGTCGTTTCTGACCAACGGCATCTTCCTGAAGTTCAGCCGCGACGACGAGCGGGAGGCAGATGCGGCGGGCCTGCAGATTCTCCGGCGCGCCGGCTGGGACGGCCGTGGCATGGTGGAACTGTTCGAGGTCCTGCAGCGCGAGGCGAAGCGCAACCCGGGCAGTGTGGAGGTGTTCTTCTCGAGTCATCCGTCGCCGCAGGACCGCATCGCGCGCCTGCAGGCGGAGGCCGGGCGCGGCGGCGGCGGCACGCGCGACACGCCGCAATTCCAGGCCATCAAGGCGCGGCTGCAGAAGATGGCGCCGCCCCGCGCCATGCCGAGACACTAGATGTCGAACCGCCTCGCCGCCGAACAGAGTCCCTACCTCCTCCAGCACCAGGACAACCCGGTCGACTGGTACCCGTGGGGCCAGGCTGCCTTCGAAAGGGCCCGCCGCGAGGACAAGCCGATCTTCCTGTCGGTCGGCTACTCGACCTGTCACTGGTGCCACGTGATGGAGCACGAAAGCTTCGAGAACCCCACCATCGCCGAAGTGCTCAACGAGCATTTCGTCTCGATCAAGGTAGACCGCGAAGAGCGCCCCGACGTCGACCGCGTCTACATGACGTTCGTGCAGGTGACGACCGGCTCGGGCGGGTGGCCGATGAGCGTATGGCTGACGCCGGCGCTCGAGCCGTTCTACGGCGGCACGTACTTTCCGCCGACGTCGCGGTGGGGGCGGCCTGGCTTCGTCGAGGTGCTCGAGGAAATCGCCCGCGTCTGGCGCGAGGAGCGCGAGAAGGTGGTGCAGTCGGGCAAGACGATTGTCGAGCGTCTCAGGTCGCTGGGCGGGACGACGGCCGCGGGCGCTGTGCCCGGTACCGGCGTCCTCGAGAGCGCGGTCCGCGAGTTCGCGGCGTCGTTCGATGCGCGGCGCGGCGGGTTTGGCGGCGCGCCGAAATTCCCGCGGCCGAGCGAGCTGTTGTTTCTGCTGCGCGAGCACACGCGCACCCTCGCGAAGGAACCCAAGGAGATGGTCCTCACGACGCTCCGCGCGATGGCGGTCGGCGGCATGCGCGATCATCTGGGCGGCGGCTTTCACCGGTACTCGGTCGATGCCGACTGGCGGGTGCCGCACTTCGAGAAGATGCTCTACGACCAGGCGCAGCTCGTGCTCGCATACCTCGAGACCGCGCAGGTGACGGGCGACCGCTTCTTCGCCGACGTCGCAGCCGACACGCTTGCCTACGTCCGGCGCGACCTCACGGATCCCGAGGGCGGTTTCTATTCGGCCGAGGACGCCGACAGTCTTCCGCCGGACGGTGGGGTGGAGAAGAGGGAAGGAGCCTTCTACATCTGGCACGACGACGAGATCGGAGAGGCGCTCGGCGACCATGCCGATTTCTTCCGGATGCGGTACGGCGTTCTTCGCGACGGCAACGCGCCGTTCGATCCGCAGAACGAGTTCACGCACAAGAACCTGCTCTACACGGCGCGCTCACTCGACGAGATCGCGCAGATGACCGGCCGGCCGGCGGCGGAGGTGGCCGCGGCGCTCGACCGCGCGCGCGCGACGCTGCTGGCGGTCCGTTCGCGGCGGCCGCGGCCGCACCTCGACGACAAGATCCTGACCGCCTGGAACGGCCTGATGATCGCGGCCTTCGCGCGCGCGGCGCGCGTCCTCGACGACGACGGCGCGTATCTGGCCGACGCCGAGCGCGCCGCGGCATTCCTGCGGGCGCGGCTCTGGCGTGACGCCGACGACACGCTCCTGCGCCGCTTCCGGCAGGGGGATGCCGCGGTCGAAGGCTATGCGGAGGACTACGCGTACCTGATCTTCGGCCTGCTGGAGCTGTTCGAGGCTGGCGGCGACCCGTCATGGCTCGACTGGGCGCTCACGCTCCAGCGCCGTTTCGACGAGCGCTTCTGGGACGACGCGCATGGCGGCTGGTACAGCACGACTGGGCAGGACGCATCGGTGCTGCTTCGCCTCAAGGAGGAGTACGACGGCGCCGAACCCGCCGCGAGCTCGATTGGCGTGTTGAACCTGCTGACGCTGTCGCACCTGACCGCGTCAACTCCCAACACGCCAACTCCCAACCCCCAAGCTTTGGGAGTTGGGAACTTGGGAGTTGGGAGTTCGTGTGTGGAGAAGATCGACCGCACGCTCGCGATGTGTGGCGCCAACGCCGCCGTGCACGGCCGCGCCGTGCCGATGATGCTGGCGGCGCTCTCCACCTACCACGCCGGCATGCCGCAGATCGTGCTCGCCGGTGAGCCCGACGCGTCCGACACGCGCGCGCTCGCAACGGTCATCCGGCGCCGCTACCTGCCGACGACGGTCGTCGTGCCGGTGACGGCCGCCCACCAGGACGCGCTCGCGCGGTTGCTGCCGTGGACCGCCGGCCTTCACCCGCGCGGCGGCCGCGCGACGGCGTACGTCTGCCGCGCGTTCGCGTGCGAGGCGCCCGCCACGTCGCCCGACGATCTCGATGCGCAGCTGAACGCGCTCGAGTAGAGTACGCTTCCCTCATGGAGTTCATCGTCGAGATCTGGCTGCGCGGCGACAATCACGCCACGTCGACCACCATTGCGCCGGTCGCCCGCGAGCCGCGCGCCTGGACCGACGCCGACGTGGTCGCCGTACTGGAAGGGATGCTGCGGACGCTCGAGCGCGCCAAGCACCCGGAGACGGCCGCCGACCGTCCGATCGCGCTGCGCGGCTTCAGCTGGATCGTCAGCCCGTTCGAGGCGGGCGGCGTGGTGATCGCGCTCGAGCTGACGCTCGGTGCCGTGGTCGCCGGACCATTCGATGTCCCGGAACGTGAGCTGACCGCGGCGATTACGCGCGTGATGGCCGCGCAGCGAGCCGCGACGAGCGCCGTTCATTGATTACTGACACGCGTCCGCCAGCTGCTGCACGGCAACCAGATTCAGGCGGCGTTCGGCAGCCGTCGTGATCAGCAGCCCCTTGACGAGAATCTTGCGCCCATCCTGCAGCTGGCCCGTGGCATTGGCGACCTCCGGCCGCGTGAACTCCGTCCGCTGACCGGTCTTCAGCAGCTCGTCTCTGGTCAGGAATTCCGGCGTGCCGAGGAGCAGGTACCGGTTGGTGCCGAGGGCCTTCTTGCGCGCCTCGTCGATCTCTTTCGCGGTCATGAACAGGGCCGGCGTCTCGACGCCCTCGGTCGCGCGCGTCAGCATCCACGTACCCTGGGGCGAGCGCTGCGCGCATCCGATCACGCTGACGAGCGGAGCGGCGGGCTTATCGGCCTGCCGCTGCTCGGCCAGCGCGTGCGTCTCCGCGCCACACGCCGCTGCCGCCAGCACTGCGCACGCGAGACGTCGGCTCATGAGTCTCCTCCTGCCTATTTGACCGCCGGCGCCGCCGCTTTTTCTTCCTTCGTGTACCACGTCGTCCCGAAATTCCGGTATCCGCCGCGGTCGACGGAGATTTCAGTCGTGACGCGATACGCAAACGGCGACGTCAGATAGAAGCGCCCCCGGAGCTGAACGCGTGTACCGTTGTGCTCGAAGGGCGGCGTCTCGAAGTGCAGGTTGCACGTGCCGCCGAGGTCGCAGCCGAGATGGCCGGTCCGCAGCAGCGCGATGCCCTGCGTGACTTCGTACCGCGTGTAGAACTGGCCGGCGAACGTATCCTGGTAGAGGATCACGCCCTTCCCGGTGAACGGACCGTCAGGACCCTCTCCCTTGACCGTGATGTCCCAGTAGCGGCCGTCCCACACGTTTCTGACGATTTCCACGCCGGAGACCGGCCCGCCGGCGCCGAGCGGGCTCTCGGAGACGGTCGCCTCGAATGTCCATTCGCCGACGAAGTAGTCCATGCTGAACTTCGGCTGCGCGTCGGTCTCCGTCGTGAGGATGCCGCCCTGCGTGGCGCCCGGCTGCGGCTCGCGCCGCTGGCGCTCCTCCTGCGGGCTCTCGCGCGACACGCCTGATGGCTGCTGCGCCGAGGCAGGCGGCGCCAGCAGGAATCCCCATACGAGCATGGATACGAGCACCGGTGTTCTGCTCATGCACGTTCTAGCCGGTAGGTGGTAGCCGGTAGGTGGTAGCTGGTTCCAGGTTCCGAGTTCTTTTTGCTACCGGCTACCACCTACCGGCTACCACCTACCGGCTACCACCTACCGGCTACTTGTGGTCTGCGGCGCGCCCGAGTTCCGCTGCAGCCGGAGGTCCTGCTTGTCGACCGAGATGTCGAGGAAGCCGACGTACATCTCGTCCCAGCTCTGCTCCGACCAGTAGACCTCTTTCTGTGGCGCCGGATTCCACTTGTTCGCGGCCGAGTTGTCGTAGGAGCCGATCGTCTTGATCGTGCTGCCAGCGGGGATCTTCTTCGGCTCCTTCAGCTCGTAGAAGATCTGCCAGTTGAAGTCGTAGTACGGGACGCTCAGCAGCACCTCTTCGCGGCCATCGGGGTACGTCAGCACGTACGTCATTTCCTTGCCGCGCGTGTGCATGTGCGGCCACAGCACGTAGAGGGTCACGTCGTCGGGAAACGCCCTGATGGCGGTGATCGCCCAGTTCTTCGCGTGCGGCGGAATCACCGGGATGGCGGGGAAGCCGGCGTTGCCCACGCCGCTCGTGCGGACCGGGGTGAACGCGTCATCCACCAGTTGCTTGCCCTGGACGATGTGCGTCGTCCGTCCGGTGGTGATTTCGACGATCTCGTGCGTGATCTCCTTCTGGAACCACAGCCCGACCCGCGTGCGATCCGGCACCGGCCTGCCAATGGGGGTGTAGTGCAGGCCCCACGCGATGTAGCCCTCCGTGGGAATGCGCTTGCCGGCGCCGTCGCGGAACTGCTGGAAATTGCCGCCCGGGACGTAGCAGCAGAATCGCGCGCCTCCGAACTCGGTGCGGCGCCCGACGGCTTCCACGTCGACCTCACCAGCGGCTTCGTTGGCATCGCCCTGGAATCCGACAGACTTGCCAGTGCGGGCATCGAGCAGCGCGCCCGGAACGACCGGCCCGCCAGGCCACGCTTCGCCAGCGCCGATCTTCTGGCCGGGCGCCAGCCTCGGGACGATGCCCCAGCTGGCGTGATGCACGGCCGGGATCACGCCGGGCAGAATCTGGATGGCTTCGAGGAAATGCTCCTGCTGCCGCAGCTCCGGCGGCAGCTCCTGATAGATGGTGAAGTTCGGCAGCTCACCCTCGGCCGGCACGTTGAAGGGCTGGGCCATTTCGATCACCAGGTCGGGTGGCCGGCCGGATGGATGGCTCCAGCCGTCGTTGACCGCCGGCAGCTGGGCGGTGAGCGGTGTCGTCCCTTCGGGCGCGCCCGCGTCCACCCAGGCGACGATCGTCTTGATCTGCTCGGGCGTCAGCCGGCGATCGTTGCGGAACGTGCCGTATCGGCCGTCGGCGCGCCACGGTGGCATCTCTCCCCTGACGACCTTGTCCCGGATGGCGCGCGCCCAGGGACGCACTTCGCGAAAGGACGTCAGGCTCATCGGGGCGACCTGGTTCGGGCGATGGCAGGTCGCGCAGTTGTTGAACACCATGGGCGCGACGTCCTTGTTGAACGTCGGGGTGACCTCGGCCTGCGTACCGACCCGGGCGGGGAGAGCAGCGACGACGAACAGCGCGACGAAGACCAATGGGATGGGTCGCATATTGGTCTCCTTCCGTAGCCGACGGGTGAAGTCGGCCGATCCTAGCACACCTCCGGGCGACGCGGAGCGCACGTCAGGCGCTGCGCTTAGAAGCGGTAGGTGTAGAGGATCTTCGACGCGAGCCGCTTGTCCGAGGTGTAGAAGCGGTCGAGCAGCGGCTCCTCCACCCAGTTGTGGGTGTACACGAGGTAGAGGTCGTTGCCCGGCGTCAGGATCCAGCGGAAGCGTCCCTGCCACCCGAGCACGCCGCTCTGGCTGTCGTACTGGATGTTGTTGGTGAGCGCGATGAACGGGGAGAACTGCGTCTCGCCGATGATGCGGTACAGGCGCGTCGTGAGGCGCCCCTCCGGCAGCTCGATCCGGTTCCACTGACCCTCGAGCCTGAGAAAGTAGCCGGGGCGCAGCCGCAGTGAGAGAGTCAGCTGCCGCTCCTGCCGCGTGCCCGAATAGAAGTCGCCCGTCTCGAACCTCCCGTTGGCCGCCACCATCCGGCGGTTCGCCGTCTGCGCGATGACGCGGAGCCGCGTGAAGTCGTATTCCGACCCGATCGGCAGCGTGATGCTGCGGCTGATGGCGAACGGCGAGTCGAGCCGCTCGCGCCGGTTGATCACGCTGAGGAAGACGTTGTCCTGCGAGTGCGTGCTGACGCCGAAGATCGACATGTCGATCTCGCGCATGAGCAGCTGGTTCGACAGGTCGGTCATCAGGTCGACGGTCGTGCCGAATCGGTACTGCCGCACGATGGCGTTGTTGCGCGGCCGCGGCTGGAATGCGAGCATCGGGTTGTACCGGCGGTAGTTGAGCCGCCGGACGAACCCGATCGCCGGATCGAAGTTCTCCTGCACTTCCGTCGCATTCATCCCCGCCACCCACCGGTCGTTCGGATAGTCGAACGAGACGCCGAACGCGGAGTTGCCGTCCGTGCGGTCCGGGCGCGTCGTGCGCAGGTACCACGCGCCGAGCTCCACGTTCTTGTCTCCGCGGAAGCCCGACGTCGCCAGCGACATGTCAACGCCGGTCGTGTGGCGAGCATCGGTGCCGCCCGCGAGCGGATCGCGGCGGGTGTACATCGCCCCGATGTACGACTGCGACAGGATGCGCCGCTTGACGCGCGCCACCGTGAAGTCCTCGCTGGTGAAGCCGTTGTCCTCGCCGGTCCGCACGTGGATCAGTCCGACGTCCTGTGCGCCGACCTGGCCGGTGACTTTCGTGCCGAAGTCGATCTTCTGCGGCGTGGCGTTGGCGCTCAGCCCGACGCGGCGGCTGAAGAAGGGCATGATCAGCTCGTCGCTGTTGTTATTGTTGTTCCCCTCGCCGAACCAGAAGCCGCCGTTGCCCCGGCGCTCGCTGTTGCTGCCGAAGTCGAGGAAGGTGGCGCCGTCGAGAAAGAAGTCGCGGCGCTCGGGGAAGAAGAGTGAGTAGCGCGTCAGATTGACCTGCCGCTGATCGACCTCGGTCTGCGCGAAATCGGTGTTGACGGTGAAGACCGTCCGGAGCAGCGGCGTCGGGTTGTAGAAGAGATCGACGCCGGTGCTCGCGTCCCCCTGCATCGCGCTCTGGCCTCGCCCGGGCGACGCCTGCGACGAGAACACGCCGTACGGCTTGATGTCGAGGCCGCGCCCCTGCGTCACGTCGCGGATGCCGGTCACCAGACCGGTGTTGCTCATCCGGCGGATGCCCTGGCTGCGCCCCCAGCCCATCCAGAGGCTCTCCTCGTTCTTGCGGCGGACCGTCCGCTGGAAGTTGACGCCCCAGGTGTCGGTGTTCGGGTTGAAGTTGAGCGTGCGGAACGGAATCTTGATCTCGAGCGTCCAGCCGATCTCGCTGTGCCGCGCGCGGGCGTTCCAGATCCCGTCCCACTGCCGGTTCTCGCCGTTGATCCCGATGAGCGAGTCGGCCATCAGGCCGGACGGGTTCATCTCGAAGAAGTACCCGCTCCGCCCGTCGAGAAACGTGTCGATCACCCACATGAAGCGATCGTCGGAGCCCAGCCCCTCGTCACGGCGCCGCTGCCAGCCGATCCAGCGGTCCGGTTCGGAGTCATAGGCGGTCACGCCCATGTACAGCGCGTCGCCGTCGAATGCGATGCGCACCTCGGTCGGCTCGGTCGCGGGACGGCCGTTCTGCGGGTCCTGCTGGATGAAGTTGGCGGCGGGGATCGTGCGGCTCCAGAACGGCTCGTCGAGCACGCCGTCGAGCGCGAGTTTTTCCCCCTCCTGCAGGCGGAGCGCGGTCATCGTCCGCCGGCCGCTGCTGTCACCCTGGCCGTTCTGGCCGCTGCCGGGGCTGCTGGCCGCGAGGGGCTGAGAACCGGGCTCCTGTTGCGCGAGCGAGGGCGACACGGACGCACACAGCAGGGGGGCGACAGAAAGGAGTCGTAAGACTCCCTGGCGAACGATGGTCATCGTTTGGCTGTATTCCCTGGCGGCGCAGGAGCCGGGGCAGGCCTCACCCGACTAGCCGTAATACGACGCCGCGGCCCCGCGCGTTGACACACCGGGGCCACTCGCGGTCGGGAGAATCAAATTGTACTCGAATATGGCCGAGGTGTCATGGACGGCGGGTCTGCCGCGCCGCCCTCACGCGGCGCTCGGCGAGACCCGCCCTTCGTACGAATGAGGACGTACGCAGGCCGGGGCTCGCCGCGGGCATGATCGAGCCGCGGCAGACCGGGGCCCCCATCGCGCCTGCGCGATGGGGTGGGAGACCCGGCATCAGAACCGGTACGTGTAGAGGACCTTCGACGCGAGCCGCTTGTCGAGCGTGGCCATGCGGTCGAGCAGCGGATCGTCGCGCCAGTTGTGCGTGTAGACGACGTACAGATCGTTGCCCGGGGTGAGGATCCAGCGGAAGCGCGACTGCCAGCCGACCACGCGGCTCTGCGTGTCGTACTGCACGTTGTTGGTGAGGCCGATGAACGGCGAGAGATGCGTCTCGCCGACGAATCGGAAGAGCCGCGTCGTGAAGTGGCCCTCGGGCAGCTGGACGACGTTCCACTGGCCCGTCAGGAAGAAAAAGAGCCCGGGGCGGACGCGAAGGTTGAGATTGACCTGGTTTTCCCGCCGATGGCCCGAGTAGAACTCGCCGAGCTCGATCGCCGAGTTCACGGAGATCGCGCGGCGGTTCGCCGTCGAGACGAACAGCCGCATCCGGTTGAACGTGTACTCGGCGCCTACCGGCAGCGTAATCCCTGGCGCGATCGCGAACGGCGTGTCGAGCCGCTCGTAGCGGCGCGCCACCGACACACGGAAGTTGTCCTGGGAATGGAATTCCATCCGCAGCGGCTGGGCCTCGAAGTTGCGCTTGAGCAGGCGGTTCTGGAGGTCGGTTTGCGTGTCGAGGCCAGCCCCGACGGTCACCTGCCGAAGGAACGGGTGATTGCGCGGGCGCGGTCCGTACTCCACCGTCTGGTTGTACTGGCGGTACCTGGTGCGTGAGACGAACCCCATTGCCGGGTTGAACTGCTCCTGGACTTCGATCGCATCGACCTTCGCGTTCCACAGATCGTTCGGGTACCGCACCATGGCGCCGAACGCGGAGCCGCCGTCCGAGACGCCCGGGTCGCTGTTGCGGAGAAACCAGCCGCTCGCTTCGAGGTTCTGGTCGCCGAGGAACGTCGACGTCGCCAGCAGCGCGTCGACCCCCGCCGTGTGCGCCGCGCCGGCGTCCCTCGATACGCTCGGGACGTCCTGAGCTGGTCGAAGGGCACCGGGCACGCGCGCGTCCCGGCGCGTGTACAGACCACCGACGTAGGACTGCCGCAACAGACGGCGTTTGACGCGGGCCACCGTGAAGTCCTCGCTCGCGAAGCCGTTGTCCTGGCCGGTCCGCACGTGGAGCAGCCCGACGTCCTCGGCCCCGGCCTGGCCGGTGAGCTTGGTCCCGTAGTCGATCTTCTGCGGCGTCGCGTCGGCGCTCAGCCCGATCCGCCGGCTGAAGAACGGAATGATCCGCTCGTCGTCGGCGCGTCCGAAGCCGAAGAAGTTCTCCTGCCGGCTCTCGCTCGCGAAGTCGAAGAAGGTGGCGCCGTCGAGGAAGAAGTCGCGCTGCTCGGGAAAGAAAAGCGAGTAGCGTGTGAGGTTGACCTGCCGCTGGTCGACCTCGGTCTGCGCGAAGTCGGTGTTGACGGTGAAGTTCGCGCGCAGCAGCGGCGTCGGGTTGTAGAAGAGGTCGAGCCCGGCACTCGCGTCGGTCGTGACGTCGGGCCGGCCGCGCCCCGGCGAGGAGAGCGACGACACGAGGCCGTAGGGCTTGATATCGAGCCCGTGTCCCTGCGTGACGTTGCGGATGCCGGTCAGCAGGCCGGCGTTGCTCATGCGGCGCACGCCCTGATTGCGCGACCACCCGTTCCAGATCGATTGCTCGTTCTTGCGCCGGACCACGCGCTGAAAGTTGATGCCCCAGGTGTCGTGGGTGGGGTTGAAATTGAGCGTGCGAAATGGGATCTCGATCTCGATCGTCCATCCGATCTCGCTGCGGTGCACGCGCGCGTTCCAGATGCCGTTCCACTCGCGGTTGTCGCCGTTGAGCCCCATCAGCGCGTCCGCCATGAGGCCCGAGGGGTTCATCTCGAAGAAGTAGCCGGTGCGGCCGTCGAGAAACGTGTCGATCGTCCACGTGAACTGGTCGTCGGCAAACAGGCGGTCGTCGCGCCGCATCTGCCAGCCGATCCAACGATCGGGCTCGGAATCGAGGCAGGTGACGCCCAGGTACAGCGCCGATCCGTCGAAAACGACCCGCACGTCGGTCTTCTCGGTGGCGGGGCGGCCGTTGTCGGGATCGATCTGCATGAAGTCGCCTGCGGGGACAGGCTTCGCCCAGAAGGGCTCGTCGAGACGGCCGTCGAGACGGACCGATTCGCCATCGGCGAGCCGGACGGCCGTTGCCGTCCGCCGGCCTCCGTTGTCGGGTCCGCCCTGGCCGTTCACCTGGGCCGCGGCCGACCCGGCGCACACGCAGAGCAACACGACGGTCAGGAACCGGGCAGCCGTCACCCGCCCGACGTACGCAGGGTGTACGTAGGCCGGGCCCGCGGATGAATGGGGCGGCGGACCCGGCATCTCAGAAACGGTAGGTATAGAGCACCTTGGAGGCGACCCGCCGGTCGAGCGTGGCGAAGCGGTCGAGAAGCGGCTCGTCGAGCCAGTTGTGCGTGTAGACCACGTAGACGTCGTTGCCGGGGCTTACGATCCACCGGAAGCGTCCCTGCCATCCGAGCACGGCGCTCTGCGTGTCGTACTGGATGTCGTTGACGAGCGTGACGAACGGCGAGAACTGGGTCTCGCCGACGAGCCGGTACAGCCGCGTGGTGAAGTGTCCTTCGCGCAGCCTGACGTTGTTCCACTCGCCGCCGAGATACACGATGAGGCCCGGGCGCGCACGGACCGTGAGATTGGCCTGGCGCTCGGTGCGCGTGCCGGAATAGAAGTCGCCGGTCTCGTAGCGGCCGTTGACCGCGAGCACGCGGCGCTCGGCCGTGCGCGCGAAGATGCGGAACCGCGAGTAGTCGTACTCCGCGCCGGTTGGCAGCACGATCCCGCGGCTGATCCGGAACGGCGCGTCGAGCCGTTCCTGCCGGCGCGAGACGTTGATCGACATGTGGTCGCTCGAGTGCATCATGATGCTGAAGAGCGTGACATCGATCTGACGGTTCAGCAGGTCGTTCTGCCGATCGGTCATCACGTCGGCGTTGGCGCCGAACCGGAACTGGCGGATGTAGCGGTTGCTGCGCGGCCGCGGCGCAAACTGCAGCGAGGGCGCGTACCGGCGGTAATTCTGCCGCCGGAGGAAGCCGACAGACGGATCGAAGTTCTCCTGCACCTCCGTCGTCTGAAACCGCCCGTACCAACGGTCGTTGGGGTAGTCGAGGACGGCGCCGTAGGCCGATGTGCCCTTCGCGGCGTCGGGGCGGGTGGTGTGCAGGAACCAGGCCCGGAGCTCCAGGTTCTGCGACCCGCGGAAGCGCGACGTGGCGAGCGACATGTCGAGGCCGGCCGTGTGCCGCGCGTCGGCGCCGGCGAGCCGCGCGTCGCGCCGCGTGTAGAGGCCGCCGATGTACGACTGCGTGAAGAGACGCCGCTTCACGCGCGCCACCGTGAAGTCCTCGCTCTCGAACCCCTCGTCTTCGCCCGTGCGCACGTGCAGCAGACCGACGTCCTGCGCGCCAACCTGTCCCGTGACCTTCGTGCCGAAGTCGATCGTCTGCGGCGTGGCATCGGCGCTCAACCCGATGCGCCGGCTAAAGAACGGGATCACCTGATCGTCGCTGTCGCCCAGTCCGCTCCACTGCGCACGCCGTCCCTCGTCGCTCGCGAAATCGAGGAAGTTGGCGCCGTCGAGGAAGAAGTCGCGCTGCTCGGGGAAGAAGAGCGAATAGCGCGTGAGGTTCACCTGCCGCTGATCGACCTCGGTCTGCGCGAAGTCGGTGTTGACCGTGAAGACCGTTCGCAGGAGCGGCGTCGGGCTGTAGAACAGATCGAGCCCCGCGCTCGCATCGCCACGCATGGCCGTCTGGCCGCGCCCCGGCGACGCCTGCGATACGTACACCCCGTACGGCTTGATGTCGAGACCGCGCCCCTGACTGACGTCACGGATACCGGTGACCCGGCCGGCGTTGGTCAGGCGCCAGATGCCCTCGGTCCGCCGCCACCCGGACCAGATGCTGACCTCGTTCTTCCGCTGGACGGTCCGCTGAAAGTTCAGCCCCCAGGTGTCGCTGTTCGGGTTGAAGTTCAGCGTCTGGAACGGCAGCTCCATCTCGAGCACCCAGCCGATCTCGCTCTGACGCACCCGCGCGTTCCAGATGCCATCCCACGCGCGGTTCGTATCGGTGGGGCTCTGGAGCGCATCGGTCATGGCGCCCTGCGGGTTGAGCTCGAAGAAGTAGCCCGTGCGCCCGTCCAGGAACGTGTCGATCATGATCTGGATCTTGTCGTCCGCCGGCAGCCCTTCGTCGCGCCGCCGTTGATACGAGAGCACGCGGTTCGGTTCGGAGTCGTAGCAGGTGACGCCGATGTACACCGCAACGGCGTTGAACAGGATCCGGATTTCGGTCTTCTCGGTGGCCGGCAGACCGTTGTCCGGATCGACCTGGATGAAATCGCCGCCGGGAACCGCGCGCGACCAGGCCGCCTCATCGAGCCGTCCGTCGAGCGTCAGAGGGCGGCGGCAATCAGTAGGAGCCGCATCTCAGTAGCTCGTGACCTTGCCCGCCCAGAGCGGCTGCCGCTCCTCCGGGAGCGTCGAGCGCAGCGCTTCCATCGATTCGCGTTCGGGGCCGACCCGGAACTGGTACGTGTAGCGCTCGAGGTCGGCCGGCTCGGCGTCGTCGGGAATGTGCGCGCCGTGCGCGCCGGTGGAGTTCAGAAATATCAGGGCGCGGTTCGGGAGGAACTCGACGTCGGCCACCCATCGGCACCGTTCCTCGGGCACCCAGTGCGGCGCGCCGCCGCGCGCCTCGTCGTCTGCTTCCACGCGGAACAGCTGCGTGCCCCAGCGGGAGTCGTCTCCAGGTCGCGCGAGGTACAGCAGACAGGTGATGAAGCCCCACTTCGGATCGCGGTGCGGAGGAATCTTGTAGCCGGGCCGCCGCAGCATGATGCGGCCGTCCGAGCACTTCAGCTCGACGCCGGCGAGCGGGTCGGCGCCGACGGCCGGAAAGTGCTCGCGCAGCCAATCAGCCAGGGGCTCGCGGAACTTGCTGACGATGGCCGGCGCCAGGAGCCGCGTCGCGGCGACGTCGGCCATGTGCGCCCAGACGACGCGCGAATACTTCGGGGCGAAGACGAACGGCACGAGCAGCTGCTGCTTGTTGACGGGGCGATCGCCGAACAGCTCCACCGGTGGAATCGCCGCGATGAGCGCGTCGTAGTAGCTGCGCGGCAAGAGCCGATCGACCACGCAGTACGGGAACGGGTCGAGGTGCAGCGTGGCGCGGCTGACGGCCTTCTCGATGTGCTGGGCGAGCGACGGCTCGTCGAGCATCGACTGAAAGCGCAGCACGCGCTCGTCGCCGGTCGCGTCGCTCTGCAGCACCGCGCGGAGCTGCCGTTCGTGCAGACTGACCGTCTCGAGCGTCGCGGTGAGCGCCCGCACCTCGTTCGTGAGCGCCTCGATGTGTCGCACGAGATCCGGCAGGCGTGCATGGGCGCGGGCGGAAACGACCAGAGCCTGGGGGCGGAGGAGCGCCGCCGCCTTGCGCAGACGCTCGTTCATCGCGCCGGGCGATAGGTTTTGCTGAAGCCGTTGCGGGCGTTCGTCACGGTGTACGTGCCATCCTGCTCGGCGGTCAGCTTGATCCAGTACGCGGGCCCGTTGTGGGCCGGCGGCGGCGGGGCGCCGGTACCCGGCGCGGGCGCGGCCATCGGCGTGATCGGCATCGCGGCGGGCTGATCGTCGGCGAGGTTCGCGATGAACATCCCGGGGACGGTGTACTCCTGGCCGCTCAGCAGCGAGAAGTGGATCTGCCAGAGATCCTCGAGGCCGGGCGACGTGAAGATCGACTGCATCGTGTCGGGCTCGCCGCCCTTCCGCGTGCCGTTGTTCATGATGACGACGCGCGGGCGGAGCGCGTGAATGATCGTCTCGGAGTTCGAGGTCGCCTGGCCGTGATGAACGCCGAGAATGGCGTCGACCGTGCCGATGCGGTTGTTCGGGCACATCAGCTCGAATTCCTTGTTGCGCGTGAGGTCGCCCAGGTGAATCGTGCGGAACGTGCCGAATGTGATGTGCACGCCGACCGACATCGGGTCTTCGAGGTTGTTGGGGCTCGGCTTGAACTGCGCGCAGTGCGGGTTCGGCTGACCGGCGCCCGCGAGCGGCCTGGCGACGATCTCGCCGTTCGAGGTGACGACCTGCACCTCGACGCCGCCGATCGGGAGGCGCATGCCCGGCTTGGCCACCGTGTGCTTCGCCTTGGCGTACATCTCCTTGTAGACCGCTTCGAACTTGGCGCCCGATCCCATCGGATCGATGTTCGGCCCGTGGTCGATGAAGTGCCGGATCGGGAACTTCGGCAGCAGCTCCGGCAGCCCGCCGATGTGGTCCCCGTGGTAGTGCGTGATGATCAGGTGATCGATCTGGCTCAGGCCGGCGTCCTTCGCGGCGGCGATGATGCGGTCGGCGTCGCGGCCGTTGCTCGGATTGCCGGTGTCGATGAGGAGCGACTCGCCCGTGGGCGGGACGATCAGGGTGGCGTTGCCGCCCTCGACGTCGACGACGTAGATCTGGAGCGATTTCGAGGGGCGCGCCTGCGCCGCCGCGGGGGTGGCCGACAGGGTCACGACGGCGAGCATCGCGGGGAGCACGAGAATCGGACGTGCCATGACAGCCCTCCTCCGGAATGAATGCGCGTCACTATAGCACCGGCGGTGGGGAACGGGTTACGGACCACCGAGGCGCCGAGACACCGAGAGATCCGACGCTATAATGACCCCGTGAGCATCAAGGCCGCGTACCGAAACGGCGTGTTCGAGCCTCTCGAGCGGGTCGAGGACCTGCAGCCGGGGGTGATCTATACGGTGTTTTCCGACGAGGAGCTGCGGGACTTTCTCGAGACGCTCTGCTGGCTGAAGGCCGCCGAGAAGAGCGTCGGATTCTGGGACAACCCGGCCGATGCTGTCTACGACACGCTATAGAGCACTGACAGACTGGCTCGGCACGTGAAGGATCATGAAGACCGTCGCCGCCACTGAAGCCCAAAAGCGTCTCGGCGCCATCTTGGATGACGCACAGCGAGAGCCTGTCGTGATCCGACGCCAGGACCGGGACGTCGCCGTCGTCCTTTCGATGGCCGAGTACGAACGCCTCAGAAGCGGCAACGTACAGGCCTTCCTCGATTTGAGAAAGGAAATTGCGGCCGAAGCCGCTGCTAGAGGACTGAGCGACCAACGTCTCGCCGAGCTCTTGAGCGGCGATGAAGCGTGAGCGGGTTGTTCTCGACACCAACGTTCTGATCAGCGGCGCGCTTTCCACCACATCAACCCCGGCCGCAGCTCTGGAGAAGGCCATCAACGATGGACAACTTCTGGCGTCTACGGCGACTCTGCGGGAGGTGATGGAAAGGCTGCTCTCGCCGAAATTCGACCCCTACGTGTCGCGGAAAAAGCGCGACGCCTTGCTCCTCCGCCTGGCACCGCTCCTTGAGATCGTGGAGATCGTCGAGACCGTTCGTGCGTCGCGCGATCCGAAGGACGACACGTTTCTTGAGGTCGCTGTGAACGGAGGTGCCGATGTGATCGTGACGGGCGACAGAGACCTGCTTGCGTTGAACCCGTACCGCGGAATCGCAATTCTGACGCCCGCCGACTACGTCAGTCGGCAGACCTCGCGTGAGATCACTCGCCAGCCACGGGCGTGACGTAACCGCCTCGACACCGGCATGCGGCGCGGCGAGCTGCTGGCGCTCAGATTCGGGGACATCGATTGGGATCAGCAGGTGGTCCACGTTCGAGCGGAACACGCCAAGAGCAAGAAGGGCCGGATGGGTCCCATCGGCACCACGCGCCTTCGTAGCCTTCTGGAATGGCTCAGGATTGGCCCCGACGGACAGCCGAAGGCCCCAGAGCTTCCCGTTTTCACGCGGGGCAATGACGAGGCTGTCAAGAGCTTCCGGACGGCCTGGGAACGCGCGCGGACGGCGGCTGGAATCTCAGATGTGCGCTTTCGCGACCTGCGGAGCGAGTACGCGTCTCGTCTGGTAGAGCGCGGCGTGCCGCTCTCGCAGGTGGGCGACCTGCTGGGCCACTGCTCGATTGTGGTCACCGAACGCCACGATCGGCAGATCCTGGAGAGTCTCAAGACGGCCGCTGCAACGCTGGACGATGGTCAACCTTTCAAGAATCCTTTCAAGATTGGAAGATCCCACCACTCCGGTAGAATCAGTAAGTTCCACGCACTGAACCACATGCCGGGGTGGCGGAACTGGCAGACGCACGGGACTTAAAATCCCGGGCCCGCAAGGGCGTGTGGGTTCGATCCCCGCCCCCGGCACTCACGCCGCTGCGCGCCACCAATGGACCCCCTTGCAGCGGGATGTGGACGTGGCCACGTTCTTCAAGGGCGCGGGCTCTAGGAACCGCCGACAGGCCTGCCGGCCGACTGGATGATTTCGTGCATTTCGAAGACGTTGGGACCAGCAAACAGGTCCTTCGGCGTCTGCTGCGAGTGCGCCGTCCGGAAGTCCTCGCTCTCGGTCCAGGCGATGAAGTCTTCCTTTCGCTCCCAATAAGTGAGAACGACGTGATAGTCGGAGCCACCCATCGGCTGCCCGCGCAGCGTCACCGAGTCCGGCCGCAGGATTTCCAGCCGGACGAAGCCGGGATGGCGCTCGACCAGCCCCGCGCGCTTTGAGAATCGCTCAGCAAACTCCGCTTCCCGCCCCTTGGCCACTGGAACGCGATTCGATACCACGATCATCTGGAGCTCCTGCAGTTGAAGACGTGCCGATCAGCGTGACGGATTCTGCGCTCTGGCATGACGGAGATCATCTGGTGGAACGCGGCGCTCGAGAGGCTTGCCATCGGCGCCACAGAAGGCGAACCCACAAGAACGAGACGTGGAACCATATGAAGGTAGGAACCACAACGGCCGCAGCGATAACGAACAAGAAGAGCAACGTATGGGTTGGACGGCTCACAGACAGCACCTGAAAGCGCTGCGACAGCGGCGCCGCTGGCGATAGAAGCGCTACCACGAGGACCAGCGCGAGCCAGGCAACAGCGACCTCGAGCACCAGTACGAGGACGAGCCGCCGCAGGCTCGAGAACCCGAGTAGCTTCAGAAGCTCCTGTGGTGACTGTGTCCGAGACCTCGAGTGGTCAGACGGCGCTTGGCCCATGGCTCTCTAGAATAGCCGTTCCCACCACTTTCCGGCCGACCGCCCCTTTTCCGGCCGTGGCCCTCCGGAAGTGCGATGTGCTGGGAGAGAGCGTCGGCTGCCTGTCAGAGTTGACGTGGGCTGCGAGCGCTCGCGCGAACAGGGCCTCTTCCGTAGGGACAACGTCCGGGTTGAGGATGCAGCAGTCCATCGGGCACACTCTGGCGCAGTGAGACCTACCTGTCGTGTTTGTTCGAGAATCTTGCAATTCTTGTGAGCGTCTATTCCGGCGGCTCGAACTGCCTGGGCATCTTCAACGGCGAGCTCGTGATGACCAGGCAATAAGGGCCGCCCACCTCAGCGTCCCGCGTCGCCAAGCGTCGGCACGAGCAGCTCCCGGTCCTTTTCGTTCTCGAGACAGGAGTGATCCAGGATTCGGTCACCGATCTGGCGCTTGAAGAGCCGGCGCGTCGTGAACGGCTTCGCGAAGAACACCGGGTCGTCATAGGTCACGACATGCTCGAGCGTGTTCGGATCGGCGAGCCGGAACCGCTCGGTCAGCCGCAGCTTCTCGCTGTGTTCGTGCCCGGCCGTGTCGAGCCACGTCCGTTCGTTGATGCCGATCGTATCGACGACGAGCGTGTCGCCGTCCCAACGCCCGATCGAGCTGCCCATCCATTCGGGGTACTCGGCGATGTCGTGCGGGTGGCCGCGGCCGTCGGTATAGATGATCCGGAACGTGCGCTGCGACTCGGTGAGGATGACGACGACGTCGGGACGCTGCACGATCATCGCCGGGTGGGCCATCATGATCATCCGCGCCGGTCCTGGAGGCAGGCACGCCGTGTTCGGATCCTTCGCGTGGTCGACCGTGCTCCATCGCTCGGTCCCGTACGGCGTGAGGGCGAGCTCCTGACCAGGGAGGGTCGATCGCGACAGATCACCGCTCGCGCCGCCGAACCACACGCCGGTCAGGTCGGGCCGGCCGGCCTGCCGCTCCAGCGGCCCGCCCGTGTGCCACCACGCACCCGTGGGCGCAGGCTTCGGCGCCGCGAGCCGGTCAGTGGCTGGCGGCGGCTGCGCCCCGCGACCGCCCTGCTGCGCCGCCAGTGACGCGTCGCCCGCGCAGACGAGCGCGGCCGCGACGATGAAGAACGAGAGGCGCCTGGTCATGACGAAGCTCCCGTCGTGAACGTCAGGGATTGCTGTCAGGGTCGGCGGCCCCGCTGAAGCCGAAGACGCGCCTGCCGTCCGCCAGGATCACGGTGCGGCCGTTGACCACGTGCACATCGGCCTTTCTGGCCGCGAACCCCTGCACCGTGACCGTTTCGCCGACCTTCAGCGAGTCGCGGCCCCAGCCCTGACGCCGGAGCTGGTTGGGTGTGCCGCCTTCGATGGCATAGTTGACGGACGTACCGTCGGCGCCTTTGACGTCGATGTAGAAATAGATGTGCGGATTCTGGAACTCCACTTTCGTGATCGTGCCGGTGAGCGTCACCGGCTTGTTGGAGTCGAACTCCGCGGCGAACGAGTGATGCGCCACCGCCGGTACCACGGCCCACGACAGCACCGACGTGGCGAGCAGCGCGACGAGGCCATTGCGTGTCATCGTGTCCCTCCACTGCGGACAGATTCTGCGCCGGTCGAATCGAAAAGAAAAGGGCTCCATGGATCAGCGTTCAACAGGTCGGGTCAGCCGGCGATACTCGAGGAACATCGCGCTCCGCCATCGCACAATCATGCCGAACGCGATGATGAAGAAGAGGCCGGCCGTCTGCTCGACGGAGATGATGTGCCCGACGTAGCTCCGGAGCGCGATCCGAACAGCCGCGAGTCCGAGGAGAATCGCGACGAACAGCCGCGACCGTCGCATCATGATGACCGCACCCTCGCGGGTGAGCCGCGACGTCGCAGCGATCGGATAACCGAAGACGACCGCCCCCACGAGGAATGCGCCGATACCCCACGGCCACGGCACTCTGAAAGCGCGAGCGGCAAACATGGAGAATCCGGTGCTCATCGCGAGCGGAGGAATGACGATGCTGCGCGCAGTGACCGGGCGCGTCGATTCGTGAACGCGCCAGACGAGGATGGCCGCGGCACCGACGATGGCGGCCCCGATGGAAGTGATCGGCAGGCTTGAAAAATCCATAGAACCGGACTCAGAACCGCCGCGTGTAGAGCACCTTCGTCGCGGCCTGCCGGTTCAGTGTCAGCAGCCGATCGCGAACCGGATCGTCGAGCCAGTTGTGAGTGTACACGAAATACACGTCGTCGCCCGGCCGGAGGATCCAGCGGAAGCGCGACTGCCAGCCGACGACGCGGCTGACCGAGTCGTACTGGATGACATTGACGAGTGATACCCACTGGCCGAACGCCAGATCCGGCGTGAGCCGGAAGAGCTGCGCCGTAAAGTGCGTCTCGGGCAGGTCCACCTCATTGAGCTCCGCTGACGTGTAGATGATGAGCCCCGGCCGCAGGCGCGCGGTGAGATTGAGCGAGAACTGCCGCCGCGTGCCCGAATGGAATCCGCCCCATTCGAGCGTCGGCGCGATGGCGATCACGCGCCGGTTCGCGGTCTGCCCCGTGACGCGGTAGCGTACGAAGTCGTACTCGCGTCCGCGCGGCAGCGCAACGTTGTCGCGCGCATTCACCCGGAAGTCGGCGTGCAGCCGCTCGTACTCGGGGAGAACGAGGATGCTGAAGTTGTCCTCCGACTGGAAGTCGACGTCGAGCAGCGTGAGGCTCCAGAGGCGCGTCAGCCAGTCGTTGTTCGTGTCGAGCTGCAGATCGACGTCGGCCGTGAAGCCGAACCGGCGGAAGAGCCGACTGTTCCGCGGCCGCGGCGAGAAATTGAAGTAGGGGAGATAGCGCTTGTAGCCGCTCGTCCGCGTCATGAAGCCGACGGCGGGCCGGAAGTTGTCTTCGACGACCCGATAGGCGACGCCGGTGTTCCAGCGATCGTTCGGATAGTCGATCCACAGGCCGTAGGCGGCGTTCCGCCCAGTGTGGAGCGGATTGGTGGTGTTCAGGAAGAACCCGCCCGCCGACAGGTTCTTCGATCCGCGGAAGGTCGACGTCGCAAGCTGAAAGTCGGCGCCGATCGTCCGCAGTGCGGGGTCCCCAGCGCGCACGCCTGCGCGCTGGGGTGCACGCAGCGGCGACGCGGCATCCCGACCGTCGCGGCCGGTGTAGAGCACGCCGACATAGGACTGCCGGAAGAGCCGCTGCTTCACGCGCACCGCGGTGAAGTTCTCGCCGACGGCCTGCCTGTCGGGTTCGTCGCCTGTCTGCACCTGGAGCACGCCGACGTCGAGGCGCTGGCCGATCTGCCCGATCATCCGCACGCCGTAATTGATCGTCTCGGGATTGGCGTGCTCGTCGAGTCCAATCCGCCGGCTGAAGAAGGGAATCAACGAGTTGTCGGTCTCCCGCCGGAAGGCATCGCCGATGCCCACCGACGTGCTGGTGCCGAAATCGAAATAGTTGGCGCCCTCGAGGAAGAACGTGCGCTTCTCGGGGTAGAAGAGCGCGAACTGCGTGAGGTTCACCGCGCGCTGGTCGACCTCGGTCTGCGCGAAGTCGGTGTTGACGGTGAAGTTGGCGCGCAGGCCCGGCGTGACGCTGTAGAAGAGATCGAGCCCGGCCTTCGCGCTGCCCTCGGTCTTCGTCCGGCCGGTCACCGGCGACGCCTCCAGCAGTCCCAGCGCGTACGGGCGGACGTCCAGGCCGATCCCCTGCGTCACGTTCTGATTGAGCCCGGTCACCAGTCCGGTGTTCGAGAACCGGAAGAGTCCCTGATTGAGCGCCCAGCCGGTCCAGAGGCTTTCCTCCGCCTTCCGCCGCACGGTACGCTGGAAGTTGATCCCCCACGTCGTGCCGTCGGGATCGAAGTTGAGCGTGCTGAACGGGATCGCGATCTCGAGCGTCCAGCCGATCGCCGAGCGCCGCACGCGCAGGTCCCAGATCCCGTCCCACTCGCGGTTGTAGCCCGCGGGCCCGATCAACCCTTCGCCCATCAGCCCGGACGGGTTCGTCTCGAAGTGATACCCGCCCTGGCCGGTCAGGAACGGATCGATGATCCACATGAAACGGTCGTCGGCCTGCAGAAACTGATCGCGACGAATCTGGTAGCCGAGCCATCGATCCGGCTCGCTGTCGAAGCACGTGACGCCCATGTACAGCGTCGTGCGGTTGTAGATGATCCGGACCTCGGTCTGCTCGGTCGCCGGCGCGCCGGTCTGCGGAAACTGCTGGATGAAGTTCGTGGCGGGCACGGCGCGCCGCCAGATCGGCTCGTCGAGCGCGCCGTCGAGGGTGATCCGCTCCTCGTCGCTCATCCGCACCGCGGTCATCGTGGCGCGCTCGGGCATCTGCGCCGACGCCAACGACGGCGCCAGCGCCGCGAAGATCAGCACACAGCCGTTGCGCAGGAATCTCCGTGGTTCCATCGGCTCCGGTCGATTGTCGTCTATGAGCGCTACCGCCGATCGAGCCGCTTCTCGGCGAGGAACTTCGAGAGCAGGTCGGCGATCTGCACGTTGTTCAGATCGAGCATCGGAAAGTGCGTGTTGCCGCGGATCCCGATCTCCGGCAGCAGGATGTTGACCGCGTCGCCGCCGTGGCGCCTGATCGCGTCCACCATCAGCGTCGCGCGCATGACGTTCACGCGCCGGTTGTCGAGCGAGAGCCGCGGCCCCACGTTGATCGTGTCCGGGGTCGACGGGATGTAGTCGCCCCAGACGATCTGGATCGGTACCTTCGTGAGCTTCAGGAAGTCGGCCATCGGGATCGCGCGTCCCGGCGGCAGCTTCATCCCGTCGATGCGCTCGATTGGCGGCGGCATCTCGCTCTCCGGAAACACCGCGTCACCAGGCTCGTACGAGACGATCGCCGCGACGTTGGTCGTCTTGGTCGCGGTGATCCAGCCGCGAATGCCGGTGGAAGAGTGCGTCAGCAGGACGGACGGTCCGATCTCGTTGAGCAGCGCGGCCAGCGCGTCGGTCTCCACGCGCTCGTTCTCGGGGGCGTTGAACTCCGGATACTGGATGCGGAAGAACTCGTTGAGCGCGCGCTCGGTCTGCGGAAACTGCACGCCGGGATAGAAGTCGGGCGTCGGATCGCCGGGCAGCCAGAGCCCCAGCCGCCAGTTCGTGAACCAGACCTGGTCGTGATTGAGCTCCGGTGTGTAGCTCGTGGGCCCACACCCCTGGCCGGCGCGGCCGGTGCGGGGCAGGTCGGTCAGGTACACGGGGAACCCGCGTCGGAGAAAGATGTGGCGGAATCCCTCCCGGCCGTCGAAGGTGGTGTCCCACGTCTTCGTGCTGCTCGCGTGCACCATCACCAGCGGCACGCGGCGCGGCGTCTCGGGAATCTGCCACTCGAGGTAGCCGTGGTCGCAGTGGAGCGACCCTTTCGCCGGATCGCCCACGACCGTCCCCCCGAACGGGCGGGCGCCCTGCTCCCGAATGGTGACCGACTGCGCCGCGACCGTCACGGTCGCGAACGCGAGGAGAACGGCAATTCTGACCGGCACGAGCCAGAGTCTACTTCGACTCCAGCCACGTCGTCAGCGCCGGCGCCTGCCGCGCCGCGAGCGCCGCGCACGCCTCGATGCGCTCGAGCGCCTGCCGGAGCGCACGGTCGGAGGTGGGCACGGGATTGCTGGCGAAGAACTGCCGGACGTCCTCCGCCTGCGCCGCCGAGCAGAAGCTGCCGGTGGCGCCGACGATCGCGGGGATCCCCTGGAAGGTGCCGAGCTTCTGCGTGATCTGCGGCCAGCGCGTCTTGACGAACTCCCAGGCGGCCCGCTGTGAGGCCGGACGCACCAGGAGCGCAGCGATGAGCTGGCCCGTGTCCTGCGTGCGCACGCGATCGGACAGCGCAAAGGCGAGCGTCCGCTCGAGGAGCGCCGGCTGCTCGAACCAGGCGAGCGCGCCGAAGAACCGGTAGTACTCCTCCGGCTGTGACACGCGCGTGCGGAGCTGCGCCATGTACTGATCGTAGAGGGCTGCGTCGTCCCCGATTGCCGCGACCCGCAGCACGGCCGGCGCGAGCGTGCCCGGCAGTGATGCCGGATCCGCGATGTACTTCGTCGCGAGCTCGTGCGACCGCTTCTGCCACGCGGCATCGTTGCCGGTCACGCCGACCAGCGTCAGCAGCTCCGCGCGGCGGCTGTGCCGCTCGTCCGGATCACCGATCTCGCCTGGC
>JACPCS010000079.1 GCA_016184455.1 Acidobacteriota bacterium
GGGAATGATCCAGCTCTTCTGGTTCCGGCGCGTCCGCGACAACGTCGTCCTGCTGTTCATCCTGTCGCTGTTCGTCAACGTCGGCATGTGGCTCGAGCGGTTCGTCATCATTGTCACGAGCCTGCACCGCGACTTCCTTCCCTCCTCGTGGGACATGTACATGCCGACGCGGTGGGACTTCGGGATGTTCGCCGGGACGATCGGGCTCTTCCTGGCGCTGTTCTTCCTGTTCATCCGTTTCCTACCGGCAATCGCGATCTTCGAGATGCGCACGATCGTGCCGGAGGCGAAGCTGCAGCCGGAGCACAGGGGGTGAGGTGATGGCACACGTCGAAGCGGTCCCGTCCACGCACGGCCTGCTGGCGGAGTTCTCGACCCCCGGCGCGCTGCTGCACGCGGCCGAGCGCGCGCGCCTCGAAGGCTACCGTCATGTCGACGCGTATTCGCCGTACCCGATGGAAGAGCTGGGCGAGGCACTCGGCCTGCGCCGGAGCAGGGTCCCGCTGATTACGCTCATCGGCGGCTTTCTTGGTGGCATTGGCGGCTACACGCTGGAGTACTGGTCGCAGGCGATCGCCTACCCGATGAACGTCGGCGGGCGACCGTACCACAGTTGGCCGTACTTCATCCCGGTCACGTTCGAGACCACCGTGCTCGGTGCGGCGCTCGCGTGTTTCGTCGGGATGTGGGCGCTCAACCGGCTGCCGCAGCCGTATCACCCGGTCTTCAACGTGTCAGCGTTCGACCGCGCATCGTGCGATCGGTTCTTCCTGTGCATCGAGGCGAGGGACCCGAAGTTCGAGCGCTACGCGACGGCGAAGTTTCTGGAGGGGTTGCACCCCGTGGGAGTCACCGAAGTTGCGCCGTAACGGTCAAAGTGCACGGGGCACCGTGCACGGTGCACGAGCACTGTTGCTGATCGTCGCTGGTTGCATCGTCTTGCCCGCCTGCCGGCAGGACATGCACGACGCGCCGCGCTACGAGCCGCTCGAGGCGAGCGCGTTCTTCACCAACGGCGGAAGCGCCAGAACGCTCGTGGCCAACACCGTCGCGCGCGGCATGCTGCGCGAGAACGGGCACCTGTATCAGGGGACGATCGACGGTCAGCTCACCGACATGTTCCCGATGCCGGTCACTGCCGAGATGCTGGCGCGCGGCCGCGAACGGTTCAACGTCTTCTGCTCGCCCTGCCACGGCCGCACCGGGCAGGGCAACGGCATAGTGGTGCGGCGCGGGTTCCGGGCGCCTCCCTCCTTCCACGAGGAGCGGCTGCGGAACGCGCCCGTCGGGTACTACGTCAACGTGGAAACGAACGGGTTCGGGGCGATGTCGGATTACACAGCGCAGGTGCCGGCCGCGGACCGCTGGGCGATTGCCGCCTACATCCGCGCCCTGCAGTTCAGCCAGCGCGCCACGGTCGATGAGGTACCGGCCGATCGGCGCCCCGAGCTCGACACGGCGCCCGAATTCGTGCCGACGCCCGTGCCGGGACAGCCTGGAGCGCCGGGGACACCATAAATGGCCGATATTCCTGCTCAGTACGCGCCGCCTGCCGATATCGACGTCCCGCGCTCGCGCGCGCTCATGGTGGGCCTCGTCGGCCTCGTCGGCTGCGTGATTGGCTTCGTCGTCGACCGCGACCACTTCTTCCGTGCGTGGCTCATGGCGTACCTGTTGTTTCTCGGGATCGCGCTCGGATCGATGGGCCTGCTGATGATCCAGCACCTGTCGGGCGGCGCGTGGGGCGTGTTCCGGCGCGTGTTCGAGGCGTCGAGCCGCACGCTGCCGCTGCTGGCGCTGCTGTTCCTGCCGATCGTGCTCGGGATGGGCAGGCTCTATCCGTGGACCCACGCTGACCTCGTGCAGCAGGACGAGGTGCTTCGCCACAAGGCGATCTACCTGAACACCGGCTTCTTCCTCGCGCGCACGTTCGTCTACTTCGTCGGTTGGATTCTCATCGCGTGGACGCTCACGCGCTGGTCGCGGCAGCAGGACGAAGGTGACATGGGCGTGAACCTGAAGATTCAGTACCTCGCCGGCGGCGGCCTGGTCTTCTATACCTTCACGGCGACGTTTGCAGCGATCGACTGGATCATGTCGATCAACCCGCACTGGTACTCGACGCTGTTCGGCTTCATCTTCGTGGGCGGGCACGGCATCTCGGCGCTGTCGTTTACGATCGTGGCGAGCACGTTCCTCGCCCGCCGGGCACCCATGAATACGATCCTCAAGCCGAGCCATTTCCACGACCTCGGCAAGCTGTCGCTCGCCTTCGTCATGCTCTGGGCGTACTTCAACTTCTCGCAGTACATGCTGGTGTACGCGGCAAACCTGGTCGAGGAAATCCCGTACTTCATCACGCGCATCAACGGCGGCTGGCAGTACCTGGCGGTCTTCCTAGTGGTCTTCCAGTTCGCCGTGCCGTTCGCGCTGCTGCTCTCGCGCGATCTGAAGCGGATGCCGCAGCGGCTGATCTGGGTCTCGGCGGCGTTGCTCGTCGTCCGGTACATCGACCTGTTCATGCTGGTCGCGCCGGAGTTCGACGCCGCGTCGGGCGCGAACCTGCATGTGCTGACGGGCGAGCACCTGTCGCACGTCTTCGTGCACTGGCTCGACCTTGCCGCGCCGCTTGCGATTGGCGGGCTGTGGCTCTGGATGTTCTTTACCCAGCTCGCGCAGCGCCCGCTCGTCGCGTTTGCCGACCCGTCCCTCCGCGAGGCGCTCGAAACGACGGGGGCCCACTGATGGCACACGAAGACGTACGCGGCCACGCCCACGCCTCGCCCGACGACGAGTACCGGGAGACGCCGCCGGGCTCGACGTACGAGCATACCGACGCGAACGTCTGGCTGATCGTCAAGTTCATCATCTGGCTGGCGGTCTCGGCCGTGGTCATCCACGTGGGCCTCGGCTTCATGTACCAACTGTTGATCGACCGCTCGGTGGTCGCCGAGCAGCCGTACCCGTTGGCCGTCGGGCAGGAAGACCGGTTGCCGCCGGCGCCGCGACTGCAGCAGTTTCCGCGGAACGAGATCTCTCAGTTCCGCCTGGAGGAAGAAAATCTGCTCCAGCGGTACGGCTGGATGAACAGAGAGGCGGGGATCGCGCACATCCCGATCGACGAGGCGATGCGGTTGACGATCGAGCGTGGCCTGCTGACGTCTGTCCCGCCGGAAGGGGCGTCGCCGGCGCAGGCCGAGGGCCTCATTCCTGCTGATTCGAGCGCCGGCCGGACGATGGAGCGGAGAAGGCAATGAGCAGGCTTTGGGCTTTGGGCTTTGGGCTTTGGGTTTTGGGTCTTGGCGCCGTGGCCGCCGCCCAGCCGGGCTCTCCGGGCAGCTACTACGGGCAGCAGGCGCGGGGAGGGACGCCGTCGACCGAGGTGCCGCCGCCGCTGCGCGAGGTCACCTTCAGGCAGCGCCTCGACGAGCAGCTGCCGCTCGACGCCGTGTTCCGCGACGAGACCGGCCGGCCGGTGGCACTGCGGGAGTTCTTCGGCGCCCGGCCAGTCGTGCTCGCGTTCGTCTACTACCAGTGCCCGATGCTCTGCTCCCAGGTGATGAATGGTCTGTCGAGCGCGTCGAAGGCGCTCCCGTTCGCCGCCGGGAAGGACTTCGAGGTCGTCCTGATCAGCTTCGATCCGCGCGACACGCCGGTGGCGGCGGCCGCCAAGAAACAGGATCACCTCGGAAAGTGGCCCGAGGGCAACGCGCACGCGTGGCACTTCCTTACCGGCGACGAGGCGACCATCCGCCGCGTGACCGCCGCGGCGGGATTCACCTACCGGTGGGACGAGCGCTCGGGACAGTTTGCGCACGTCAGCGGGATCCTGGTGGCGACGCCCGACGGACGGCTGGCGCGGTACTTCTACGGCGTGGAGTACTCCCCGAAGGAGCTGCGGCTCGCGCTGGTGGAGTCGGGCGAGGGGCGCGTCGGGTCGATCGTCGACGAGCTGCTCCTCTACTGCTTCCATTACGACCCGGAGAGCGGCCGATACGGGCTGCTGGTGATGAACCTGATTCGCCTGGGCGGAGTGATCACGGTGCTCTTCATCGGGGCGTACATCGTGGTGACGCGCCTGCGCGAGTCGCACGCGCCGCCGCTCGGCCGCGCGTGAGGAGGAAGAGGACGGTCCGGTAGATATGTTGTCTGGCATCCCGCTGTTCCCCGAGCAGGCCTCCACCCTCGCCCCCGAGGTGGACGCCCTGTATTTCTTCGTCACGGCCGTCACCGCGTTCTTCGCGCTGCTCGTCGTCATGGCCGTCGTCATCTTCGCGATCAAGTACCGCGATCGAACGGGCGACAGGGTTGGCGCCCCCATCATCGGTTCGATCGGGCTCGAGCTGAGCTGGACGATCATCCCGTTCTTCATCTCGATGGCGATCTTCGGCTGGTCCACCGTGGTGTTCTTCCATCTGGTGCGGGCGCCCGACCAGACGCTGGAAATCTACTCGACGGGCAAACAGTGGATGTGGCGCTTTCAGCACATCGATGGGCAGAGCGAGATCAACGAGCTGCACGTCCCGCTCGGCCGGCCCGTGAAAGTGATCTTCACCTCCGAAGACGTCCTGCACTCGTTGTACATCCCGGCGTTTCGCGTCAAGGCCGACGCAATCCCGGGGCGCTACAGCTCCGTCTGGTTCACCCCCACCAAGGTGGGCGAGTACCACTTGTTCTGCGCCGAATATTGCGGGACGAAGCACTCCGGCATGATCGGCCGCGTCGTCGTGATGGAGCCGAACGAGCACCAGGCGTGGCTGAGCGGCGGCGGCGGCCTGTCGATGCAGGCGCGCGGCGAGCAGCTGTTCCAGCAGCTGGGGTGCGCGAGCTGTCATCTCCCCGATGGCTCCGGCCGCGGGCCGGCGCTGCCGGGGAGGTTCGGCACGCAGGAGACGCTGGCCAACGGCGCCACCGTGACGGTGAACGACACCTACATCCGCGAATCGATCCTGACGCCCCAGATGCGGCTCGTAGCGGGATATCAACCGGTGATGCCAACGTTTCAGGGGCAGGTGAATGAAGAGGGCCTGATGAGCCTGATCGAGTACATCAAATCGCTGCCGACGGCCGGCCAGCCGGCGGCGGCGCCGCAGGCCGGCGGCACGGCACCGGCTGCTGCGGTTCAGAGCGGGCCAAGGTAGGGATCATGTCGACGACAGTGCTGCCGCGCGTCAACTACCTCAACGTGAGGACCACGGTCGCCTCGTGGCTCCTCACGAAGGACCACAAGCGCATCGGCGTGTTGTACATGATCGTCGTGGCGCTCGCCTTCTTCCTCGGCAGCATCTTCGCCGCCGGCGTCCGGATCGAGCTGACCACGCCCGCGGGCGACTTCGTCTCCGCCGACACCTACAACCGGCTGTTCACCATGCACGCCGTCTTCATGGTGTTCTTCGTGCTCATCCCGGTGGTGCCCGCCATTCTCGGCAACTTCGCGATGCCGCTGATGATCGGCGCCAAGGACGTGGCATTCCCGACGCTCAACCTGATGAGCTGGTACATCTTCGTGATCGGCTTCCTCTTCACCATCGCGGCGCTGGTGCTCGGCGGGGTCGACACCGGCTGGACCTTCTACACGCCGTACAGCTCGAACGTCTCCGCCTCGAACGTGCTGCTGGCGGGGCTCGGCGTCTTCATCACGGGCTTTTCGTCGATTCTGACCGGCCTGAATTTCATGGTGACGATCCACCGGATGCGGGCGCCCGGCATGACGTGGTTCCGGCTGCCGCTCTTCGTGTGGGCGCTCTATGCGACGAGCCTCGTGATGATCCTCGGCACGCCGGTGGTCGCCATCACGCTGTTCATGGTGGTGCTCGAGCGGGCGTTCGGCTTTGGCATCTTCGATCCGCGGCTCGGCGGCGACCCGGTACTGTTCCAGCATCTCTTCTGGTTCTATTCGCACCCGGCGGTCTACATCATGATCCTGCCGCCGATGGGGGTGATCAGCGAAGTGGTCGCCTGCTTCTCACGCAAGAACCTCTTCGGCTACTCGTTCGTCGCCTTTTCGAGCCTCGCGATCGCGGTGTTCGGGTTCCTCGTCTGGGCGCACCACCTGTTCGTCGCGGGGATCTCGCCGTACTCGGCGATGATCTTCTCGTTCCTCTCCTTCGCCGTGGCGATCCCGTCGGCGGTGAAGACGTTCAACTGGACGGCGACCCTGTACCAGGGTGCCATCTGGTGGCGCGCGCCGCTGATGTGGGTGTTCGGCTTCATCGGCCTGTTCCTGGTGGGCGGGCTGACGGGCCTGTTCCTGGCGTCACTCGGCCTCGACGTCCACCTCCACGACACCTACTTCGTGGTGGCGCACTTCCACTACATCATGGTCGGCGGCGCGATCATGGGGTTCTTCGCGGGGCTGCACTACTGGTGGCCGAAGATGACGGGGCGGCTGTACTCGAACGCGCTGGCGACGTCTGCCGCGGTGCTCGTGTTCGTTGGCTTCAATCTGACGTTCGGACCGCAGTTCATCCTTGGCTATCTCGGGATGCCGCGGCGGTATCACGCGTATCCGGACGAGTTCCAGGTGCTCAACGTCCTGTCGTCGGCCGGCGCGTCGATTCTGGCCGCCGGGTACACGCTGATCGCGTGCTATCTCCTGTATTCGCTCTGGAAAGGCGAAGAGGCCGGCGCGAACCCCTGGCTGGCGACGGGGCTGGAGTGGAAGACGGAGTCGCCGCCCTCGCCGCACAACTTCGAGGAGACGCCGATCGTGAACGAGGGCGCCTACGAATACTCAAAGCGGGAGATCAAAGTTGCCTGACGGGATCGCCGCACACGCCGATCCACACGGTCACGCGCACCACCCGGCGCTCCAGCATCACTTCCAGACGCTGGATCAGCAGCACGAGGCGGCGACGCTGGGCATGTGGGTGTTCCTGGTCACCGAGGTCATGTTCTTCGGCGGTCTGTTGACGGCCTATCTGCTGTACCGCGTCTGGTACCCCGAAGCGTGGTCGGAAGGAAGCCTCGACCTCAACATCGCGCTGGGCGGGTTCAACACCGTGGTGCTGATTGCGAGCAGTCTCACCATGGCGCTGGCGGTGCGGTCGTCGCAGATCGGGGCGCAGCGGGCGACGGTCGGGTGGCTGCTCGCGACGATGGCGCTCGGGCTGACGTTCCTCGGGGTCAAGGTGATCGAGTACGCCGAGAAGTTCGAGCTGCACCACGTGCCCGGGCCGAACTTCGTCTACGAAGGGCCGCACGGGCGCCAGGTCGAGATCTTCTTCTCGCTCTACTTCGGCCTGACCGGCCTGCACGCGCTGCACATGATCGTCGGCGTCTGCCTGCTGTCGGTGATTACCTTTATGGCGTCACGCAGGCGGTTCTCACCCGCGTGGTACACGCCGGTGGAGGTCTCCGGCCTGTACTGGCACTTCGTCGACATCGTCTGGATCTTCCTGTTCCCGCTCCTCTATCTCGTGGACCGGGCGCATCAGTTCGCCTGAGCGACCTCGACCATGGCTGGCCATATCTCTCCGAAACGCGTCTACTACACGATCTTCGGCTCGCTGATGGTGCTGACGGCGATCACGGTGGCCGTCGCGTTCATCAATCTCGGCTCGCTGAACTTCCCGATCGCGCTCGGGATCGCCATTACGAAGGCGACGCTCGTCATTCTGTTCTTCATGCACCTGAAGTACAGCAGCCGGCTGACGAAGCTGATCTGCGGCTCGGCGTTCTTCTTCCTGCTCGTGCTCTTCGGGCTGACGCTCTCGGACTATCTCTCGCGCGGGTGGTCGACCGCGCCCGGTGGATTCACCACGGGTCCCGGCACGCGCGTGACGATCGGGCCGCCCCAGGAGGCGCCTGCGGCCGAAGCGCCCGCGCCCGAGCACTAGAACACTTCCCCGAAAAAGCTCCAGAGCTGCTCGCGCCCGCGAATGTGGAGCGGGCGCGCGCGCCAGCCCTCCAGATCCAGCTTCACCGACTGCCTGATGTCGCGCTCCATGTCCGCGGTGAGGCGCGCGGCCAGCGCGCGGTCGAACGCCGCCACGTTCAGCTCTTCGTTGAGTTCCAGCGAGCGGTTGCCGAAGTTGGCGGAGCCGACGATGCTGAGCACGCCGTCGACCACGAGCGCCTTGGTGTGCATCATGGCCCGCTGATACTCGTAGATCTCCTCGAAGGAGAAGCCGGCAAGCCGGTTGTACCAGACCACGCGGCAGCCGGCGCGCTCGAGCCGATCGATGTGGCTCGCGTCGGTCTTCTTGGCGCCGATCGAGTCGAGCACGAGGCGGACCTCGACGCCGCGCCGGGCGGCGTCCTCGAACGCCGCCGTGAAGCGGTCGGCGATCTCGCCGCTCTCGGAGACGTAGGTCTCGAAGCTCACGCGAGAGCGGGCGCGGCCGATGGCGTCGAGCATCGCCGGAAACGCCGCGTCGCCATTCGTGTGCACCACGTACGCATCGCCCGAGGTGAGCGGCGCGCGACCCGGCGGCTGTTTCTGCTCAGCTCGGAGAGGTCAGCGGTTCATCCAGTACGCCACCTTGACCATGACGGTGTGGCGGGCGTCGGCGACACCGAAGGCATCGGCGAGGTCCCGGAGTCCCCCGAAGACCCCGGGACGTGAGGTGTCTTCGTGTGACAGGTCCCAGACGAGGAACAGCGTACTGCCGCGGAGGTACTCCCACCTGAGCACGACGTTCCCGCGCAGTGATGTGCGGTTGAAGTCGGGATCGGAATCGAGCGTGGCGGGCTCGAAGTCGAACGACCGCGGGCGCGCGAGCCGACGGATGTCCTCGTAGTCGCCGACGGCGACGAACGGCTGGAGGTAGGCCTGCAGCGTGAGGTCGCGATGGATCGCGTAGGTGCCGCGTACGGTGAGATCGACGACCGTGCGGCGGAGCGTGCCGTAGACGTGGTCGTCGACGCCGTCGCCGGTGGCGTCGGTGTTCTTGATCCACTGGGCGAGGTCGATACCCCGGATGTATTGAGCGGCGACCGCGATCTGCAGCCGGGCCGACGGCTGAAGCGTCAGCTCCGGCGCGATCCTGTTTTCACCGTTGCGCTCGAGCGATGCGAATCTGCCGTTGCCGCCGAGCGCGATGCGCCAACTCTTCCGCGAGTCGCTCTCCATCCGGAACCAGTAAAAGGACGCGGCCGGTTCCACAATCGGCGGCCCGCCTCGCGTGTCGACGTCGTTGAACGTGCGAAACCGACGCGTCACGCCGCCATTCAGGTTCCAGAAATTCAGAAATCCGATGAAACCATTCGTGCACACCCAGCGATCGAACACGACCTCGCTGTTCCAGCCCTGGCCGCCGCAGATGTTCGCGCCGTAGCGCCTCAGCAGTCGGCCCGGGTCCGGCTGCTCCAGACTGACGCCGCCGTCCAGAGCGGTGCGATTCGCGCGGTTCCGGAAGAACCCGAGGTCGTCGACGCGGAAGTCACGCCCGACACGATCGAAATGACTCCACGTACTCCAGTGTTTGCGCGCGTAGCCAAGATTGGCGACGCCGCCGCCGCTCGTGCGGACGCCGCCGTCCCGGGGCGCGTGCGTGGCCACCCAGTGGCCATTGAGCATCGCGCGGTTCTCGTCCCACCGCAGGGTGTAATCGACGCCGCCGGTAAACGCGTCGGCCGACCGTTCACGCACGACGCCGGTGACGAGCACGCCGACGTTCGACGACCCGGCCCACATATCGCGCTGGATGCGCGCGACGTTGTACGACGTGCGCGGCTCCGCGAGATGTTCGTAGCGGCCGTCGGCGCTCCGCTCGACCGTCGCGTACTCGCGCCCCGTTGCCGCGGTGAGGGCGCCATAGGTCCATGTGCCGCTCTTGCCGGTCACTTTCGCCGCGCCGAGGATGGTCGTGTCGTCCGGCCGCTCCACCACGTCATCGGCCGAGTCGACTGCAAGATGATCGGGTGTCCGTCCGATGCGCCGCGAGTGAAAGAGCTGGAACATGCCGTAGGGCGGTACGAACGTGCGGCCGTCCTCGAGGAAGAACGGCCGCTTCTCGGGATAGAACGTCTCGAAGACGCTCAGGTTCAGGACCGCAGGGTCCTGCTCGACCTGCCCGAAATCGGGATTGATCGTCGCTGACAGCGTTGCCGCCGATCCGAGGCCAAGGCGCAGGTCAACGCCGGCAGCCGCGCCGAAGTCCGACGTCGGTCCGGTGTCCGTCGTGCCATCCCGCTCGCCGCGCAGCAGCGTGTAGGGCATGATCTCGAGGCGCCGCGACAGCGGCAGCGGCGTATCGAACACGAGGTGGCCGAAGAGCGAGACCTCGCCGGGCTGCCCGCGCGGCTTGGGAATCCAGGTCCCGGTCTCTGCCTTCCGGCGAATGACGCGTTCCGCCTGAAACCCCCAGACCTGTCCCGGCTGCGGCGTGACGGCAAAGCGCATCTGCGAGAACGGGATGCGGAACTCCGCAATCCATCCTCGCGCATCGATCCGCGCCTGGACCTCCCACACCGAGTTGTAATCGTTGTCGACCCTGTCATCGTCGGAGACGAAGAAGTCCGCCTGGACTGCGGACGGGTTCGTCCGGAAGACGTAGGCCGTCAGGTGATCGTGCCGCGGGTCGAAGCCGACGCTCACGTAGTCCGTGGCTCCGAACTCATCGCGGCGGCTCAATCCTGCCGCAACCTCACCAGGCGTGGAGTCCTCGCAGGTGACGGCGACGTAGAGATAGCGGTCGTCGTACGCGACCTGGATGCGCGTCGCCTCGGTCATCGTCGCGCCGTTGTCCGGATCGCGCTGAATGTAGTTGCCGGCGGACGCCGCCAGCCTCCACGCCTCGTCATCGAGCGATCCGTCGATCACGGGCGGCGTCCCGGCAATCCTGAACGCACGCAGCACTTTCCCGTCTTTCAGCGCGCGCGCCGGCTCAGTGGAGGCGTACACAGAGGAGTCCTGGGCCGCTGCCGGCAGCGCACCGAGCAGGAAGAGGAAGACGCAGTAAGCTAGCGGCACATGCTTGGCCCGATCCGCTCACTTCTCTTCGTTCCCGGAACCCGTCAGGACAGATTCGACAAGGCGATGAACTCGGGCGCCGACGCGGTGGCGCTGGACCTGGAGGACGGCGTCGAGGCGTCGCAGAAGGACCGCGCGCGCGCGCTCGTCACCGAATACCTTTCCCGGCCGAACACGGCACCTGTGCTGCGCCTCGTTCGATTCAACTCATTAGACACCGCCCTGGGCGCGGCGGACTTGGCGAGCTTACGTGACATCGAGGGTTTCGACGGAGTTTTGCTGCCCAAGGTCGAGACGCCCGGGATTCTGGAGACGGCCGCCCGCGCCTTTGGCGCGCGGCGCGTGCCGCTGCTGCCGCTGCTGGAGTCGCCGCGGGCGATCGTGCGGGCGGCCGACATCGCGGCGGCGGATGCTTCTGTCGCCGCGCTCCTGTTCGGCGCCGAGGATCTGACGGCACAGCTTGGCGTGCCGCGCACCATCGATGGGGAAGAGCTCGTGGTCGCCCGCGGGCAGGTGGTGCTGGCCGCCGCGACGGTTGGCGCGGAACCAGTCGATGCGGTGTTCACCAACCTCGACGATCTCGACGCGCTCCGGCGCGATTGCGAGCGGGCGCGCCGGTTGGGTTTCCGCGGCAAGATGGCCGTCCACCCGAAGCAGGTTCCGATCATCAACGAGGTCTTCACCCCGTCGGCCGCCGACGTCGATCGCGCCCGCCGCGTCGTCGAAGCCTTTGAAGCCGCTCGCGCGTCCGGTCAGGGCGTGACGCGGATGGACGATGAGATGATCGAGCTGCCGATTGTCGAACGCGCCCGCCGCACGCTCGCTCTCGCCGCACGATTCCAGAAGTAATGCTTCCGCTTCAGGACGTCACGGTGGTCACCCTGGAACAGGCGGTGGCCGCGCCGTTCGCCACGCGCCAGCTCGCGGACCTTGGCGCGCGCGTCATCAAGATCGAGCGCCCCGAGGGAGGCGACTTCGCGCGGGGCTACGACACCAGCGTCAAGGGGCTCTCGGCGCACTTCGTCTGGCTGAATCGGTCGAAGGAGTCGCTGACGCTCGATCTGAAGCACGCGGCTGCCGCGGACGTGCTGCAGCGGCTGCTCGGCCGCGCCGACGTCTTCGTGCAGAACCTCGCGCCGGGCGCGGCGGACCGGCTCGGCTTGTCCGCGGCGGCCCTGCGCGCGCGCGACCCGCGGTTGATCGTCTGCAATGTCTCCGGGTACGGCACGGCCGGTCCGTACGCGGCCAAGAAGGCGTACGACCTGCTCGTGCAGAGCGAGACCGGCGTCGTGTCGATCACCGGGACCGAGGACACACCGTGCCGCGTCGGGATCTCCATTGCCGACATCGCCGCCGGCATGTATGCGTATTCGGCGGTGCTGACGGCGCTCATCCGCCGCCAGTCGATCGGGGCAGGCGCGACGATCGATCTGTCGCTCTTCGACGCCCTCATCGAGTGGATGGGGTTTCCCCTGTACCACACCGCGTACACCGGCGAGGAGCTGCGCCGCAGCGGCCCGAACCACGTTTCGATCGCGCCGTACGGGCCGTTCCGCGCCGCCGACGGCCACATCTTCCTCGCCATCCAGAACGCGCGCGAATGGGTCCGCTTCTGCGGCGGGGTGCTCGGCCGGCCGGAGCTGCACGACGACGAGCGATTCCGCACCAACGAGCAGCGCGTCAGGCACCGCGACGCGCTGCGTACGGTCATTGAAGGTGTGTTCGCGTCGCTGACGGTCGAGGACGTGGCGGCACAGCTCGAGCGCGCCCAGGTCGCCTACGCGCGGATGAATTCGGTGCGTCAGGTGCTCGAGCACCCGCAGCTCGGCGCGCGCGGCCGCTGGGCCGAGATCGGCTCCGAGGCAGGTCGCTTGCGGGCGGTGAAGCCCCCGGTCACGATCGACGAGGTGGAGCCGGTGATGGGCGACGTGCCGGCGCTCGGCCAGCATACCGGCGCGATTCTCGAGGAGCTTGGGTTCGCCCGCGACACGATTGCGGACTGGCGGAAGGAAAGGGTGATCTGATGGCCGTGAAAGAAGGGTGGACCGGACGCGTGTTCGAGGACTTCCAGGTGGGCGACGTCTATGAACATCCGCTCGGACGGACGGTGCTGGAGGCCGACAATGTCTGGTTCTCCTGCCTGACGATGAACACGAACGCGATCCACTTCGACGGCGAGTACGCGAGCCGCACGCAGTTCGGCAAGCGGCTCGTCAACTCGTGTTTCACGCTCGCGCTCGTCACGGGCCAGTCGGTGATCGATCTGACGCTCAACGGCGTCGCCAATCTCGGGTGGGACGACGTGCGGCTGCCGAATCCCCTGTTCGAGGGCGACACCGTGTACTCCCGCAGCGAAGTGCTCGAGACGCGTGAATCGAAGACGAACCCCGCCGTCGGCATCGTCCGTGTCAAGTCCACCGGATATAACCAGCAGGGGGTCACGGTGATCGAGTTCGCCCGGACGTTCATGGTGTACCGGCGCGGCCACGTGCCAAAGGTGCCTAGAGGCGAGCCGGCCGCAAATCCGTAGCGTCGATTGTAGAATGCGGCAGGACGAGAGCCGCATTCAGCACCATCGGCGTCGGCCGGCGTCCGCTCAAAACCAATGAACTCCACCTCTTCCATCCATTCCGGACAGAGTTCCACCGAGATGCCCATCGCCTCGCTCGCCATGGGGAACGAGTAGATGTCGTCGGACGAGGCAAAGACGCTTGGGTTCTCACACGTTCAAGTCAAGAATTGGAAGAACTTCGCCGTAAGCGACGTTGAGCTGGCGAATCGCGTCTTCTTGGTTGGTCCGAACGCGTCGGGGAAGTCCAATTTTCTTGACGCGTTCCGTTTCTTGCGCGACCTTGCCTCTCCCGGCGGTGGGTTTCAGGAGGCCGTTCGGCGACGGGGAGGCGTGAGTGCCATACGTTCCCTTGCCGCTCGCCGTTATCCGGACATTGAGCTTCGTGTGGTCGCTCGCGCTCCTCACGGATCGTGGCAGTGGGAATACCACGTCGGATTCAACCAGGACAAACAGCGGCGCGCACGCATCACAAAGGAGAGGGTTGTCAGAAATGGAGAGACCTTACTTGAACGGCCCAATCATGAGGACCACCAGGACCCCGACCGGCTGACGCAGACGCACCTCGAGCAGGTGAATGTCAATCGAGCCTTTCGCGAGCTGAGCTCGTTTTTCGAGTCGATTCGATACCTGCACATTGTCCCGCAGCTCGTGCGCGAGCCGGATCGTTCCGTCGGTAGGACCAATGACCCATTCGGTGGCGATTTTCTCGAACAGATAGCGAAGACGCGTGAGCAAGTTCGCGGGGCGAGATTGAGAAAAATCCAGGACGCGTTACGTATTGCCGTCCCGCAGCTCACGGAAATCGAGCTGTGGCGGGACGAACGCGGCACTCCACACCTCCGCGGTCGGTACGAGCACTGGCGTCCGCAAGGAGCGTGGCAGACCGAGGAACAATTCTCGGATGGCACGCTGCGGCTGATGGGCCTACTGTGGGTGGCGATGGAAGGAGGCGGTCCTTTGCTGCTCGAGGAGCCCGAGCTTTCCCTTCACCCGGAGATCGTCAGATTGCTCCCTCAGATGTTCGCTCGCGTGCAACGCCGTACCGGCAGACAAATTGTTCTCAGCACCCACTCGCGTGACCTGCTCAGAGACGAGGGAATTGGATTGGACGAGGTATTGCTGCTGCAGCCAGGAGTGGAAGGAACCGAAATCAAACCTGCCAAAGCCTTCGAGGAGATTCGCGACCTGTTGGAGGGAGGACTCACGCTCGCGGACATCGTCATTCCCAAGACGCGCCCCGATAAGGCCGAGCAACTGACATTGTTCGGGGACTTGTGATGGCGGCCGGTACGGTCATTTCTGCCGCCGTTGAAGGCGATGTCGATGAAGCTGTCGCGCGGACTGTCATCAAACATGCGGGAGCGACGGTCGGTACTATCTACGGCAAGCAGGGCAGGGCGTACCTCCGACAGAAGATCGCCGGCTACAATAACGCTGCGCAACGATCGCCGTGGCTGGTTCTCGTGGACCTGAACCACGGAGCAGAGTGCGCCCCTCCGCTCGTTCGCGCGTGGCTGCCACAACCGGCGGTGCGTCTGTGCTTTCGTGTTGCGGTCCGCGAGATCGAGACGTGGTTGATCGCCGACAGCGAGCCTCTCGCGGGGTTCTTGGGTATCTCTCGAGCAAAGATTCCGACCAACCCTGAAGAACTGGAAGATCCGAAGGCCGCCATGGTCAACTTGGTGCGTGTGTCCAGACGGGCAGCCATCCGGCAGGACATGTTGCCGCGTGCCGGAAGTGGAAGGACAGTCGGGCCGGCGTACTCGTCGCGGTTGATCGAGTTTGTCTCGTCGTCCTGGCGCGCGGAGGTTGCGGCCGCGCGATCGCCGAGCCTGAGACGGGCAATCGACTGTTTGAAACGACTGGCCGAGGCGCAGTGATCGCCAGGCGCTCGCACCGATCCGCGAAAGGCAATGGTCCTCGGTGAGCGAACCGGCTCACACCTCATCCGAAGTGCACCCAGGTCACGCCCGGATTCCGCGGATCGAGCCTGAACGAGGCGACCACGCTCAAGGTCTTCAGGTGGCGGTGCAGCGCGTCGCGGATTCGGCCCGATCCCTTCCCGTGCACCACCTCGATCTGGTCGGCGCCCCGCCGCAGGGCGAGATCGATCGCCTCGACCACCCGTTCGAGCGCCTGCTCGACGGTGAGGCCGTGCAGATCGATGCGCGGTGGCGGAGAGGCCGGTTCGGCGCGCGCGCTCGTCTTCACGCGGGGCGCAGCTGATCCGGCCTCGCGTGTTCGTTTCGGCGGGACGGGTTCAGCGAGGTCCTCCTCGCGGCACGACACGACGGCGTTCTCCACCTGCACGCGGTAGTGCCCGCCGCGGCCGGCGTCGACAATGACGCCCTGCTTGCGGCCGAGCGGCACGACGATGACGCGACTGCCGATCCAAATCGCAAATCCACAGTAATCTTATTCCGTGGCTGTCGCCCCCTCGTCTCGCGTCGCCGTCGTCCAGGCGGCGCCCGTCGCCTTCGACGTCGCGCGCACGCTCGAGAAGGTCGGCGATCTTGCCGCGGACGCCGCGCGCCGCGGCGCGCGGCTGGCGCTCTTTCCCGAGGCGTTCGTGTCGGCGTACCCGCGCGGCCTCGATTTCGGCGCCACGGTCGGCGCGCGCACGCGCGAGGGGCGCGAGCAGTTCCGCCGCTACTGGGAGAGCGCCATCGACGTGCCGGGGCCGCACGTCGACGCGCTCGCGCGAATCGCGCAGTCGAACCGCCTGCATCTCGTCATCGGCGTCGTCGAGCGCGAGCGGGGCACGCTCTATTGCACGGTGCTCTTCGTCGCGCCTGACGGTACGTATCTGGGCAAGCACCGCAAGCTGATGCCGACCGGCAGTGAGCGGCTCATCTGGGGCTTTGGCGATGGATCGACGATGCCCGTGTTCGACACCGATCTCGGCAAGGTCGGTGCGGTGATCTGCTGGGAGAACTACATGCCGCTCATGCGCGCGGCGATGTACGGCAAGGGCGTGGAGATCTACTGCGCGCCGACGGCTGACGGTCGCGACACATGGCTGCCGACCATGCAGCACATCGCGCTCGAGGGGCGCTGCTTCGTGCTCTCCGCCAATCAGTTCGCGCGCCGGCGCGACTATCCGGCCGACTACACCTCGACGTTCGGCGACGACCCCGACACGATCCTGTCACGCGGCGGCAGCTGCATTGTCGGGCCGCTCGGCTGCGTGCTGGCGGGGCCCGACTTTACGGGCGAGACGATTCTGACGGCCGACATCGATCGCGGCGAGATCGCGCGCGCATGGCTCGATTTCGATCCCGTCGGCCACTACGCGCGGCCCGATGTCTTCCGGCTCACGGTGGATGAAGCGCCGAAGGTATCCGTGAGCTTCGACGGCGCATCTACCCCTGATTCGTCCCGATGACGAGCGGCGGCAGCCCGAACGTCCGCTGCAGCCGCTCGTAGAGCGTGCCGAAGGCCCCGGCGCCCACGAGCGCGCCGGCGAGCGCGGCAAGCGCGTAGACCTTCCCCTCGCCGATGCTGACGAAGATCGGACCGGGACACATCCCGGCGATCGACCAGCCGACGCCGAACAGCAGCCCGCCCGCGACGTTGCCGATCGTGAACCGCCGCGGCTGGCTCAGCTTCAGCGGCCCGCGCCACGTCCGCCCGAGGCGCTTCACCAGCCACAGGGTGGGCGCCGTGAGCGCCACGGCGGTCGCGATGATCCCATAGAGCTGAAACTGCTCGAACAGGAACATGCCCTGGATGTAGCTGTGGTCCGCCGCGCCCGATCGACTGAGCACGAATCCGAAGATGGTTCCAAGCAGCAGATAGAGCAGCATCGCCGATTCCTCACGCGAACACGACGCGATAGACGAGCTGCGTCGTCACGATCCCGCCCGCCATGAAGCTCACCGCCGTCACGATGCTCGGCAGCTCGAGGTTCGACATGCCGAAGATCCCGTGGCCGCTCGTGCAGCCGCCGCCGAGCCGCGTACCGAAGCCGATGAACAGGCCGCCGACGAACATCCAGGCGAGCGTGCTGGCCGGACCCTTCGTCGCGGGCACGGACCGACGTGCCTACGGCAGTGGGCGCGGACTGACCTCCCATTGGGCGTCGAGCAGCCTGACCTCGGCGATCTTCTCGAGCTCATACGCGGCACGGTCTCGGAACAACGCCTGCACGAGCGAGTCGCTGGGCGTGGGCGGGGCTCCGTTGCGAGGCGTGTAGCGGATGGACAGCAGCAGCGTCCAGTTCACGCCGGTGCCCGCGGCGGCGGCAGGCGTGTAAAGCTGCAGGTCCAGGATCTCGCCGCCCGCGAGCTGTGCCTGAAGCACGCGGTACGTGTTCTTGCGGAACAGCGACGTGAACTCCTGCTCGAAGCCGGGCAGCGCCCGATAGAACCGCCAGACCGTGACCGACTGCGGCTCGGGCGTCGACATTCCGAGCAGCTGCACGATCAGCGCACCGGTCGCAACCAAGGCGACCGCCCGCGCCAGGACCGCGGGGTTCCGGACGCGCCGTTCCACAGACGCTCCGGCCTTCATCGCCGCCCCGCCCCGACCGTCTCCCTGGCTCGAATCAGCGTGTAGAAGTCCCTGTAGACCGCCAGGGCAAACTGCGCCGCGAAATAACGAAACGCCGAGTAGAGAGGAAGGGCGAGCACGCAGACGGCAATCGCCAGCGCCAGCAGGACCCGCGTGGTATCCAGGTTTGGAGGACCAGGGCGACGCGCAAGGATCTGGCCGATGCCGAACGACGCGACTGGCAATGCGAGAAATGCCCAGTCGGTGTCGAACAGGAATCACACGGCCGCCGCGGCCACGAGCAGCAGCACGACGCCCGTCGAGCCCGGCAGCCAGATGCTGGTGCCCCACCCGAGGTAGTAACACCCGGCGAGCACCAGCACCACGGCGACCATCTGGCACAGCGTGTACAGGCCCTGAAACTGTTCCGCGTACGACGTTGCCTCGGTCTGCAAGAGACTGCGACAGAGAAAGAAGGCGTCTCCCCTCGTGGGCCAAGGGCGCCATCGTCGCGCTGCAGAACGGCTATCTCTACTTCACGGAGAACGACTCGCGGATCGTCCGCTATCGGATGACGCCGGGCCAGCTGCTGCCCGCCGGCCGCGTGAGCTGATTGCCACGCTGCCCGAACAGCGCGCCCATGCCGGCAAGGGGCTCGCCTTCGACGGCAAGGGCGGCGTGTACGTGAACATCGGCGCGCCGTCGAACGCCTGCCAGACCGAGCCTCGGAGTTTACTGTGACAGTCGTTCGGCTCCGGCGACTTTGCCGAGGGTCCGGTCGAAGGTGCCGAGCGGCAGGTTCCCTGCTCTTCGAGCGATCTCGAGCAGCAGACAATCGGAGAACCCGAGAGCCGGTCGTTTCTTGAAGATGCCCAGCGCCGCCTCCACCACCTCCGGCTCCTGCAGTGTCAGGGTCGTGTGGTCGAGGAGCATCTGGACGGTTGCCGCAATTTCGGCCGGGCCGCGGTCGTAGACCTCGCGAAGTACCCAGACCGCTTCAGCGAGTGCCAGGATGGAAATCCAGGCGCCGTTCTCGACGAACCGGTCGGCCCGTTCAGCCTGGCGGGGGTCGTCCCGGGTCAGGATTCGCACGAGGACATTCGTATCAACGGCGCGCATGGCGCTTGCGAATGTCCCGTCGAAGTCCCTCGTTCAGTTCATCGAGCGTTCGCGGCCGTGGAGGTCCCTCCGGGAACAGCGCTCGATGGATCTCCTCCGTGGAATATCGACCTGAACGCCTGACGACGATGTTCTCGCCCTCCTGATCCCACTCAAGCACCGACCCGGGTCCGACCCCAAGCCGCCGACGTACTTCGGCGGGGACGGAGATCTGCCCTTGCGCCGTGACCTTGGAGTGGGCGAGCGCCATGGAGGTAGTTTACCACGGTAATGGACTGGCGTCCTCGCCGCCACGCGGTCCCGCGACTCCCGCAGGCCGCCAACCGCCGGTCAGCCGCGCGCCACGCCGCCGGCCGCCGTCGTCCGCTGCAGCACGTCGGCCAGCTCCGCGTCCTCGGCAACCGGCGCGATCGAGAGCGACATCAGGTCGTTCCACATCAGGCCGAACTCGGCCAGGGCCTTCGGGTCGTCGCTCTCGAGCAGCACGAACCCGCCGCTCAGATCGAGGCGCGTCCAGCGCCCGAGCAGCGTCGCGCCTTTCGGCGGCATGCCGCCAGTCTTCAGAAACCGTGCGATCCCCTCGTCGCGCCGCTGCCGATCCGGCTCCCACGCAAACGTCAGAATGAACTTCATCTGGCTCCTCCCGGATTCCTCTACGGACGGGAGGGGGAAACGGATTGGGGTGCGATCGCTCGTCACGATCTCGACCGCCGCGTGCCCGGAGGCCATCGTGTAGGTATGGGTGAAGTGAAACATCCACGCATTGCCGCTCGGGTGCGTCGATTCGGCGAGCACGATGCCGCTGAAGCGCCTCGCGTCAGCCGGCAGGCGGACGACCAGGCGCGTGCGGTACGGCTGGCCGTGTGCCGTGCCGCTGAGGAAATACTCGCGCGTCTCGTACCGGAAGTGCGCGAGGTCGTCTTCCGCGGGGAGCGCCATGAGCGAGGGGAAGATGGCGCCGGGTCCCGACACCTCCGGCGATGCCGACGCCGCCGGCGCGGCTGTCGGGTTGACCGGCAGCGGAGGTGCGGACGTCGTGGCGGGCGGCGGCGCCTGTCCACGTCCGCGCACCGGCAACGGCGCCTGTGCGGTGAGCGTCACGGTACCCGCAGCCAGCAGCAGCGCAGCGGCAGCTCTCATTGCATCCCCTCCCCGGTGGATCGCGGCAGCATATCGTATTAGCATCGTACGTCCGTCACGGCCCGCTGAACGAAGGAGGACAGATGGTGTCCGCGCGCACGCTTCTTGCCGCGACGATGCTCGCGCTCGTTACAGCGCTTGTCGTGACGAGGCAGGTCCACGGCCAGCAGAGCAGCCCGGCGCCCCGACCGCCCGCAGGGGTGCAGCCGCTGCCGGTGGATCTCTTCACGACGAAGAACTTCTATCTCGATCGCACGTACTGGACGGATCGGCGCTATTTCCGCTGCAACACGCCGCGGCAGCTCACCGACATGTGGCGCGACGGCCGCCTCGGCCAGTGGGGCGACTGCACCTTCGATCGCGACGTGGCCCGCATCGTCAGCCCTTACCCGTACAAGACGGCGCAGGCGCACTACGAGGCGCTGCTCGCAGAGGCGCGCAAGGCGGCCGGCCCGACCCGCCACACGCGGCAGACGCTCCCCGAGTGGGACGGCTGGTACCTGCGGAACAACCCTGACGAGCAGTGGACGTGGGGGCGCAATCTCCAGGCGTCCACGATGATCTCGCTGCTGACCCCCGAGTACCAGAAGCGCATGGTCCAGATGAACCACCACGAGGCCGTGAGCAACGCGCCGCAGTGGATGGCCGCCTTCTGCTATCCGGAAGGGATGATGCGCTGGTGGTCGCAGTTCACCTTCGGCGGCCCGATCGAGCTGATCATGACGCCGTATCAGCTGCAGATGCTGGGCGGGAGCGCGGACAACCTGCTCCGGAAGGTTCTGATCGGCCAGAAACAGCACGTGCAGCTGGTGCCACAGTGGTTCGGCGAGACGATCGCGTTCTGGAACGGCAACACGCTCGTTGCCTGGACGGCCAACGTGCAGGGCTGGACGATCTCGCACTCGATGTTCGAGTACAGCAGCTCGCTCGAGATCGTCGAGGTGTTCCGGCCGGGCGCCGACGGCAAGGTGATTACCATCGACGCCACGTTCTACGATCCCGAGGCGTTCAGCCAGCCGCTGCACATGGTGACAGCGTGGGAGCGGCAGGCCGGCCCGGACTCGGACGTCCGTCACACCTTCGTGGAATGCCGCGTCCAGAGTACGATCCTCAATGGGCCCGACGGGCGGCCCACCCAGCTCACGCCGGTCGACGACGGGTACATCGATTACTTCGGGCGGCCGTGGGCGCAGAACTGGGAGAAGCATTTCGAGCAGGGCTGGGAAAAACCGAAGGATTGATCCGGAGGGCGGAAGCCCTCCGGCTACCACGGGAGCGGGGTGTGAAGGCGACGATCCTGGCGGTGGCAGTCATGACGGTGCTGGTCGCGGCGCCCGCCGGTGCGCATCATTCGTTCGCGATGTACGACCAGACGCAGACCAAGACGCTCACGGGAAAGCTCACCCGCTACGTCCCGGGGTCGAATCACGCGCAGCTCATCTTCGAGGCGCTCGGGCCGGACGGCAAGCCGATGATCGGCAAGGACGGCAAGCCGGTGGTCTGGGGCGTGGAGACCGGGTCGGCCGCCGCGATGGCGCGGCGCGGCCTGTCGCCGAAGACGTTTCCGATCGGCACCGTGTTCACCGTCACGTTCTTTCCGCTGCGCGACGGCCGTCCATTCGGCGCGATGACGGGTGAGTTCATCAAGTGCGGGAGCACCATGCCGGAGGGCGGCTGCTCCAAGGGCACCGGCCAGACGCTCTTCGTCGAGAACAACTGAACTGCGAACCCGCCGTTCACACTTCTGACTTCTTCGTTCTCGGTTCGCAAGAACCTGAGAAGTGTGAACGACCGTCACTTCACCATCTTCTCCAACACCTGAATAACCGCCCCGGCGCGCGCCAGCGGATCCTCCATTTCGAGCAGCCGCTGTCGATCGCCGGCCGCCTCGAGCGGCAGAAACTGCGACAGCAGGTCAACCAGCGTTTCGTCGGGCATCCCCGGCGGCGGCTGGCCGACGGCAAGCTTGTCGGCGAGCGCGTCGAGCAGCGACTCGAGCCGCGTGCGCTGCTCGGCGAGGGCGGCAGTCTTCCTGTCGTCGAGCGGCTCCGCGATCTTCTCGATGCGGGCCAGGCGGTACGGCCGGCTGTTGTCCTCGCTCAGGACGCGGAACTTCACCAGCCCGCCGAGCACGATGTTGTAGCGGCCGTCGGGCAGCTCCTCGTACTCCGTGATGAGGCCGGCGCATCCGATCGGGAAGATCGGCGGCCGCCCCTCGTACTCCGCTTCGTGGCCCGGCTGCAGCGTCACCATGCCGATGATGCGGTTGCCCTTCAGCGCGTCGGCCACCATCGCGCGGTAGCGCGGCTCGAAGATGTGGAGCGGGTAGGTCCCGTTGGGAAAGAGCGTCGCGGCTTCCAGTGGAAAGATCGGAATCACGTCGGGTACGCCGCCCGCTGGAGGTGTGGGCCCGACCGTCTGCGCCGCGGCGCAGGGCGTGAACAGCAGCGCAGCAAGCAGGGCACAAGCGCGTACATAGCGTCCGGCCTTAGCCGGACCGAGGGCTACAGCCGTTCTCATAGGTGACGATCCTTCGTTTCCTCGATGGCAAGAAGCCCCGCCAATGTCAGCACGGCGGCGGCGGTCAGATAGTAGCCCACGTATTCGAGGCCGTAGGTGTTGGCGAGCCACGTCGCGATGTACGGCGCCAGCGACGCGCCGAAGATGCCGGCGAGATTGAACGCGATCGAGCTCCCCGTGTAGCGCACCGCCGTGGGGAAGAGTTCCGAGAGCACCGTTCCAAGCGGCCCGTAGGTCAGCCCCATCAGGCCGAGTCCGACCGCGAGCGTCAGCACGGCGCCCGTGGTGCCCATCGAGAAGAGCGGCGCCAGACTGAGCCCGAAGAGCCCGATGGCGACCGTTGCCCCGAGCAGCACGCGCCGCCGCCCGCCCTCAGCCAGGGCGGCGGACACCGGGATCATGACCGCGAAGGTGGCGACGCCGACAAGTTGGATCTCGAGAAACCGCTCGCGGGTGAAGCCAAGCTCGCTCGTCCCCCAAGAGAGCGTGAAGACCGTCATCAGATAGAACACCACGAACGTGGCGAGCGAGATGAGCGTGCCAGCGACCACGGTGCCCGGGTAGCGGCGCAGGACCTCGAGCATCGGGACCCTCACACGCTCGCGGCGCTGGACGGCTGCGGCGAAGACCGGCGTTTCGGTAATCGTCAGGCGCACGTACAGCCCGACGAGCACGAGCACCGCGCTGGCGAGAAACGGGATGCGCCAGCCGTACGAGAAGAACTGCTCGTTGTCGAGCGTCCCGGACAGTCCCAGGAAGATCGTCGTCGACATGAAGAAGCCGAGCGGCGCGCCGAGCTGTGGGAACATCCCGTACCACGCGCGGCGCCCCGGCGGCGCGTTCTCGATCGCCAGCAGCACGGCGCCACCCCACTCGCCGCCGAGGCCGAGCCCCTGGCCGAAACGGCAGAGCGCAAGGAGCGCCGGCGCGGCAAGCCCGATCGCCTCGTACGTCGGCAGCGCGCCGATCGCCACGGTCGAAAGTCCCATCGTCAGCAGCGCCGCAATCAGCGTCGTCTTGCGGCCGACGCGGTCGCCGAAGTGGCCGAAGAGCGCCGAGCCGAGCGGGCGCGCGAAGAACGCGATACCGAACGTGGCCAGCGAGGCGAGCGTCGCGGTCGCGGGGTCTGACGCGGGAAAGAAGAGCCCCGGGAAGACGAGGACGGCCGCCGTGCCGTAGATGTAGAAATCGAAGAATTCGATCGTCGTGCCGACGAGGCTCGCAAAGAGCACGTGGGCAGGTCTGTTCACGCGCGGCGCGATTGCGGCGTGCGGCTGTCTCATCGTGACGCGGGGCTGAATGAGCGGCTCGGTTACAGCCGTGTCAACGCGGCTTCCAGGGCACGGCGGGTGAAGACGGGTACCATCGCGCGGCGATAGTCCTCGCGCGCGTGCATGTCGGAAGTGACGGTCCGCAGGTCAGCTGCCGCGTGCTGCACAGCCGCGGCGATGGCGTCCGTTGAAGCCGTGTTGCCTGCGAGCGCCACCTCGACCGTTCGCAGGCGGATGGCGCAGGGACCGGCGCCGGTCAGCCCCACGCGCGCCGCGCGGATTCGGCCACCAGCCGCGTCGAGCGCCGCGGCCGCGCCGACGATGGCATAGTGCGAGGCGCGCTGGCGGAGCTTGGCGTAGGCCGCGGCGCGCACCGGCGTGAACTGCACGCCCGTGATGATCTCGTCCGGCGCCAGATCCACCGTGAACAGATCCCGGAAGAACGCGCTCGCCTTCACGGTCCGCCCTCCACTCGGACCTTTCATCTGGACGTCGGCGTCGAGCGCGAGCATGACCGCGGGATAGTCGGCCGATGGGTCGGCGTGAGCCAGGCTCCCCCCAAGCGTGCCGCGATTGCGGACCTGGGGATCGCCGATGTCCGACGCCGCGTCGCACATGACGGGGCATCGCTCTCGGAGCAGCGGAGACGAGGCGACGTCGTGGTGCACCGTGCCTGCGCCAATCTCGATCCTGCCGTCCTTCTCGCGAATGCCGGAGAGATCAGGGATGCGGGCGATATCGATCAGGACCTTCGGCTGGCTCAGGCGCAGCTTCATGAGCGGAACGATGCTGTGGCCGCCGGCGATGAGCTTCCCTTCGCCCCTGGCTGCGGCCAGCTTCGCCAGGGCGTCGTCGAGCGAGGTCGCCCGCACGTACTCGAAGGCGGCGGGGATCACGCCCGGCCTCCGCCTATGATGCGCCACAGCTTTTCCGGCCGCAGCGGCATGTCGACGTGCTTGATGCCGAGCTCACTCAGCGCATCGACCGCGGCGCACACGATGGCGGGGGTCGACCCGAGCGTCCCCGCTTCCCCGATGCCCTTGGCGCCGAAGGGGTTCAGCGGCGTCGGTGTCACGGTGCTGTGGAGCTCGAAGCGCGGGAAGTCGGAGGCGCGGGGCAGGGCGTAGTCCAGGAACGAGCCGGTCAGGAGCTGCCCGGACTCGTCGTAGACCGCTTCCTCGAACATGGCCTGGCCGATACCCTGGGCGAGCCCGCCGTGAATCTGTCCCTCCACGATCAGCGGATTGATCAGATTGCCGGCGTCGTCCACCGCGACGAACTTCAGCAGCCTCGGCTCGCCGGTTTCGCGATCGATCTCGAGCATCGCGATGTGGCAGCCGAACGGGTAGGTCATGTTGCTCGGCTCGAAGAAGGCTTCCTCGCTCAGGCCCGGTTCGAGCCCCGCGGGGAGGGGGACTGGCACGTAGGCATAGGCGGCCACCTCCGCAACGGTCTTCGCGGCCCCCGGCGCACCTGTCACGAAGATGGTCCCTTGCTCGAAGACGAGGTCTTCCTCGTGCGCCTCGAGGAGCTCGGCCGCGAACCTGGCCATCTTCGCTTTCACCTTGGCGCCGGCCAGGTGCAGCGCCGTTCCCCCGACGGCCTGCGAGCGGCTGCCAAACGTGCCGATGCCCTGCTTGACGACGGCCGTGTCGCCGTGATGGATCGTGATGTGCTCGAGCGGCACGCCGAACTGATCCGCGAGCATCTGCGCGAACGTCGTCTCGTTGCCCTGTCCGTGGGGCGAGACGCCCGTCACGGCCGTCACGCGGCCGTCGCGCTCGACCGTCACCTGCGCATGCTCCCAACCGCCCGTGGCCATCGCTGACGATGGCCCGAAGCCGCACACCTCGACGTACATCGACAGGCCCAGCCCGACGAGCCGGCCCTCGGCCCGGGCGGCGTCGCGCTCCGCGTGCAACTGC
>JACPCS010000080.1 GCA_016184455.1 Acidobacteriota bacterium
AACCTGCTGCGCACGTCCGGCATGAGCCGCGAGCGGTATTTCGAGCTGCTCGGCCAAGTCTAAGTCCGCGCGTTCGACGACGGGTGATCGTGGTCGCGTGCTCGTTGGAAGGCTCCTCGCTGGTGCTCCGACCCGCACTGCAGGCGCGGGCTGCCGGCCTTGATTCCGCCTGCGCGCGCGGCGTCTTGCCGCTATCGTCGAACTCCGAAGGATCGGACCGAACAGCGTGGTTTAAGTGGCCGGAATGATGGTCGCGGCGCACCTCGGCAGCAGCGCTGATGAGAGCCAAGCGAGGAGCCAAGCGCTCAGGGCGAGGTTGGCGTTAGCCGTAACAGTCAAGGCCCCCCGTAACTAGTGAACGGGCGGCGTTTTGTGCCGCCCGACGGTTGCGCCCCTCCCGCACAGCGGGCAGGAGCGACCCCCCGCTGTGGCGCCTCCGGCGGCCCCAGGGGTGACCCCGGGACGGGGGTCGCTCCTGCCCGCCACCACTCTTCGGGCCGTCCATTGCGGCGAAAATGCCTGTCCGTCAGGACGGCGAGAATGCGCTGAGAATCACGATTGATATTGCGGCGTCGGATGCGACGAAACGACCAGAGACAACTGCTATCCTTGCAATTCTGACCAGAGCCAGTTTCCGATGCCGATCGATACGAATTCGCACGAGTTCTTGCTGCTTCTGAGGCAGTTCGAAAAAGGGCAGGTAGCGCTCTTTACCGGCGCAGGGTTTTCGTTCGGCGTCACGAACAGCCGTGGAGCGGAACCGCCCGACGCGATTACGTTGGCACAACAGCTCGCGGCGGAGTGCAACTGGCCGTACAACGGTGAACCGCTGCCAGCGGTGTACGCTCAGGCTGAGGATCATCTCGGGACCAAGAATCTTCGTTCCTTCTTGGAATCGTTGTACCTGAACCTAAAACCAGCTGCCTGGCATCTCGACATCGCTCGTCTGTACTGGTCGCGGATCTACTCGACCAACATCGACGATCTCGTCGAACAGGCGTACGCCCGCGGCGGCGTCCAGAAATTACGTTCGATTGTCTGTCCTGCGCCCTTCCTTGAAGCCGACGAATTTTATGCCGAAGTCCAGTGCATCCATCTGCACGGCGCTGTCGCGGATCATTCGAAACCGCTGACGTTTACCGCCGAACACTACGCCGAACAAACCGCTGTTGGGAACGTTTGGTACCAGCAACTCGTTGAAGACCTGCAGTCCAAGTCCGTCATCTTCGTCGGCACGCGGCTCAACGAGCCCCCGTACTACCACTACCTGCGATTGCGTTCTGAACGCCCGGCTGGCGCGAGGGAGCTGCGTGCCAAGTGCTTCATCGTCGGGCCGCAGTCCAGCCCGATTATGCGCCGTGAATTCGAGAGGCAGGGCTACGCGGTTATCGACGCAACCGCGGAAGAGTTTTTTGCGGCGCTCGTCCCGCGCGTTTCGGAATTAGTGCACACCAACAGGGACATCGTGCGGGCGAAGTACCCGCACATGTTCGCGAGGCTAAGCAACGACATCCTCGACGCACAGGCCGAACTCCTTCGCCAGTTCGATTTCGTGTCGGTTATCGAAACGGGTACGGATCCCGCACCAAGGACTATGTTCCTGCTCGGAGCGGAGCCGACTTGGGCGGACATTGCCTACAACATCGATGCGCAGCGCGGGATCACTGAGCATCTCAACCAAGTACTGGCGGACCTACCCAAAGGAGTTCACGCCTGCGTGCTCATGGGTCCCGCGGGATCGGGAAAGAGCACGTGCTTGCGTCGGGTCGCATACGAATTGGCCCGAAACGGACATACTGTCTACTTCGCCAAGGGACTCCGGCGGCTCGAACTGAAGCCGTTGCTCGCGCTCAGTGAAAACCTTGGGGACCGCCAAGTATTCGTATTCGTCGATGACGCGGTTCAACATCTGACGAAGCTGAACGAAGCGATCTCTGAGCTGCCGAACCCGAACATCACCTTCGTCATCGCCGACCAGAGTCATCTGCTTAAGCCGCGTCTCGGCGAGATCAAGATAAAACCGGCGCTGATCGAGGCGATGCCCGCGCTGAACGATGCTGACTGCGAAGCGATCTTGGACAAGCTCGACCACTTTGGCCTTCTCGGTGTCCTTACCGGAAGGCCGAGGGCGGAACAATTGAATGCATTCCTCATCCGGTCGCGAAAGCAACTCCTCGTTGCGATGAAGGAAGCAACCTCGGGCAGAGGGTTCGATATCATCATCGCCCAGGAATACGGCAGTCTTGCTTCCCCTGCCGCAAGACTGGCGTACGTAGTTGCATGCTTGGTGCATCATCATGGCCCGCCCATTCGACGTAGGCACCTCCTGGCATGCCTCGATGGAACGGACTACGAACGAGCGTCGGTACTGAAGTCACAGCTCATCGATGTCGTGATTCCGAAGTACGACAATGATGACGAATACTTGATTCCTCGTCATCGCGTCATCGCGCGGCAAGTCGTGACGGAATCGGCGGCGCGTGCGGTCGTTCAAGATGCAATAGTTCGACTGATCCGAGCGATCGCCGCAGAGATCACACCGCAGAACATCACGCGACGCACGATTGAATATCAAGCGTTTCGCGGAATTCTTCAGTTTGATCAGATGCGACTCTTGTTCGGTGATGCGTACGACCTAATCGACTCGGTTTACAACGAGGTGAAGCCCTACTGTGACAAGAACTTCCTGTATTGGCTTCAGCGAGGCCGTTTAGAAGTCCACTTCGACCACTTCGAAACCGCTCAGAATTATCTGGACGCATCTCTCGCGATTCGAGAAAGCTACCAAGCCTGGCACTACGTCGGCGTTTTGAAACTCAAGCGGGCGGCCGCGGAACCAGAGGAAGGGATCGCACAGCAACTCGCTGAAGAGGGCGAAGACATTCTCAGACGGCAGATGCACGAACGAGCTGACGACTCGTACCCAAAGGCCGCGCTAATCGAGCATAAGCTTCGGTACCTCGCCGCACACCCAGGAAACAAGTTCGCGACCGAGGTGCGCGATTTGTACATGCTCGCGAGACAAGCATTGCGCGAGTATCCCTTTGACGAGGCGATCGCGAACGCACATGAGGAAGCCTATCGCTCTTATTTGACGTTGGCGATGCCATCCGAGACGGAACAGGAGGCGTGAAACGTCGACGACAACGACCGGTCCCCTATCACCTTGCCCTCGGTAGCTCCGGACGCGACCGGTCCGGCCGTGGTCGCCGAATCCGACGTTCACTGTACCTGTTTTGTACCCAGACCCCGGATTTTGAGGAATTCTGGAAATTCTGGCGGTTCGATTTCGGCCTAAATCGTTGATGGCAGCCGATTCGAACGGAACGAATCCCACCCTCTCCGCCAGCCTTCGCCCCTTCGGGGCTAATCCTGAGCCGAAGCCTGCCACTATATGTCGTCAGCGACCATATTCCCGATGAGCCGCCGATACTCAGGAAAGTACCGTTCGATGACCGGCAGATCGAACCGCCCCAGAATGGCCTCCTTCGGCTCGCGCGCGAGCAGGAACTCGAACGACGCGCGCACGAGCGCCTCCGGGCTCGCGCCAGGCGCGTAGCGTTCGACGTCCGAGGGCCAGACCGTCACCTCGTGCGTCGTCGAGTCGCCGCGCTCCTCGACCGTCACGACGTAGCACGCTCCGCTCTCGTGGACGACGAAGATCTGCGCCATCGCGGGCAGCTAGTTCTTCTTCTGCTCCGCCATCAGCGTGTTCCAGTTCTTCTCCATGGTGTCGACCCAGGCGCGGAAGCCGGCCGGATCGATGTAGGGGTTGGTCGCGCTCGTGCCCAGCCGCTTGTACTTGCCGGCGAGATCGAAGAACCAGCTGTGCGAGGCCAGGAACACGTCGGGCTTCATCGTCTTGTACTTCTTGATGCTCTGCAGGAAGTGGTCGGCGATCTCGGGATAGTTGGTGTTGTTGACGAGCCGCGCGTCTTCCTGCAGGCCGCCGCACGCGATCACGACGTTGTACGACCGGCCGCCCTCCTGCACGGTCGTCTCCCACGTCGTGCACCCGCGCGTGTGCCCCGGCGTGAGGTGGGCAATGAGCGTCGTCCCGCCGAGCCGCACCTGATCGCCGTCCTTCAGCACGCGATCGATCGGATGCGGCTTGCCGCTCGGCGCCTTCATCCCCTTGAGCGCCGGCACGTCCTGCTCCATCGCCATCACCTGGGCGCCGCCGGTCAGCTCCTTGACGACCGCATCGGCCTGCATGTGGTCGCCGTGGGCATGGCTGCCGAGGATGATCTTGATGTCGCTCAGCTTGAACCCGAGCTTCTCGATCGATTGCCGCAGCAGCGGCACCGTCTCCTCGAAGTTCGTGTTGATCAGGATGTGGCCGTCGGGCGTCGTGATCAGGTAGGAGTTGAGCGTCCCGGTGCCGACGTAATGAAGGTTTCCGATGATCGTGTGGGCCGGAAACGCCACACGATCCTGCGAGCGATCTTCGGTGGTCTGAGCGTGCGCCGCCAAGGGGAGCAGCGCAGTGGCGGCGACGAGCGCATGTGCCCGGAACGTCGATGGAGAGAACATGTGCAAGCTCCTGTCGTGCAGATGACCCGGATGATGGAAGTCCCTATCATAACTTCCACCCCAACGCGCAAGATCCGCGCGACGCCACCCCATCGCGCGGGGCGCGATGGGGACCCCGGTTGGGGGCCCCGGAAATTGACAGGGGTCCAGGCCGTGTGAAAGGATAACTCACTCGTGTTCGTGAACCCGACCTGCGCGTGTTGTTGTTGTCACGGAGCCAAAGCCTCCGACGGCCGCGCTGTGTCACCAGGTTCATCCCGCTAACCGAGTTCGTCGAACCAGTTTCCAGCAGTTGCAGGCCCGGAAGGCTCAATGGCTTTCCGGGCCTTTTTGTTTTTGCGAGGGGATCATGCTCGACACGCTGACGACAACGGAGCAGGTGGCGGAGAAGAGAACGACGGCGCCGCCCGTCCGTCTGCACGAGGACTGGACCGCGGTCGTCCTTGGCGGCACGGTCCTGACGCTCATCCTGTTGGGCCTCGTCCCGGCGCTCCCCGGCCTGCGCTGGAGCGACGCGGCGTCGGCCGCGCGGCTCCTGTCGCCCGACGTCCTCGGCGCGTGGGTGGCGGCCGGCAGCGGCGTGGGCATTCTTGCCGCGGTGGGGCTGGCGCTCGAGGGAGGCGACGTGGCGCGCTTCACGCGCGGCTATCCGGCGGTCTTCGCGCTCGCGTGGCTCTCGCTCGTGCTCGCGGGCCACACGACGCCCACCACGTGGGGCATCGAGTACGTCATCTTCGCCCTCGCGCTCGGCCTGCTCGCGAGCCACCTCGGCGGCGTCGGCGCGTCGATTCGCGCGGCCGCCCGCTCCGAGCTCTTCATCAAGACCGGGCTCGTCGTCATGGGCGCGACGATCCTCTTCGGCGACATCCTGCAGGCGGGCGCACTCGGGATCGTTCAGGCGCTCGGCGTCGTGATCGTCGTCTGGTACGCGGCCTTCTGGCTCGCGAAGCGCTTTCGCGTGGACGAGGAGCTGGCCGTGATGCTCTCGACGGCGGTCTCGATCTGCGGCGTGTCGGCCGCGATTGCCGCCTGCGGCGCCATCCAGGGCGATCGCCGGAAGCTGAGCTACGTCACCGCGCTCGTGCTCGTCGTGGCGGTGCCGATGATCATCATCATGCCGTGGATCGCGCGTCTGGCCGGCATTCCCGACGCGGTCGCCGGCGCGTGGATGGGCGGGACGCTGGACACGACGCCGTCGGTGGTGGCCGCCGGCGCACTCGTCAGCGAAGACGCGATGAAGATCGGCACGATCGTGAAGTTCTCGCAAAACGTGCTGATCGGCGTGGCGGCGCTCGTGCTCTCGATGTGGTGGACGATGCGGCATCGGCAGGCCGGCGGCGAAGCGACGGGCGCCTCCGTCATCTGGCAGCGCTTCCCGAAGTTCGTGCTCGGGTTCATGGCCGCTTCGGTCGTCTTCTCGTTCCTGCTCGGGCCCGAGCTGGTGAACCGGACGAAGGACGCGATCGGATCGGTGCGGACGATCTGGTTCGCGCTCGCGTTCGTGGCGATCGGTCTGGAAACGCGGCTCGGCACTCTCGTGAGCCTCGACGAGGGCCGGCCGCTCGGCGCCTTCCTGCTCGCGCAGGCGTTCAACGTGGTGTGGACGCTCGCGCTGGCCTGGTTGATCTTCGGCGGGATCCTCTTCGGCACACCCGTGCTCTAAGCGCCCGGCCCGATGCACGCGGGAGCACACCGACAGCCTCGAACAGAATTTGCCGGCCGGCGGCGCTTCCTGTAAGCCGCCGGCGGCATTCCGTGCACGCACGACACGCCCGTGCCCGCGCAAGCGGCGCTCTGTAAGGCACTTGCGCGTCCCCGGGCGAGGTCTCCGCAGAAGGCACAGAACTGGCACGCCGCCTTGGCGACCACTGCCATGGATACAGCCATCGCCCGTGCGCCCCGGTCTCACCCCGTGTCATTCGAGGACGGCCTCGGCAAGCGCTATCACCTGCCCGGCCCCGGCGGTGAGAAGCTCGAGGTACTTGCGTTCAGCGACTCGCTGACTGCCGCCTCGTCGTTCGAGTTCTCAATTCGCGAGCGCGTGGGCGCGCTCGCGGCGTTCCAGCACCCTGCCTTCGCGCGCGTGCGCGGCGTGCAGCGCCTCGGTCAGGACACCGCGGCCCTGGCGCTCGTCTCCGAGTGCGCACCGGGCGCGCGGCTGTCGGACGTGCTGAGCGTCGCCGAACAGCAGCTCCTGCCGCTCGACATCAATGCCGCGCTTCACTTGATCCGGCAGCTCGTCCAGGCGGTAGCCGCGCTGCACGAGCAGCTGCACGGCATTTCTCACGGCTCCATCGCGCCCGAGCGCCTTGTCGTCGCCTCGCACGGCCGCCTGGTCGTCGTCGAGCACGCGCTGGGCGCCGCGCTCGAGCAGCTCCACTTCACGCACGAGCGCTACTGGAAGGAGTTCGGCATCCCGCTGCCGAATCCGATGGGCACGCCGCGGTTCGATCAGCGCGCCGACATCCTGCAGGTCGGCGCCGTGGCGCTCGCGCTCATCGTCGGCCGCCCGCTCTACAGCGAGGAGTTCCCCGACCGGATCGGACCGCTGGCAGAGCGCGCGTGGGGGCTCACCGCGGCGGGCGGCGTCGAGCCGCTGCCGGCCGCCGTGCGCACGTGGCTCGCTCGTGCGCTGCAGCTCGACGCGCGCCAGTCGTTCCCATCGGCGGTTGAAGCGTGCGCGGAGCTCGACCGCATCATGGGTACGGGCGATCAGGTTGCCGCCGTCGCCGCCGTGCGCGCGTTCCTGGCGCAGTACGCGAAGCATGCACCGCTCGCGTCCGCACCAGCCGAACCCGCTCCATCGACGCCCGCGGCGAGCGGCGCCAGCCGATCGAAGGCGGTTCCGGTGGCGATGCCGGTTGTCGCCGCCGAGCCGCGTCCGGCCGCGGCCGCTGTTGCGGTGTCGCCATCCGCCACCCCGCCCGCACCGCCAGCCGCGACACCGGTGCCGCCGCCAGTGGCGCCTGCTCGCGCCGCTGCGGCGCCAGTGCCGCCGGTGCGTCCGCCGCAGCCGGCGCCTGCGGAGCGAGAGAGAGAAAAGGAAGAGCGGACGGACAGCGCTCCGGGCGAGGCGCCGTGGTGGCGACGCCGGTGGATCGCCGCCGTCGTCGTCCTCGGTGTGCTCGCCTCCGCAGGCGGGTTCGCCGGGCGCTGGTATGTCACGCCTCCCGCTGCCGCCGAAGCGACCGGCACCCTGATCGTCGATTCCAACCCACCGGGCGCCGCGGCCATCGTCGACCGCGAGCCTCGCGGATTCACGCCGCTCACGATCGCGCTGTCGCCGGGCGCGCACGTGCTGGAGGTCGTCAACGGAGCGGAGCGACGCACGATTCCGCTGACAATCGCCGCCGGCAATACGGTCTCGCAGTTTCTCGATCTGCCGACCGCCGTGCAGCCGACCACAGGCGAGCTCCAGGTCCGGACGGACCCGCCGGGCGCGCGCGTGACCGTCGACGGCGTGGCCCGCGGCCAGACTCCAGTGACGGTCGAGGACCTGCAGCCTGGCGCACACACGGTGGTGCTGGCCAACGATCTGATCTCCGTGACACAGGAGGTGGCCGTGGAGGCAGGCGCGACGGCGTCGCTCGTCGTGCCGATGACGACGCCGCAGGGCGTGCCCGTGTCCGGGTGGATTGCCGTCGCTGCGCCGGTCGACGTGCAGGTCTACGAGCGGGAGCGGCTGCTCGGCAGCAGCCGCAGCGACCGGATCATGGTCGCGGTCGGCCGCCATGAGCTCGATCTCGTCAACGAGGCGCTCGGTTTCCGTGCCACGCGCGTCGTCAACGTCGCGCCCGGCCAGGTCGCGCCGATCAGGCTCGAATGGCCGAACGGGTCGGTCGCGCTGAACGCGCAGCCGTGGGCCGAAGTGTGGATCGACGGCGAGCGCGTCGGCGAGACGCCGATCGGCAACGTCGCGGTGCCGATCGGGCCGCACGAGGTCGTGTTCCGCCACCCCGAGCTCGGCGAGCAGGTCGTGCGGACGACGGTCACGCTCACGGCGCCAGCGCGGCTGAGCGTCGATCTCAGGAAGCGGTGAGATGCGGCCGGCAGGAATGCTCGCGGCGTGTGTCGTGATGATGCTGGCGACCTCTCCGCGCCTGCACGGGCAGGACCCGCTCGCGTCGGCGCGGCAGCTGTACGCCGCCGCTGAGTACGAAGAAGCGCTTCGCGTGCTCGACGGGCTGCCGGCGGCGGCGGCGCGCGAGGAGCGGCAGACCGCGGAGCTCTACCGCGCGCTCTGTTTCGTGGCGCTCGGGCGGCGTGCCGACGCCGACCGCGCGCTCGAGACGCTGGTCACCCAGAACCCGATGTACCGTCCTGCCGACGATCTCTCGCCGCGGCTCCGCGCGGCGTTCACCGATGCCAGACGTCGCGTGCTGCCCGTCGTCGTGCAGCAGCAGTATGCGGAGGCGAAGACGGCCTATGACCGCAAGATGTTCGTCGACGCGGCCACCGGCTTTCGCCGCGTCATCGACGTGCTGAACGATCCGGATATGGCGCAGTCCGCCTCGCAGCCGCCGCTGGCGGATCTGCGGACGCTGGCGTCGGGCTTTCACGATCTGAGCGTCAAGGCGATCGCGCCGCCGCCCCCACCGCCTCCGCCGCCTGCGCCGGTCGTCCTGCCGCCGCGCATTTACACCGGCGACGAGCGCGAGGTGGTGCCGCCGGTCGCGATTCACCAGGAGCTGCCGCGCTTTCCGGGTGCCGTCCGTCCCGGCGGCGTCAAGGGCGTCGTTGAGGTCCTCATCGACGAAGGAGGCGCCGTCGAATCGGCGTCGATGCTGGTACCGACCATCGCGTCGTACGACAAGCTCCTGCTCGCGGCAGCCAGCCGGTGGCTCTATTACCCCGCGACCGTCGACGGCAAGCCCGTGAAGTTCCGCAAGCGCATTCAGGTCACGATCAACGAGCCGTCGCAGCGCTGATCGCTATTTCGCCAGCGGATCCGGCCGCAGCTGGAAATGCATGGCAATTGGCGGCGTGCCCTTGCCCGTTTCCATGTGAAACGGCGTGCGGCTGCTGACCGTCGACCACAGCCCTCGTCCTTTCCAGCCGCCGTTCGGGTCATCGATGCGGCCATCGAGCCACTTCGTGTAGAAGCCCATCGGATACGGCACGCGCAGCACCACCCACCGCCCCTCGTGCAGCGCCAGGAACGCGTCCGACTGGTTGCCTGTTGCGATCGGGGTGTTCGGACCGAGGCCAAGCGCGTCGAACTGATCGACCCACGCGAAGTAGCTCCCCTCAACGCTTCCGTTGTCCTTGACGTTCTGGAACTGAGGCAGCGGCTGCGGATAGAGCGTCCACCCTTCCGGGCAGTGGCGTCCGGTGGCCTTCGGCCCGTTGAGCGGGCCGCGGCACTTGCGGCGATCGAAGCTCGCGAGGTGCCCGCTGCCGAGCGCGACCCAGGCGACGCCGTTGCGATCGACGTCCATGCCGCGCGGCGAGTATCCCTGAATGGGCGCGTCGGGGGTCTGCCACGGCACTTCGTACCGTTCGGCCAGGGCGGTCTCCGTTGGATTGGGTCCCGGGACGAGGCGAACGATCGCGCCGGGGAACCCGAGCACGGACCCCCACACGGATCCCTCCGGCGCAGGATTCACGGTGTAGGGCGCGTCGGCAATGCGCGTGTCCTGCTCGTCGCGGCGCCCGTTGCCGTTCGTGTCGAGGACGAGCGCCGTCCACCCCTGCGCCTTCACTTCGTCTTTCGTCTCGTCGAACACCTTCGTGTCGATCCACCCGAAGTACGGGCTGCCGTAGCCGTTGAACCAGAGCGTGTTGTTCGCGTCCTCCGCAAACATCAGGTGGTGGGTGTCGAAGCAGGTGCTGATCTGGGTCAGCTGCTTCGTCTTGGGGTCGTACATCGCTGCGTGCCGTACGGCGCTCTCGATTGGGAAGCGGCGCGCCGACGGATGGCTCGACCCCGTGCGGCACCACGCGGGATTCTCGGGCGGACGCACGCGCGCCGTCAGCCAGACGCGTCCCTGGCCATCGATCATCGGATTGTGAATGTCCATCCGACTCGTCCAGATCGCCTCGTCGCTCCAGTAGCGGGACGGCTGCAGAACCTTTCCGGGTGCGATCGGCGTGTGCGGATCGCGTGCTGTAACCGGGATCTTGCTCGGCGTGTGACGGACGGGGTCGAGCACCGGGATGTAGTCGGCGCTGAGCTCGGGCGCGCCATAGATCGGTCCGTTGGCATTGATCGTCGGACGACGGCGGTCGGTCGATACCTGATCGTGGAGGTACGTCTTCTCGTCGGCCCAGTGCCACTGCGTGATGACGACGTTCCGCTCGAGACCCTGCGGACGTGGCGGCGCGGGCGGCAGCTCGCCCTTCGCGATGCGGTCGGTCCAGTCGGCAAACATGGCCAGGGCTCGCGGTGCGCCGAAGAGGCCGAGCTCCCGCACCATGTCCGCGCCAGCCTGACCCGACTGAATACGCCGCACCCACGCATCCGTGGAGGGCAGCAGGGCGCCGAGCTCGTTCGGGATCTCGCGGGTCGCCTTGTTCCCGAACTGGTGGCACGTGTAACAGCTGCCGTTCTTCATCCACGCGAGCCACTGCCCCTGGTCCTTCATGCCAGGCGCGACGCCGTTTCCCTGCGGGCCCGTCCCGGGGAACTCCGTCTTGTCGGGAATCCGCAGCAGCGAGGCCCAATAGCCGGCCGGATAGTACTGCGCGGCCGCGCGCGCGTCGGGCGCCACCACGGCGGTCAGCGCGAGTGCACGACCTGGTTTCGCCTGAACGACGGGTGAGTCCACCAGCCCATAGCCGCGCACCCACACGCGGTACAAGGCCGTCGGCAGATCGGGGACGACGTAGCGCCCTTGATCGTCGGTGACCACGATCTTTGCGAAGGGCGTCGGCAGGTCGCGCGTCTCGGCAATGACCCACACGCCCGCTTCGGGTCCGTTCGCGCTCGTGACCACGCCGCCGATATCATCGCCGTCGATCGCAATGTCGTCCGCGTCGGGTTGCCGGGCGCAGCCATTCAGCAGCGACGCCGCGCAGAGCAGCAGGGCGAATGTCAGTCGCATGATGTCTCCGTGTGCCGATGATACGTCCGGTCCCCGCGATACCGCCACGAATCCAGTAAGATACGGGCCTCATGAAGCACGCCCTGATCTCGCGCCGCGCCGCCGTGAAGGCACTCGGCGTGGCGGCAGGCGCCACGATTGGGGCCGGCGATCTTCTGGCACAGCGCGCCGAGCCGCGCTCGACCGTCACGAATCCTCCGCGTGACTTCGACGAGCCGACGACCTACTTCAACGACCCGGACGTCCTGACCGTCGATCCGCAGTTCAACAATTACGTGCAACCGCAGAACGCGATCCGCCGGCTGTGGACCGGCGGACAGTGGCTCGAGGGTCCGGCGTGGAGCGGACAGGGGAAGTATCTCGTCTTCAGCGACATTCCCAACAACCGGCAGATGCGCTGGAGCGGGGACGACGGTCACATCAGCGTGTTCCGGTTCCCGGCCAACAACAGCAACGGCAACACGTTCGACTTCCAGGGACGCCAGCTCTCCTGCGAGCACCTGATGCGCCGCGTCGTTCGATACGAGCACGACGGATCGGTGACGATCATCGCCGACACCTTCGGCGGCAAGCGGCTCAACTCGCCGAACGACGTCGTACCGCACCCGGACGGCAGCTACTGGTTCACCGACCCGCCCTACGGCGGCGGGCTCTTCGAGGGGCAGCCGGACGAGGCGGGTGGACCGACGAATCCGGCGGGGCGGCTCAACCCTCGCCTCGGGCAGCCGCCGGAGCTGGGGCGGTTCCGACGCGAGCTGCCGACGGCGGTCTACCGGGTCGATCCGAGCGGAAAGGTGGAGATGGTCATCGGCGAGGATCAGGTGCCCGATCCGAACGGCCTCGTGTTCTCGCCCGACTACAAGCGGCTGTACGTGATCTCGACCGGACGCGGCCCGGGCGACAAGGGACCGGGCGGGATGGGTGAGATGTACGTCTTCGACGTCCAGAACACGCGCGTCGCGAATCGGCGTCTCTTCAGCAACTTCATGGTCGATGGCGTCACATGCGGACCAGACGGCGCGCGGTGCGACGTCGACGGCAACGTCTGGTGCTCGAGCAATGCGGGCCGCGCCGTCGGCTACAACGGCGTGACCGTCTGGAACCCCGATGGCCGGCTGATCGGCCGTATCCGCCTCCCCGAAGTGTGCGCCAACGTCTGCTTCGGCGGACCGAAGCGCAATCGGCTCTTCATGGTGGCGAGCCAGTCGCTCTATGCCGTCTTCGTCAACACCCAGGGCGCGGCGCCGGGATAGATGCGCATAGGGTTCGTTGGCCTCGGCGTCATGGGGCGGCCGATGGCGCTGCATCTCGTCGGGGCCGGATACCCGCTGTGCGTCTACGCGCGGCGGTCCGAAGCCGCTGCGCCGCTCGTCGCGGCGGGCGCGTCACGCGCCTCCAGCCCGGCGGACCTCGCCGCACGGTCCGACCTCGTGATCACGATGGTGACCGCGACACGCGACGTCGAGGAGGTGCTGCTCGGGCCGGACGGCGTGGCCAGCGGCGCGCGATCTGGAACCATCGTCATCGACATGAGCACGATCGCGCCGCAGGCGACGCGCCGCATGGCCGGGCAGCTTGCCGAGCGGCAGGTGTGGATGCTCGATGCACCCGTGACCGGCGGACCCGCGGGCGCGGAGGCGGCGACGCTGACCATCATGGTCGGCGGTGACGCCGCGGTACTGGAGCGGGCGCGCCCGATTCTGGAGCGGCTCGGCCGCCAGATCGTGCACATGGGCGGCCACGGCGCCGGCCAGATCGCCAAGGCATGCCACCAGCTCGCGCTGCTGGTGAACGCGGAAGGGGTCGCGGAAGCGCTCGCGCTCGGCGCGCGCTACGGCCTCGATCCGCAGCGGCTGCGGGAAGCGCTCCTCGGCGGCATCGCCTCGAGCCGCGTGCTCGACGTCTTCGGCGCGCGGATGGCGGCCCACCTTGTGGGCCGCCAGACAGCGCTGGCTAGCGGGTCGCATAGCGACCCGCAGGAACGGCAGTTCACGCCCGGCATGGCGACCCGCCTCTACGACAAGGATCTCTCCATCGTCCTCGACCTGGCGCGCGAGGTTGGCCAGGCGCTGCCGGCCGCGGCCGTCGTTCGCGCCCACCTGGATCGGCTCATCGCGGAGGGCAAGTCCAACCAGGATCTCGCCGTGCTCATCGAGATCCTGGAGCGCGCCTGAGCCGCGAGGCGGGCATCAATCCGGAGACTGCAGCAGGCGGCGCCACGACAGGCTCGCAACCGCCTTCAGCACGTCGACGCCGGCGACCGTGACGGTCAGCCAGATGGAGTAGCCGTGCTCGCCGTCGTCGGTCTCCACGATGTCGAACACGCCTCCTTCCCGAAGCACCCGTTCGAAGACGTCGAGAAGATCCTTGCGCTGGTCCGGCGACGTGGCCGGCCCATGGCGGATGAGAGTCATGCCCACCGGCCGTGTGCATTGGGAGCCGCGATGCCGAGTGATCTCAGGAAGCGTTGATCGTCGGTGGTGAATTGGAGTTCGGGCTCACGGTGGGCCGTCGTAGCGGGGTCCGTGCCGGACCACCGAACCTGGCTGGTGGCGGCGTGCCACCGAATTGGTCCCCGGGCAAGCCCGCGTCGATACGCGCCTTCCAGGTAGACCGGCGTAAGGCCGGCCGCCCAGTACACGACGCACGTCCTGTTGGGTTGCGTCGTCTCTGGCGGGGTGCGCAGCGCCCAGTTCTCGCCGCGTGGGACGAACTCGATCCAACCGTGCCACCGACGTGTGCCGTCGCCAGCCTCCGCCGCATAGACGCGGACCGTCAACTCGGCGCCAAGGCGGGTCCGAACCGGGTACTCCAGCACGACTTCGCTCATGGTGGAAAGACGCCACAGTCGTATCGCGCGCGCACAGATGGCGTCGGTGTGTTCGGGGAGTGCACAAGCCGTACCGAGTACTTAAGCGGTCAAGCATGCGTCGCACGACGCGGCGAACGCAGCCGGGCGTGTAGCGGCGTCCGACACGCGCGGCCACGCGTGTCTCGAATCCGTTCTCGCTTTACATGAGCGGTCAAGCATAGTACGCTGCGGGACGCGATGGCCGCAAAGGGTCCGTCCCGCACCCTGATCGTGGCGCGGCGGCAATGTCTGGTCTGTGACGCCATTCAGGAAGCGCTGGAGAACGAGGAAACCGACGAGATCGGCCCGCCGTGTTCGAGTTGCCACGCCCCGACCGAGCGCATGGCCATCGTGGCGCGCGGCGCCATCCCGAAGAATCCGCTGGCCGCCGAGATCGGACGCCTCGGCGGGCTGAAGGGCGGCCGCGCCCGGGCCAAGGCGTTGTCACCCCAGCGCCGGCGCGACATCGCGCGCAAGGCCGCACGCGCCCGGTGGCGCCGGACGGGATGACTGCGCGCAGGCACGTCTATAGCGGCACGCGCTGGGAGCGGCGCGTCGCCTACTCCCGCGCGACGCGCGTCGGCGCCGGTCTGGAGGACGTCGCGCGGACCCGTACGTATCTGACGGACATCTCCACGTTCAACGAGTTCGCGCGCGCGCATCGTGAGGCGTTTGGCGGGATCGATCCGAAGTCGACGCGATCGTCGACACCTAGAGCGGCTACCAGCCGATCGCGAGGCCGTCTTTCCGCGGATCGGAGCCGGCCTCGAGGATGCCCGTGCGGCGATCGAGCACGACCGCCTGATACCCGCCCACCAGGCCGCGGCCGTCGACGACGGCATGGCCGCGCGCGCGCAGGGCGGCGCGAACGGTCTCGGGAACACCGGACTCGACGGCGAGGCCTTCTTCGAAGTGCCGCACTCGCGCCACTTCACCCGCGTCCTGGACGTGCATCCCGAAGTCGACCACGTTGGTGACGATCTGTGCGTGGGCCTGCGCCTGGTTGTCGGCGCCCATGACGCCGAACGCCATCACGCGGTCCCCGTCGACCAGCATGGCGGGAACCAGCGTGTGCGCCGGGCGCTTGCCGGGCGCGAGCCGGTTCGGGTGGCCCGGCGCGAGCGTGAAGCCGGCGCCGCGCGAGTGCAGCGCGATGCCGGTACCCTCGGCGGCGGCAAGGTAGACGGTATCCCCGCTATGCTCTCCCGCGTACGTAGGCCGGGTTCCGCGGACCGGCGCAACGGCGGGGTCCCACGACATCGCGGCGCGGCGCAGGTCGATCTGCTTGCGGCGATCGGCCGCGTACTCCTTCGAGACGAGCAGCGCCAGCAGCTCCGACGGCACGTGATCGCGGTCGGCCAGGTACGCCGCGCGGTCGGCAAACGCAACGCGCTTCGCCTCGCTGTAGACGTGCAGGAAGTCGGCGCTGTTGTGGCCCATGCCGCCGACGTCGTACCCCTCGAGGATGTTCAGCATCTCGAGCGCGACGAACCCCTGCGTGTTGGGCGGCTGCTCGTACACCGTCCGGCCGCGGTAGGTCGTCGCGATCGGCTCGACCCAACCGGCCCGGTGCGCGGCGAAATCGGCCGCCGTGAGAAAGCCGCCGAGACGTGCCACGTGCTCCGCGACGGCAGCGCCGATCGCGCCCTGGTAGAGGACGCCGGGACCGCCGTTCGCAATCTGCTCGAGCGTCGAGGCGAGGTCGGGATTGCGGAACAGCTCGCCCGCGACCGGGGCGCGGCCGTTCGGGAGCAGGACGCGGGCCGCCTCGGGATCGGACGCGAGCCGCGGCGCGACCGCCTCCCACTGCGCCGCCAGGATGTCAGAAATGGGAAACCCCTCACGGGCATAGCGAATGGCCGGCGCCAGCGCCCGGGCCAGTGGGATCGATCCGTGTGCGCGCAGGAGCTCGGCCCAGCCGGCCACCGATCCGGGCACCGTGACGGTCAGCGGGCCGTGCAGGGGCATGGCGGTGACGCCGCGCCCGGTCAGCGCCTCGGCGTCGGCGCGCGCGCCGGCGCGTCCGCTCGAATTCAACGCCTGTGGCGTGCGGCTCTTCGCGTCGATGACCAGCGCGAAGAGATCCCCGCCGACCCCGGTCATCGTCGGCTCGACGACGGCGAGGACCGCCGCGGCGGTGACGGCGGCATCGATCGCGTTGCCGCCCTGCTGCAGCACCTGCAGGCCGGCGGCCGAGGCGAGCGGCTGGCTCGTCGCGATCACGCCGTGCGTGGCGCAGACGCGGGACCGCGTCCCGTGCATTCGGCCGGTTGGACGGTCGTCGCGATCACGCCGTGCGTGGCGCAGACGCGGGACCGCGTCCCGTGCATTCGGCCGGTTGGACGGTCGCCCGACGGTGGCCCGGCGTGCATCATCAGCGGGTGCCGAGGATCTCGGCGGGTTCCGCGCCGAAGAACGGGGGCGTGTTCGCAATGACCGTGTCGTCGACGCGGCCGCCGGCAATCGTGAAGTCGACCGAGATGTGATGCCCCTCGATGCGCCGCCGCGCGACGCCCTCGGCCGCGAGGAGCGTCAGGAGCGGAACCAGCACGACCGCGGTGCTGGTCACCACACGTCGATGGGCGGCAGGGAAGCTCATGGCTGTCTATGGTAGATCGATCGTACTCTCGCTCTCGACGTACGTAGGCCGGGTCTGGCGGCGCGCGTACGCCGAGCGCCGCAGACCCGGCGTCCCCGGGTATGATTCCTACTCACCCCATGGCGGATGAATCCCAGTCGGTCTGGTCCCAGTACATCTACGACGCGCTCAAGGACGCAGAGATCGGACAGGTCGCCTATGTGCCCGACGCGGGCACGCCGCGATGCGCGCGGTGTCGCTGACGACCGAAGAGGAAGGCATTGCACTCGTCGCCGGCGCCTGGCTGGGCGGCGTCCGCGGCGTGCTGCTGATGCAGTCGAGCGGCGTGGGCAACTGCATCAACATGCTGGCGCTCGTGGAAGAGTGCCGCTTTCCGCTCTTGATGATCGTGACCATGCGCGGCCAGTGGGGCGAGACCAATCCGTGGCAGGTGCCGATGGGGCAGACGGCGGCCGCCGTCCTCGCCGCGAGCGGCGTCATCGTCCAGCGCGTCGAGGACGCGCACGACCTCGGCCCGAGCGTTGCGGCGGGCGCGCAGCTGGCGTTCGTCTCCAACCGCGCGGTCGCGCTGCTCATCGCGCAGCGCCTCATCGGGGCCAAGACGTTTTAGTGGAGAGGATGCTGGACCGTCGCGAAGCCGTCGCCGCCGTCCTGCGTCACCGCGACGACGCGCTCATCGTCACGGGGCTGGGATCGCCGACGTGGGATGTGGCCGCGGCCGCCGATTCGCCGCTCAATTTCTACCTGTGGGGCGCTATGGGGGGCGCCGCGATGGTCGGCCTCGGGCTGGCTCTGGCGCAGCCGTCCCGGCGCGTCGTGGTGATCACCGGCGACGGTGAGCTGTTGATGGGGCTCGGCAGCCTCGCCACGATCGGCGCCGAGCGCCCGCCGAACCTGTCGATCGTCGTGCTCGACAACGAGCGGTACGGCGAGACCGGCATGCAGATGTCGCACACGGCGCGCGGCGTCGACCTCGCCGCCATGGCGCGTGCGGCCGGCTTTCCGATCGCCTCGACGGTCACCGCCTCGCAGGCGCTCGACGGCTTCCTGCCGGCGCTGTACGGCGGTCCGGGGCCGGTGCTGCTGGTCGTCAAGGTGCTCGCCAACCAGCCGCCGCTGCGCGTGCCGCTGCGCGACGGCACGCACATCAAGAACCGGTTCCGGGAGGCGCTCCTCGGGCCGACGGCGTTCGGATAGAGATGTGATGACAATGGCGATCAGCGAGCAGGCCGACCTGCACCGGAGCCTGCGGCAGAGCATTCGCGAGATTTCGGCGCGCTTTCCGGACGCGTACTGGCGCCGGCTGGATGGGGAGCGCGGCTATCCGGAGGAGTTCGTGCAGGCACTGACGGAAGCGGGCTTCCTCGCGGCGCTCATCCCGACGGAGTACGGCGGATCCGGGCTCGGCATCGCCGAGGCGGCCGTCATCCTCGAAGAGATCAACCGCTGCGGCGGAAACGCCGCCGCCTGCCACGCGCAGATGTACATCATGGGCTCGCTGCTGCGGCACGGCAGCGAAGCACAGAAGCGGACCTACCTGCCTGCGATCGCGAACGGGTCGCTGCGGCTCCAGGCGTTCGGCGTCTCCGAGCCGACCACGGGCTCCGACACGACGCAGATGAAGACGATGGCCGTCCGGCGGGGCGACGACTACGTGGTCACGGGGCAGAAGGTCTGGATCTCTCGCGCGGAGCACTCCGACCTGATGCTGCTGATGGCGCGGACCACTCCGCTCGAGCAGGTGACGAAGCGCACCGAGGGCCTCTCGATGCTGCTCGTCGACGTGCGCGAGGCGGTCGGCCGCGGCCTGACGATCCGTCCGATCCGCACGATGATGAACCACTCGACCACGGAGCTGTTCTTCGACGGGCTGAAGGTGCCCGCTGAAAACCTGATCGGCGAGGAAGGCAAGGGATTTCGGTACCTGCTCGACGGATTGAACGCCGAGCGCATTCTCATTGCGGCCGAGTGCATCGGCGACGGCCGCTGGTTCGTCGAGCGCGCCGCCCGCTATGCGAAGGAGCGGGTCGTGTTCGGCCGGCCGATCGGGCAGAACCAGGGCGTCCAGTTTCCGATCGCCCGCGCGCACGTCAGCGTCGAGGCCGCGGATCTCATGCGCATCCGCGCCGCCGACCTCTTCGACCGCGGCGAGCCGTGCGGCGCCGAGGCGAACATGGCGAAGCTGCTGGCGGCCGATGCGTCATGGGAGGCGGCCAATGTCGCCGTGCAGACCTACGGCGGGTTCGGCTTCGCCGAAGAGTACGACGTGGAGCGGAAGTTCCGGGAGACGCGCCTCTATCAGGTCGCGCCGATTTCGACGAACCTGATCCTCAGCTACGTGGCCGAGCACGTGCTCGGCTTGCCAAGGTCGTACTAGTGACACCCGAAGCCGCGCTTCTGGTCGAGTTCGTCGCGCACGCGATCCCTCCGCGACCGGCGCGCGCGACCGCAGCCGCCGCGGTCCGCGACACGCTCGGCGTGATGCTCGCCGGTGCGACCGAGCCGGCGGCGCGCCTCGTTCAGGCCATGGCCGTGGACGAAGGACAGGGCCCGTGTGCCATCGTCGGCACCCCCGCGCGCACGGGCGCGAGCTGGGCGGCGTTCGCCAACGGCGTGGCGGCTCACGCGCTCGACTTCGACGACATGTGCTTCGTCTCGCTCGCGCACCCGAGCTGCGCGCTGCTGCCGGCGGCGCTCGCGGCCGGCGAGCTCACGCGCGCATCCGGTGCGGCGCTCCTCGACGCGTTCGTCGTCGGCTTCGAGCTCGAGTGCCGTCTCGGAATCGTGATGAATCCGCGGCACTACCACGAGCGCGGGTGGCACTGCACGTCGACGATCGGGACCGTCGGAGCCGCAGCCGCTGCGGCGCGGGTGCTCGGGCTCACGCCGACGCAGACCGGCCATGCGCTCGGGATCGCGGCCTCGTCTGCCTGCGGGCTCAAGGAGAACCTGGGCAGCATGGTGAAGCCGCTGCACGCCGGAATGGCCGCGCGAAACGGCGTCGTCGCGGCGCGGCTCGCCGCGCGGGGCTATACCGCCAGCGAGCGATCGCTCGATGGTCCGCAGGGGTTTCTCGCGGCGATGGACGCGCAGCAGACGACGCTCGAGCGCGCAGTCGTCGACCTCGACTCGCACTGGGAGATTCGGGCGACCGGCATCACCGTCAAGCTCTATCCCTCGTGCGCGGCCACGCACCCGACGATCGACCTCCTGCTCGACCTGCGCCGCCGCGAACGCCTCGCCGCGGGCGACGTCGAGGCGATCGAGATCGAGGTGGATTCCATGACGCCGCGGCTGCTGATCTATGATCGGCCGGCCACAGGGCTCGAAGGCAAATTCAGCATGCCATTCTGCGCGGCGGCGGCCATCGTCGACGGCGAGGTGGGGATCGCCACCTTCGAGCCGGCGCGCATCCAGGCCCCGGCCATTCAGGCGCTCGTCCCGAAGGTCACGATGCGCGTCGATCCGGCATTCGACGCCGAGGCCCCGCTCTCGCATGCGCGCGTGACGGTGCGCCTGCGCAGCGGACGCGTCCTGACGGCGTCGGCCAGCGGCGCACGCGGATACCCGGCGCAGCCCGCGAGCCAAGAGGAGCTGGCGGCCAAGTTCGCGTCGTGCGCGCGGCGGTCGCTTCCGCCTGATGCAGCGGCGCGGGCGTGGAGCGCGCTGGCTGCGATCGAGCAGATCGCGGACGTCACCGCGCTTGCGGATCTGCTGACGCCCGCCGCAGGCCGGGTCCTTTCGGACCCGGCGAGCGTGTCCTGATGCAGCAGCCCACCATCGACCGGCGCGGCTTTCTGCAGACGACCGCAACGCTGGCCGCGGCCGTCGCGGCGACGCAGGCGGCGCGGGCGCAATCGGCCGGCGCGCTCACGGTGAAGTCGGTCGATCGGCTTGCGGGAGGCGCGGCCGCCTACGCGTATGCGGTCAAGGCCGGGCCGTGGCTGTTTCTCACGGGCCACGAAGCGTACGACTTCGAGAAGGGCCTGGCGCCGGAGGTCGAGGGACCGGCTGCCAATCGCCTGAGCGGACGGCCGCCGCTGCGCCGCGAGGCCGACTACATCCTGCGGCGGATGCGGACGATCCTGAAGGAGCTCGGGTCGGATCTGTCGAACGCGGTGCGCCTCGACCAGTACTACACGTCGGGCGCGGCGGTGTCGGCGTACCACCTGGCGCGGTTTGCCGAGTTCGGCGCGTACATTCCGCCGAGCACGTCGATCATCATGGAGCGCTGTTTCAGCGCGCGTGCGAACACGCACGCCTCCATGATCGCCATCGTCCCCAGTGCGGGCTGGATGATGGAGAAGGTGACGCTGCCTGGCGAGCCGATTTCGGCGTCGGGCTATACACCGGCGGTGGCCGTCAACGACTTCGTGTTCGTCGCGGGCAACCAGGCGCTGCAGCAGAACGGCAGGCTGGCAGCCGGCGTGGAGGTCCCGGCGGTCGCCCGTTGGCAAGGCGAGTCGAGCTTCCGCCGACAGGTGCACTACGTGATCACGCAGCGGCTCGTGCCGTCGCTCGAGGCGGCCGGATCGTCGCTCGAGCAGAGCCTCAAGGCACAGGCGTACATCCGCGGCGTCGACAACTTCCCCGACTTCCTGGACGTCTGGTCGCAGTACTTCAAGACCATTCCGTGCGCAGTCACCTTGGTGCCGGCGAAGGACTATTCGAGTTCCGAGAGCTCGCTCGAGATCAATCTGATCGCGCTGAAGAACGGCGCCACCCGCCGCAAGCAGGTGGTCGACGTCTCCATTCCGCCGGCGGCGACCTATGGACCCTGCGTGCGAGCGGGCGAGCTCGTCTTCCCCTCCGGTGTGATGGCGGTGGGACGCGACGGCGTGGTCCCCTCCGTCGAAAACGCGGCCGCGCTCGACGGCCTGAGCTTGAGAGGCCAGGCCCAAGGCGCCACGGTGCTCTCGTATGCCGATGCGGTGTGCACGGCCGTCGGCGCGTCGATGCGCCACGTGGTCCGCGCGCAGTACTTCCTGACCGATATCAGAGACTTCGCCGGCGTGTCCGCGGCCTGGCTCGATAAGAATGGCCGGCAGCCCCATCCCTTCGCGGCGGTGCAGGTACCCGGCCCGCTGCCGCCATCGGGGGCGTGCCTCGTGAGCGACTTCTGGATTTACGCCGGGTAGGACATCCATCCATATGCCTGCGTACCGCTGGGTCATCCTCGTCTTCGGCATCCTCGCGTACGCGACGAGCCACTTCGCGCGGCAGAACTACACCGGCATCCAGCGGTTCATGCAGGCCGACTTCGATCTCGACCGCGGCATGCTTGGCCTGCTCGGTGCGGTGTTCTTTTATTCCTACGCGATCTGCCAGATGCCGTGGGGGATTGCCGCCGACACGTTCGGAAGCCGCAGCGCCGCGACGCTGGGCATCCTGCTCATGGCCGCGACGATGGCGGGGTTTGCGACCAGTCAGTCCGAGACGGCGCTTCTGCTCTGGCGCGCCGCCGCCGGCGTGGCCGCGGCCGCGGCGTACGTGTCGGTGTCAGGCGGCGTGGCCCGCTGGTTTCCACCCCACGAGCGCGGTTTCAGCCAGTCGGCGTTCGGCGGGATGGGCGGCGCGCTCGGCGAAGGCGCCGCGTATTTCCTGCTGCCGGTGCTCGCCATCTCGTTTGCGTCGGGATGGCGCCAGGCGACCAACACGATGGCCGTGGCTCTGGTCGCCATGGGCCTGCTCTGTTTCGCGTTCCTCCGGTCGGCGCCCCCCGGGCAGCCCGCGACGACGAAGAAGCCGTTTGCGTGGCGGCTGCTCCGCGATCCGTATCTGTGGTGCTACAGCACGCTCTTTGCGGGGTTCATGGTCGGGACGCGCACCGGGCAGGCGTGGATCGCGATCTACCTGGCCGACGTTTATTCCTCCGCGTACGGCTACGAGACGAACGCGGCAGTCGTGGCGGGCGGCCTGTTCGCGACCGTCGTGTACTCGCTCATCGGCCGCGGCCTCGGAGTGCCACTCGCCGGCAGGCTGTCCGACGCGCTCGTCGAGCGCGGTATTTCACGGATGGCCGTCGTCCTCGCGTGGCTCGTGGTGATCATCGCAGCGTTCCAGCTGCTCTCGATGCAGGTGACAGGGCTCTGGCTGCTCGCGCCGATCGCGGCGCTCGCGGGGACCTCCGTGAACTGCTTTACGCTCATCACGGCGTCGGTCTCGGAAACGTACGGCCCCGACAAGACGGCTTCGATCACCGGCTTCGTCAACATGTGCGGCCAGCTGGTTGGCGCCACCTCGCTCGCATGGAGCGGCTATCTGGGCATCGCCATGCGCGGAGGCAGCTCGAGCCCGCTGGCGGAATATCAGGGCGTCTGGTTGTCGGGTGTGCTCAGCGTCGCGGTGATGACCGCGATCGGAGCGGGCATTTATCTGACGAAGCTCAAGACGCAGGACGCCAGACTCAGGGTCGCCAGCCTGGAAGCGTAAGACTCAGCGCGGACGGCTGCGCAGCTGCGGCCGGTTGTTCACCTGGTGATAGCTGAAGCCGTCGGCAGGCCGATCGAGCCGCTGGATGTACATGCGTCGCGGCTCCCGATGCGCGGGGCTTCCCGTTACCACCACGCGATCGCCGGGGCGCAGCGTCGTCTCGGTGAACCCGATGTCAGTCATCTCGAAACGATTGTCCATCTCGAGCTGCCAGCGCTCTGACGCGCCGTTGCCGCGCACGTCGACGACGAGAGAGGGGTGCGGATTGATGAACTGGAACTCCACCACCACGCCGTCGATCGTCGTCGCGCGCGACTGGTTGTAGTAGCCGGAGATGGAGTGATGTGCCTCGGCCGCGCCGCCCGCGGCCACCACCAGGGCAGAGGAGACCAGCCAGCGCGTCATGGCTATATAGTAGACGCACTATGCCATCCGTGATCCTTGGACTCGTCGTCGCCCTTGGGCTTCCGTTACAGGGCGCCGACCTGGCGCCCACGGGCACGCTTCGGGCATCGTTCATCGAGAACAACCCCAACCAGGGGCGGGTCGACCCCAAAACACAAGCGATCACCGGCCCCGCCGCCGACCTGGTGCGCGAGCTGGCCCGGCGACTCGGCGTGAAGTACGAGATCACGCCGCTCCCCTCCGCGGGCGCCGTGCTCGAGAGCGTGCGCGACGGGAAGGTCGACATCGGGTTCCTGGCCTACGAGGCGGCGCGCGCCACGCAGGTCGACTACGCGGACGACTACTCGATCACCGGCAGCACCTACGCCGTTCGCGGTGACTCCACGATCACGCGCTCGGCCGACGTGGACCGCGCCGGTATCACCGTGGCGGCCATTCGCGGGCAGAGCCAGGAGGTCTACCTGCGCGAGAGCCTGAAGGCCGCACACCTCAACTCGCTGCCGACGGCGCCGCCGAACGGCGAGCTGGCGAAGATGCTCCTCAGCGGGCAGGTCGATGCGGTCGGCGCGAACCGCACGCGCATGGAGGATCTCGTGCGCGAGTTCCCGAAGCTGCGCGTGCTCTCCGACGACTTCATGCAGACGACGCAGGCGATCGTCGTGGCGAAGGGGAAGCGGGCGCAGCTGGAGTACTTGAACACGTTCGTTGCGGATGTGCGCACGTCGGGACTGGTGAAGGCGTCGCTCGCGAAGGCCAGTCTGGTGGGCGTCGACGTCGCGCCGCCGACGAAGCGGTAGGGCCGCGCGTTCACCCGAAGGCGCGTTCGAGCGCCGCGGCGACACGGTCGCCGCTGAATGCGTGCTCGTCGTCACGAGATCGTGACGCCCCACCGCTCAATCGTACCCGCGTGCCTGCTGCGTCCGGTCTGCTAGAGTCGCGGTGTGCCGAGCCGCGGGCCAGTCGAGGTGATCGCCGCTGCCGGGCGCGAGGTCTCGATCTCGAATCCGCACAAGGTGCTGTTTCCCCAGGCGGGTCATACGAAGCTCGACCTGGTCCACTACTACCTCGCGGTCTCGGAGGGCGCGCTTCGTGGCGCAGGCGGCCGCCCCAATGTGCTGGTGCGCTATCCCAATGGCGTCGGCGGCGAGTTCTTCTATCAGAAGCGCGCGCCCAGGTCCGAGGAAGTGGTACCGCGCGACGGGGCGGCGCTTGCCTGGATGGCGAATCTGGCCTGCCTCGAGCTCCACCCGCATCCCGTTCGCGCGGAGGATCTGGATCATCCTGACGAGCTGCGCGTCGATCTCGACCCGGTGCCCGGCGTGCCCTGGTCCCAATTGCGCGAGGTGGCGCGGGTGGTGCGTGCCACGCTACGCGACTTCTCGCTCGTCGGGTGGCCGAAGACCTCGGGGTCGCGCGGCATCCACGTCAACGTACGCATCGAGCGGACGTGGACGTTCGACGAGGTGCGCCGGGCGGCGCTGGCGCTGGCGCGCGAGGTCGAGCGGCGCGTGCCGGCGCTCGCGACGAGCAAGTGGTGGAAGGAGGAGCGCCACGGCGTGTTCCTCGATTACAACCAGAACGCGAAGGACCGAACGGTGGCGAGCGCGTATTCCGTTCGACCGACGGCCGATGCGCGCGTTTCCGCACCGCTCACCTGGGACGAGATCGACATCTGCGAGCCAGGAGACTTCACGCTCGCCACCATTCCGGCCCGCTTCGCCGAGATCGGCGATCGACACGAGACCATCGATGCGCATCCCGGCTCGCTCGTTGCCCTCCTGGAGCGCTCGGCGCGTCACGAGCGGGAGGGCCTCGGCGATGCGCCGTGGCCGCCGCACTTCCGGAAGCAGCCGCGCGAACCGGTCCGCGTACAGCCGTCGCGCCGGCGTGTTCCCAAACATCCGCTCATCGACATCGCACGCGCACGAAGAAAGGAGGATGCGCTGGCGGGGCTGGAACGGTGGAAGGCACGCCATCCCGAGGCGGCCGCGCACCTCGAACCGGCCGACGTGCTCGTGGACGCGATGCGCGGCCGGTTCCGCACGTGGACGCGGGTCCGTGTGAACCTGCAGCACGTGCCGGAGCCGCTGCGGCCCGCACAGGAGGCGCTCGATCCGGACGAGGCGCCTGACGACTGGCACGCCTAGCGAAGGGCGAGACAGCGACTTCGCGCTCTCGGGCGATGCCTTGCTAGGCGTGCCCTTGCTTCCGGCCGCGCCGCCGCGCGAGCCAGTCGATCAGGCCGATGATCCAAGCCGAAGCCACAATGCCTGCCATGAGAATGAGCGCGCTCTTCATGTTCTGTGCTTCATGAGCCACAAGGCGAAGACGATCGAAGCAATCCACAAACCAATGGCCGTGGCGAGCACGATCCAGGATGCGTCGACATTTCCAATGGCGAACCCGACGACAATGGCGCCGGACGTGATGTTCATCACCTCCGGCACTTTGTTCGCCAGCAGGGCACGCTGCTGCCGATTCAATCCTAGCATCGTCTCTTCGGACGGCGCGTGAGTGCCAGAACGGTGCCAGCCCGATTTCCAGGTGTTCTTGTGCTGCCTGCTGGAGTTGTTTACGTTCTTGCCGCGATTTGAATCCGACGCGTAGGCAAATTCTGCAACGCTCACACCGAACCCCAGAACGACCCGAACGATCCGAACGACCCGAACGATGTATAGTTCCCCGCGCGGAGGGCGACGATGAACAAGACGGTCACCGTTCTATTGGCGCTCGCGGTCGGTCTCGCGGCGGGGATTCCTCTCGGCAGCCGATTGATGTCGCCGGCCGCGGAGGCCGAGGGCGAGGCGCCGGGCGCGGCGACGGCC
>JACPCS010000081.1 GCA_016184455.1 Acidobacteriota bacterium
CGAGCTCACGCTGCCGAAGATCGAGCCGGCCGACGCCTCGTCACCGCTCGACGTCCCGGCGTTCCTTCGCCGCCAGAGCTGAGATCCACGCATGCCCGGCACGGCGCCGATGCGCGCGCATGCCGGTGGTACACTACATAGACCCACGGCACGCGCGAGCGCCGGCGGCCGAGCCGCAGCTCGCGCACGATCTGTCCGGGTCCGCCGGACCGCGCATCGTTCAACGGCTCAGCCGTACGCAGGTTCATGAAGCACTGGCAGCAGCGCGAGCGCGCCCGCGAGCTCCTCTCCAAGGAGGTAGGATTCGTCCGCAAACCCCACGGCGGACGGCTGCGCGTCGCGCTCGCCTTCCCGAACACCTACTTCGTCGGGATGTCGAACCTGGGGTTCCAGACCGTCTACACGCTGTTCAACGCAGAAGACGCCATCGTCTGCGAGCGCGTGTTCCTGCCGCCGAAGACGGAACTGGCCGATCAGATCGCCTCCGGCGCGCCGCTTCTCACGCTCGAGTCGCAGACGCCGGTCGCCGACTTCGACGTCTTCGCGTTCTCCGTGTCGTTCGAATGGGACTACACCAACGTGCTCGCGCTGCTGCGGCTGGCCGGCCTGCCGCTGCGCGCGGAGGAGCGCGGCCCCCGGCACCCGCTGGTCGTGATCGGCGGCGCGGTGACCTTCGTCAACCCCGAGCCGCTGGCGCCATTTGTCGACGTCGTCGCCGCCGGCGAGGGAGAGTCGCTGGTGCCGTCGCTGCTGCGGGCGTTCCAGGGCGCATCCGATCGCGGCGATCTGCTGCGCCGGCTCGCGGGGGAGCGCGGCTTCTATGTGCCGTCGTTCTATGACGTGCAGTACGCGGACGATGGCACCATTGCCGCGTTCGTGCCGCGCGACGGTACCGGCGCGCCCGCAGGCGTCCGCAAAGCGGCGCTCCGAACGACCGACAGCGTCGATCCGCCTGCGACCACGATCTTCACGCCGGAGACCGAGTTCGGCTCGCGCTTTCTCGTCGAAGTCGTCCGCGGGTGCGCGAACCTGTGCCGCTTCTGCTGGGCGGGGTACAACTACCTGCCGGTCCGGCCGTTTCCGACCGAGCGCATCCTCGAGCTCGCCGGGCGCGCACGTCCGCACGCCAACCGCGCGGGTCTCGTGTCGATTGCGCTCTGCGACCACCCCGACATCGAGGAGATCCTCACGCGGCTCGCGGCGATGGGGTACTCGATCAGCCCGGCATCGCTGCGGCTCGACGACCTGACGCCGACGATCGTCGGGCTGCTGCGCCAGAGCGGCGAGCGCACGATCACAATCGCACCCGAAACGGGATCCGACCGGCTGCGCCGCGTCATCAACAAGACGATCACGAACGAGGAGATCCTCGCCGCCGCCGAGATGATCTTCGCCAGCGGCATCGAAAACCTGAAGCTGTACTTCATGATCGGGCTGCCGACGGAGACCGACGAGGATCTGGTCGCCATCCGCGACCTGACGCTGCAGCTGCGCGAGATCATGATGAGGCACGCGCGCGGCCGCGGCCAGATCGGACGGATCGTCGGCAGCGTGAATCCGCTCGTGCCGAAGCCAGGCACGGCCTACCAGTGGCTGCCCATGGAAGACGACGCCTCCGTCGAGCGCAAGATCCGGCGGATGCGTGCGCTCATGGCCGGGATCGACAACGTCTACGTCAACATCAAGTCGGAGCGGCATTCCTTCTACCAGGCGCTCCTCTCGCTCGGCGACCGGCGCGTGGCGCCGGCGATCGAGGCGGCCGAGCGGAACGGCGGCAACTGGCGCGCCGCGGCCGCCGAGGCGGGGGTCGACGCCGGCTTCTTCGTCTTCCGCGACCGGTCCCGCGACCGCGTGCTGCCGTGGGACATCATCGACGGCGGCATGAAGGCCGACTTCTTCCGCGCCGAGTTCGACAAGGCGCTGCGCGCGGAGTGGACGCTTCCGGCGAAGCGGCAGAAGGAGAACGCGCGTCTCCTTCCCGTCCTCTAACCCGCCACCGCCGCCTTTTCCTCGTACTCCGCATAGGCCTCGAGAATGGCCTCGCGAAGACGGTCCTGCGCGGTGACGTCGCCAATCGGCCGGAGCAGCGTGAAGCTGCGGCGTTCGCCGTTGACGACGTACTGGCGCGCTGGGAAGGTGACGTTGCGGCCGCCGCCGGTGCGGCGCTCCCAGACGCCGAAGCCGATCAGCTTCAGTCCCTCGAACATGCCTTCAGTGAAATGGACCTCCGCGTCCGCGAGCTTGCCGGGCGGGTTGCTCTTGTCTGTCTGACTGATCTTGATCACCATGCCGCGCTGCAGAGCAAAGCGGCGGCCATGGAAACGTATCGCGTGATGTGGGCAGAAGGCCCTGAGCGGAGGCGGGTTACAGGGGGGCTCGAAAACCGTGCCGGACGACCGGTCGCGCAGTGGTAAACGCCGGTTGTCGCCCGACGTCCCTCGTCCGTCAACGCACGATCAATACGTGGGCGATGGCGAGCTCCTGTGAGTGCGTGAGCGTGAGCAGCGAGCCGGTACCGCCCATCGCGGCGAGCCGCGCCGCCGCCCCATCGTGAAAGCGCAGCTGGGGAGGGCCGCCGCGGCGCACCACCTCGATGGTCCGCCAGAACACGCCCCGCGAGTGGCCGGTGCCGAGCGCTTTCATCGCCGCCTCCTTGGCGGCAAACCGTGCGGCAAAGGAGGAGGCACAGTCCCGCTTCTCCCGGCAGTAGGCGATCTCCCCCTCGGTAAACACGCGCCGGACGAACCGGTCGCCGTAGCGATCGATGGCCGCGGCGATGCGCGCAATCTCGGTGGCGTCGAGCCCGGTCCCGATGATTTCCATGGTTGGTGGTTGGGAGTTGTATAAGCACGAACCACCAACCACGAACCATCCTACATGACGCTGCCGGCCGTTCCCGAACCGTTCTACTGGACGTCCTCGGCCTGCGGCCTCGTGCTCCGGTGCCGACCGCTCGACGCGGTGGCGCCTCACGTGTTGACGACGCGTGAACTGGCGTTGTCATCACGTGAGGATCGGCATCGCGTCGCGGAGGCCGTGGGCGGCGAACGCGTGGCGACGCTCGAGCAGCTGCACGGTCGGGAGGTCGTCGCCGTCACGCGCGGTGCGGCGCTGCCCTCCGAGCGCCCGCGCGGCGACGGCCGCGGTCGAGGCGCTTCGGGCCGGCTTCGGGTCGAAGCCGCAGAACCTCGTCGTCGCGATCGGGCCGAGCATCGGTGTCCGCTGCTGCCGGGTGGGGGAGGACGTTCGAGCCGCCTTCGAGGCGGAAGGTCACCGGGCCTTCGAGCGGTGGTTTGCCGGCGAGCACCTGGATCTCGTGGCCGCCAACCGCGACCAGTTGATCGCCGCCGGCGTGCCCGAGACGCAGATCCACCCGTCCGGCCTGTGCACGGCGATGCATCTCGACGTGCTGACGTCGTACCGCGCAGAAAAGGAGAAGGCCGGACGAATCGCTGCCGCGATTCGCGCGCCGGGCTACAATCCGCGCGTATGAGACGAACACTACGGCGTGCGGCGGTGGTGCTGATGGTGGCCGCGAGCGCGGCGGCCGTGTCCGCGCAGCAGGCCGGGGCCCCCACCGCGCGGACTGTGCGCGGTGGGGTGGAGGTGGAGTGGCGCAGCTACAGCGCCGATCCTGGCAGCACGAAGTACGCGGCCATCGATCAGATCAACGCCTCGAACGTGGGGAAGCTGGCGATCGCGTGGCGTCGCCCGGCGGTGGACGGCTCGCTCAGAAAGCTCGATCCGTCGCTGAGGTTCTCGAACAACTTCCGGGCCACGCCGCTGATGATCGGCGGCGTGCTCTACAGTCCGAACGGCGTCGGGCTCGTCGAGGCCTTTCATCCCTCGACCGGCCGCACCATCTGGGTGCAGCAGCCGGCCGGCGGCGCCGCCGATCTCAAAGGCGACAGCACACGCGGGCTGGCCTACTGGCGCAGCGGCGCCGAGGCGCGGCTCTTCGTCCAGCGGGGCGAGTCGCTCATGGCGCTCGATCCGAAGACGGGACGCCTGATTGCCGGCTTCGGCGCAGGCGGCCGCGTCAACCTCCGGTATGGCACGGGACCGGAGCCGTTCAACTGGAGCGGCGCGCCGCAGGTGTGCCGCGACATCGTCATCATCGGATCGTCGATGAGCGACTCGCCGCCGAACAAGGAAGGAACGCCGGGGGACGTGCGCGGCTACGACGCGCGCACCGGGCGTCTCCGGTGGACGTTCCACGTCATTCCGCGCGAAGGCGAGTTCGGCGTCGACACGTGGAAGCAGGACTCGTGGCGCTATACCGGCCACGCCAACCTATGGTCGCTCGTGAGCGTCGACGAGCAGCTTGGGTACGCCTACCTGCCGCTGACGAGCCCGACGAGCGACATGTATGGGGGCCACCGCCTCGGCGACAACCTGTTCAGCAGCACACTCGTCGCCGTGAACTGTCTGACAGGTGAGCGCGTCTGGCACCACCAGCTCGTTCACCACGATCTCTGGGACTACGACCTTCCCGCGGCGCCGGTCCTCGCCGACATCACCGTCGACGGACGGCGCGTCCGCGCCGTCGTCCAGGTGACCAAGCAGGCGTTCGCGTTCGTCTTCGATCGCGCCAGCGGACAGCCGGTCTGGCCGATCGAGGAGCGCCCGGTGCCGAAGTCGACCACCCCTGGCGAGGAGACGTCGGCGACACAGCCGTTTCCGACCAAGCCGCCGGCCTTCGATCGTCAGGGCGTCACGGTCGACGATCTGATCGACTTCACGCCGGAGCTGCGCGCGGCGGCGCTCGAGATCGTCAAGAACTACGTCATCGGTCCCGTGTTCACGCCGCCGTCGCTCAAGACGGTGGACGGGACGAAGGGGACGATCCAGCTGCCCGGATCGGTCGGCGGCGCCGACTGGCAGGGCGCGGCATTCGATCCCGAGACGGGGATGCTCTATGTGCCGTCGATCGCTGCGCCGTTCGTGGCCGATCTCGTCGCCGGCAATCCGAAGGAGACGAATCTCTCGTTCACGCGCGGCACGCGGGAGTTTCCGCCGGGCGTCAAAGGGCTGCCGCTCGTCAAACCGCCGTACGGCCGGATCACGGCGATCGATCTGAACAAAGGGGAGATCATCTGGAGCGTCCCGAACGGCGACGGGCCGCGCGATCACCCGCTGCTCGAGCACCTGAACCTGCCGCCGCTCGGGAATCCCGGGCGCAGCGCGCCGCTGCTGACCCGGTCGCTCCTCTTCGTGGGCGAGGGGGATCCCATCATGGTGGCGCGGCAGCGCGTGCCCGCAAGCATGCCGCTCGCGATTGCGCCGAGCGCCGGCGACCGCACGTTCCGCGCCTACGACAAAGCGACGGGGAAGGTGTTGTGGGAGACGGATCTGCCGGCCGGTACCACCGGCGCGCCGATGACCTACGTCTATGACGGCAAGCAGTACGTCGTGGTCGCAATCGGGTCGCAGGAGCACCCGCCGGAACTGGTGGCGTTCAGTGTGCCGTAGCCTCGTCCATCGCTTCGTTGGCGAGACGGTCGGCGTCCGCGTTCTGCTCGCGGCGCACGTGCTCGAACCGTACGTCGCCGATCTGCGCCACGAGCCGCCGCGCCTCCGCCGAGAGCGGCTGCAGGCCCGGGTGCTTCACGCGGTACTCGCCGCGCATCTGCTTGACGAGCAACTCCGAATCCGACCGCACGTGCAGGCGAGTGACGCCGTGCGCCGCGGCCCAGGCGAGCGCCGCGATGAGCCCGCGATACTCCGCCACGTTGTTCGTGGTGACGCCGAGCGCCTCCTTCAGCTCGACGACCTCGCCGTCACACTCGATGCGGACGCCGTAGCCGGCGGGACCGGGATTGCCGCGCGCGCCGCCGTCGATGTTCGCGACAGCCGAGCGGCCGCTCGTCGACTCGAACAGGGAAGGTTGCGTCATCCCTCGGAGGGGTCACGGCGCGGGCGTTGCGGCGGTATCGGCGGCGGCCGGCGGAGGCGGCGCGTAATACAGGATGCGGTGGCAGCTCTCGCACTGGATGATGGCGTCGTTCTGCCGGACCTGCTGGAACACGTGGGGGCGCAGCCGGACGTGGCACACCGAGCAGAGGCCGTCGCGCGTGGCGGTGCAGATGGCGATCCCCTTGCGCGCCTTTGCCACCTGGTCGTAGAGCGCCACGAGCCGCGGCTCGAGCTGTGTGAATAGTTCTGCCCGCGCCGCCGTGGCGCCGGTCAGCGCGCGTTCCGTCTCGGCGACCTCGCGGGTGCACGCCGCCTTCTCGGCCTCGATTTCCTTCTGACGCGCCGCGAGCGCGGCCTCCGCCTGCTTGATCTCGATCGTCAGCTGGTCGGCCTCGAGCATCCGCTCGAGCTCCTTCTCTTCGACGGCGCTCAACTCCGATTGGGCAGTGGCGATTTCGTGCTGGAGGGCCTGGTATTCGCGGTTGGTCTTGACCTCGAAGAGCTGGTCCTTGTACTTGGTGACGCGCGCCTGGAAGACGGCCGCTTCCTTCTCGAGGGCGCGGCGGGCGTCATTGGCCTCCTTCAGCCGCTGGCGGGCGGACTCGACGCGCTCGTTCGCCTCGCGGAGGCGCGCGTCGGCCTCGGCGAGGCGCTGAGGGTGCGCCGCGATTGTGCGCCGCGCCTCCTCGATGGTGGTGTCCAGCTGCTGCAGCCGTACGAGTCGCTCGAGATCCGGAGACATGCGTATGAGTGGGCCCGCCAGGATTCGAACCTGGGACCAACCGATTATGAGCCGGCCGCTCTAACCGCTGAGCTACGGGCCCGCGTTAGGTCCGTCCCTCGAGGAACGCCTTCAGCTTGCGCGACCGCGACGGGTGGCGCAGCTTCCGGAGCGCCTTCGCCTCGATCTGACGTATCCGCTCGCGGGTGACCGCAAAGTTCTGGCCCACCTCTTCGAGCGTGTGCTCGCTGCCGTCGCCGACGCCAAAGCGCATCTTGATGACCTTTTCCTCGCGCGGCGTCAGCGTCTTGAGCACGGCCTCGGTCTGCTCCTTGAGGTTCAGATTGATCACCGCCTCGGCGGGCGACACGATGTTGCGGTCCTCGATGAAGTCGCCCAGGTGCGAATCCTCCTCCTCGCCGATCGGCGTCTCGAGCGAGATCGGCTCCTGCGCGATCTTCAGCACCTTGCGGACCTTGGCGACCGGAATGTCCATCCGCTTGGCGATCTCCTCCGAGGTCGGCTCGCGTCCGAGCTCCTGCACGAGCGCACGCGACGTGCGGATCAGCTTGTTGATCGTCTCGATCATGTGGACCGGGATGCGGATCGTACGCGCCTGGTCGGCAATCGCCCGCGTGATGGCCTGCCGGATCCACCACGTCGCGTACGTCGAGAACTTGTAGCCGCGCCGGTACTCGAACTTGTCGACCGCCTTCATCAGGCCGATGTTCCCTTCCTGAATCAGGTCGAGAAACTGCAGCCCGCGGTTGGTGTACTTCTTCGCGATCGACACGACGAGGCGGAGGTTCGCCTCGACCAGCTCCTTCTTCGCCTGCTCGGCCTGCGCCTCGCCGCGCTGAATGACCTCGATCGTCCGGCGGAGCCGCTCGGGCGTCTCCTCGAGCTCGTCGATCATCGTGCGGACCTGCGCGCGGATGTCCTTCAGCTTCTTCTGGAGGGTCTTCTTCTCCTCCTCCTTCATCTTCGGCGGCTTGACCTTGCCCTTCGGATAGAGCTGCCGGTCGAGCGCATCGGCCTCGCGCTGCACCCGTTGCACCGCGTCGACCGCCTCCTTCACCTCGTCGATCAGGCGGCGCTTGATCGTCTCGGTGAACTCGATGCGGCGGATCAGCCGCGAGACCTCGATGCGGGCGCGGAGCGCCTTCCAGCGCGCCCGGCGGTACTTCCGCTTGTCCTTCCGCGGCACGGTGGCGAGCTTTTCGGCGAGCTTGACGTAGTTGGCGCGGGCCCGGCGGACGGCCTCGATCTGCTCGAGCACCTCCTCCTTGCGCTCCTCGATCACTTCGTCGGTGATCTCCTCATCGGTGAAGGTGACCAGCTCGCGAATGGTCCGCTCGCCCGCGCGCAGCTGATCGCCCATGATCAGGATGCGCTTGGCAATCGTCGGCGTGCGCGAGATCGACTTGATGACGGCGAGCTTGCCGCGCTCGATGCGCTTGGCGATGGCGACCTCGCCCTCCCGCGTGAGCAGCGGCACCGTGCCCATCTCGCGCAGGTACATGCGAACCGGGTCGTTCGTCTTGTCGAGCGCGCCCGGCGTGAGATCGAGCTCCGGCTCCTCGCCGGACCCCTCGCGGTCGAAGTCCTTGTCGCCCCGGTACGCCTTGTCGGAGTCGACGACCTCGATTCCGGCGCTGCCGAAGGCGTTGAACAGATCGTCCAGCTCCTCCGAGGACGTGATCTCGGACGGGAGCAGCTCGTTCACCTCGTCATAGAGGAGGTAGCCCTTTTCCTTGCCGACGCTGATCAGTTGCTGGACTTCGACGTATTTTTCTTCGATCGACAAGATCAGAACCCTCCTACACAAGCCCTTCGATGCGCTGGATCAGCTCGTACTTCCGCACCAGCAGCTCCTGCAGTTCGTCGCCCGGGTCCGTTCCGGCCGTCTGCAGGCGGTCGATTTCGCGCTGCAGGGCCGCACGCTCACGCTCGTAGCGCAGGCGGCGGAGGATCAGGGCACACTCGGCGGCGTCGTGGACGTGGGGCTCGGTTTCGCTGGCTATACCAGTTACGAGCTGGACCTCGCTAGTGTTTAGACGCTCGAGCAGCACGGATGGGGAGAAACTCCTATCATGGTCCAGTTTGCGCGCCAGGTCCAGCACCGGCCGGGACGCCAGCGCCTCGAAATCCTCCGAATCGAGCGTCCGCAGGGCCTCGAGCGCCGGCTCGGGCCGGTGGACGAGCCACCAGATCAGCCCCTTTTCAGCCTTGGTAACCTGCCCGAGGCCCGGCAGCTCGCGCGGCGGAGGCGGCGTCGTTCCGGCCCGTGCCCCCGGCTTCGGCACCTGCGCTCGCACCAGCTCGCTCGCCACCCCCGCCCGGCCCGCCACCGCCTCCACGAACAGCTCCCGGCGCGTGCGATCCGGAATGCGCTCGACGTGGGGAAGGACGTCCGCGACGAACCGGGCCCGCCCCTCGGCATTCCTGAGGTTGTGGCGCGCGGCCGCGCGATCGAGCAGATAGTCGAGGTACGGCTTCGAGGTCCGGAGTCGTTCGGCGTAGCCCTGGCGTCCGTGCTTCCGGATGTACGTATCGGGATCTTCGCCGGCGGGCAGTATGGCCACGTTCACCTCGAACCCTTCGGCCACGAGCATCTCGCACGACCGCTCGGCGGCCCCCTGGCCGGCGGTGTCGGGGTCGAAGCTCAGCACTGACCGTCCCGTGAACCGCCGTAACTGCTGAGCCTGCGCCTGCGTCAGCGCGGTGCCGCACGACGCCACGACGGAGCGGAACCCGGCCTGGTAGACCTGCGCGAAGTCGAAGTACCCCTCGACGAGCACCGCGAACCCCGTCTCGCGGACGCCCCCCTTGGTCAGATGGAGTCCGTAAAGCGTCCGGCTCTTCGAGTAGATCGGCGTCTCGGGTGAGTTCAGATACTTCGGCTGCTGGTCCGACTGGGTCGCGCGTCCGCCGAACGCGATGACCGATCCGGTGTCGCGCGCAATGGGAATCATCAGCCGGTTCCGGAACCGATCGACCACGCTCCCGTCGTCGCGCTGGACGAGCAGGCCCGAGCGGAGGAGCAGCGGCTGGGAGAAGCCCTGTGCCAGGAGGGCCTGCTTCAGCGCGTCGCGCGACGGCGGCGCGAAGCCGAGTCCGAGCGCCGCGGCGGTCGCGTCGCTGATCCCGCGCGCGGCAATCTGGTCGCGGACGCGCGCGCCCGCAGGCGACGCAAGCTGCTCGCGGAACCACGCGGCGGCCGCCTCGTGCGCCTTGAGCAGGTTCTCGCGCTCGGCGGTGTTGGCGCGCTGCTCTTCGGTCTGCTCGACCTCCGGTACCGTCATGCCGAAGCGCTGCGCCAGGAGTTTCACCGCCTCGGGGAACGTCACCTTCTCGTGCAGCTCGAGGAACTTGATGACGTCTCCGCCGACGTTGCACCCGAAGCAGTGAAAGAACCCCCGGTCGCGGTTGACGTGGAAGGACGGGGTCTTCTCGCCGTGGAACGGGCAGAGCCCCTTGTAGGTGGCGCCGCTCTTTTTGAGCGACACGTAATCCTGGATCACGACGACGATGTCGGCGTGCTGCTTGAGATCGTCGATGAACTGCTGCGGGAAGAGGCCCATCAGTCTTTGAGATACACGATCGTAGCGCCCCCGCCCCCCTGGTTCTCAGGGGCGGTCTCGAACCGCTCGACCAGCGGGTGCTCCTTCAGGAACGCCGCGATTCCGCGGCGCAGCTGGCCCGTGCCGTGCCCGTGCACGATGCGCAGCTCCCGCACATCGCTGACCATCGCCTGGTCGAGGAACTTCGCGAGGCGATCGAGCGCTTCGTCGACCGTGCTGCCGATCAGGTTCAACTCCGACAGCGAACCTTCGCGTGGCTGCAGATCGACGTTGACGCGTACCGATGCGGCCGGCGGGGGCGCCGCGATCGGGCGCAGTTCGCGCAGCGCCGCGCGCAGACGCTTGCCGCGGACGTCGACCTCCGCGTGCTTGCCGTGCACCTCGATGACCACGCCCTCGAGTCCAAGGGCGCCAACCATCACGCGGCTGCCAGGGGCGACGGCCTCTGGGGCGAGCCCTTCGGGCTCGCCCGGCGGACCTTCGAGCGGGGTCCCCGCCGCGCCAGGCGCGGCGGGGTGCCAATGGTCCGCCCCACGATCTGTGGTTCCCGCGGCAATCGCCTCGAGCGCGGCGCGCGCCTCGGCGCGGGCCTCTCCGACCTCTCCAGTGCTCAGCCCTGCTGCCCGCAAGGTGCCTCCCGTTTTCGCACCCCACCGGGCAGGCGTGCCCGGTGGGGACCCCGCGCGAAGCCGCACCGCCGCGCGCTCCGACATCTCGGCGGCGCGCGTCTTGAGCCCCTCGATCACCGCGTCGATCTGGCGCCGCGCCTCGCGCAGCTGATCGTCGAGCTTGGCGTCGAGCCGGCGCCGCACCTTCTCCTCCCGCGCGAGCACCGACGCCTCGCGCGCGCGCACCTGCTTCTCGCTCTCAGCCACGCGCTCGCGTTCGCGTGCAATCTGGCGCCGCTCCTGCTCGAGGCGTCGCAGGTCCTCATCCACCCGCGCCAGGTGCTCCGCGAGCTGCTTCTCCGGCTCGCTCAGCTGCTCCCGCGCAGCCGCGATGACGTCGGGCGGGAGGCCGAGGCGCGCGGCAATCTCGATGGCGAGGCTCCGCCCCGGCGAGCCGTACACGAGCCGGTACGTCGGCGCGAACGTCTCCGGATCGAATCCAAACGCGGCGCCGGCCACACCTTCCGTCGTCGAGGCGTACGACTTGAGGGAGTCGTAGTGCGTCGTCGCGATCAGGTGCGCGCCGCGGTTCCGGAAGCGGTCGATCGTCGCAATACCGAGTGCGCCCCCTTCAACGGGGTCCGTCCCCGCGCCCACCTCGTCGAGCAGCACGAGCGCCGGAAGCTCCAGCTCGCGGTCCATCGACACGACGTTGGCGATGTGCGCGGAAAAGGTGCTCAGGTTGGCGGCAATCGATTGCTCGTCGCCGATGTCGGCGAAAAGCGACCGGAAGACGGGCAGCCTCGACCCTTTTTCGACCGGGATGTGGAGGCCCGCCTGTGCCATCGCCGCCAGCAGCCCTGCCGTCTTGAGCGCCACCGTCTTGCCCCCCGTGTTCGGCCCGGCGACGACGAGCACGCGCACTGGCGGCTGCACCCTGATGTCTACGGGAACGGGTTCGGTCACGCGCGTCCCGCCGTCCTCCAGCCTGGCGATCACTTTGGGAATGAGCAGCGGATGTCTCGCGCCGATGAGCTCCAGCGCGCCGTCGTGTGCGAGTGTGGGCTCGATGCCGTCGACCAGCTGCGACAGCCGCGCCCGCGCCTGAATCGTATCGAGCGTCGTGGCGACCTCGAGAGTGCGATCGAGATCCGCGGCGCGATCGCGGAACGCGTCGGTCAGCGCCAGCAGGATCCGCCGGACTTCTTCGGTCTCCTGCTCTTCGAGCGCGACGATGTCGTTGTTGATCTCGACGGTTGCGAGCGGCTCGAGAAAGAGGCTCGCGCCGCTCGCGGAGGCGCCATGCACGACGCCGGGGATCGCCGACCGGTGCTCCGCGCGTACGACGAGCACGTACCGGCCGTTGCGGTCCGTGACGACCTGCTCCTGCAGGTACTTCGCCGTGTCGCGTCCACGGAGGAATGAGTCGAGGGTGGCTCTGAGCCGCGTGCGCTGCTTCCGGAGCCGGTCGCGAATCGACGCGAGCGCAGGGCTCGCATCGTCCACCACCTCGCCGGACGGGGCGATCGCCCGCCGCACGCCCGCCGCCTCGCTGCGGAACGAGGCCACCGCATCGACCGTGGCGTGGAGCACGGGAAACGATGCGTCGAGCGTGGCGACCGTGGCGCGCGCCTGTTCGATCGAGTCGAGGTATTCGGCCAGCGCGAGCAGGTGCAGCGGCTCGAGCCCCCGGCCTTCGACGCCGAGTGCGTCGAGGATGATCTCGAGATCCGCAGGTGCGCGGAGGGGGAAGCCGGGGTGGTCGGCGAGGAATCGCACGCCTTCCGTCGTGGCGCGCAGCGCCGCGGCCACCTCGGCCTGGTCCTTCGACGGACGGAGCGACGCCAGCCGGTCGCGGCCGGTCGGTGTCACCGCAAGGCCGCTGAGCACGTCCACGATCCGATCGAACTCGAGTGCCCGCAGCGCTCCCGGAGTCATGCGAATTGTCAGTGTAAACCCGGCCGGCGTCCGACCCTAGCGTCGCATTTGACATTCACCTCCCGCGGACTTAACGTTCGCGGATCCGGATTGGAGGAGCACATGAACGTGCGTGTGAATCCGCGCGTGTCGTCGCTCGTCGTGGCTGCCGTCCTCGCGGCCTCGTTCCCCTGGGTTCACGCACAACAGCGCGCCGGCGCGGTCGCACTCGATGCCGATGACATCGGCGGCGTCGTGACGAGCGCGAAGGGCCCCGAGGCCGGCGTCTGGGTGATCGCCGAGACCACGGACCTGCCGGCGAAATTCGCCAAGATCGTCGTCACCGACGATCAGGGGCGTTACGTCCTGCCGGATCTGCCGCGGGCGACCTACGAGGTGTTCGTGCGCGGATACGGGCTGGTGGATTCGCCGCGGGTGCGGGCCACCGTGGGACAGCCGCTCGACCTCAAGGCGATCGTCGCGCCGGACGGTCGCGCCGCCGCGCAGGTGTATCCGGCCAATTACTGGCTCGGTCTCCTGGAGATTCCGAAGGGCGAGCACTCGGCGGACGAGTTTGCGCTCGAAACCAAGGCGTGCTTCTCGTGCCATCAGGTCGGCACGCGCGCGACGCGCGAACTGACGAAGGCCGTCGGTTCCTTCGCGACGAGCCTCGAAGCCTGGGATCGCCACGTGCTGATGGGACCGAACGGGGCCAACATGGGCCGCGTCTTCGCGACCCTCGGCTCCCAGCGCACGGCGTTTGCCGACTGGGCCGATCGCATCGCGGCCGGCGCGTATCCCGAAGCGCCGCCGCGTCCCGCCAGCGTCGAGCGCAACCTCGTGATCACGATGTGGGACTGGGCCCGGCCGACGAGCCGGCGAAGCGATGCGGCCGGCACCGACGAGCGCACGCCGACGCGGAACGGCTACGGGCTCGTCTACGGCGCCATTCAGAGCTCCGACATCCTCGCGGTGCTCGATCCCCGAACCAATACGACGACGGAGATCAGGATTCCGTCGAACGGACCCGTGCTCGACGCCAACACGCCGCGCTCGTCCGTCTGGGGCGACGAAAAGATCTGGCAGCGGCAGGCCGACCCGCGCAGCGTGGCGATGGACGCCAAAGAACGCGTGTGGGTGACGGCGCGGATTCGCGCGCCCCAGCAGCAGCCGGCCTTCTGCAAGGACGGCGCGGTCAACAGGTTCGCCAAGTACTTCCCGCTCGCAGGCCCGAGCAACCGGCAGATCCAGCTCTACGACCCGAAGACGAAGCAGTTCACGCCGTTCGACAGCTGCTTTGCCGCCGACCACAACATGTTCGACGAGCACGACGCGCTCGTCTTCGGCCAGGAGAACGCGATCGGCTGGATCGACACGGTCGCCTTCGACAAGACCGGCGATGTCGCCGCCTCGCAGGGCTGGTGCCCGGGCGTCATCGACACGAGCGGCGACGGCAAGATCTCCGCTGGCTGGACCGAGCCGAAGGAGCCGATCGATCCGAAGCGCGACCACCGGATCGAATTCGGGTGCTACTCGATCGGCATCAGCCCGACCGATGGCAGCATCTGGTGCAGCGGCATCGAGCACGAGGACACGACGCTCGTGCGCATCGAGCGCGGCGCCACTCCGCCGCTGTCGTGCAAGGCCGAGGTCTATGTGCCGCCGCCATCGACGATCCCCGTGCCCTATTCAGGCGGCCTGGCTGTCGACAGCGACGGCGTGGTCTGGTTCAACTGGCGGGGCGTCCACACGATCTTCAGCTTCGACCGCCGCAAGTGCACGGTGCTGAACGGGCCCACGGCCACCGGGCAGCAGTGTCCCGAAGGGTGGACCGAGTACACGAAGCCCGGCCCCACGTTCAAGGGGACCGATCTCACCACGGACATGCTGTATCTGACGAACCTCGATCACCACAACGCGCTCGGGCTGGGCGAGGACGTCGTGCTCGGCGGCGACTTCAACGCGGACTCGTTCTTCGTGCTGAGGCCGCAGAACGGCCGGATGCAGACGTTGACGCTGCGCGTGCCGTACCCGCTGGGCTTCTCGCCGCGTCACGTCGCCGGGCGGATCGACGACCCGAAAGCGGGCTGGAAGGGGCGCGGGCTGTGGTCGAGCTACGGGATGTACACGCCGTGGCACCAGGAAGGCGGCAAGGGGACGCGGCCGAAGGTGGTGAAGTTCCAGATGCGGCCGAATCCGCTCGCGAAATAGGGAGCGCGTGATGAAGCCTCTCCTGTCCGCATCCTGTCTCGCGGCGCTGGCACTCGGTCTCGCCTCGATCGCGTTCGAGCGTCCCGCCGCGCAGACCGACGGCAACGGGGTCCCGAACTTCGACTGGGATCCGCTCTTCTACCAGGACCTGCCCAATCGCTGGACGACCGGACAGGTCGGCGGCATCAGCGTGGACGACCGCGACCACACCTGGATCGCACACCGGCCGGCGAGCGTCTCGCCCGGCGAGCGCTCCGCTGCGCTCAATCCGCCCGCCGCGCGCTGCTGTACGCCCGCGCCGCCCATCGTCGAGTTCGACCAGAATGGGCGCTTCGTGCGGGCGTTCGGCGGGCCGAGCGATCAGTACGAGTGGCCGACCACCGAGCACGGCGTCTATGCCGACTCCAAAGGGAACATCTGGGTGGCCGGCAACGGCAAGGGCGACAACCACATTCTGAAGTTCACCAACACCGGGAAGTTCCTGTTGCAGATTGGCACGCGCAATCAGAGCAAGGGGAGCAACGACACGGCCAACGTCTACGGCGCCGCGTCAATGGTGGTGTTCCCCAAGACCAACGAGCTGTTCGTGGCCGACGG
>JACPCS010000082.1 GCA_016184455.1 Acidobacteriota bacterium
CGCCGTCGCTTATGTGGCGTTCACGACATCTTTGGCGCCACGTTCACGCGCGAGCCGTGCATGGTTCACCACATAACTGCGACGTCAACATAATCGCGTTTATGTGGACGGCCACATAAAATGATCTATACCCACGTGGTGAAGGAGCTGCGCAGCCCGGCCCGCAGCCCACTGGACCTCCTTCGAGCGCGTGCGGAAGACCACCAGGCGCCCTGACCTGCACGAGCACAGCGCTGCTTTCTTCAGGACCTATGTGCGGCCGGCTTGTAGTCAACCGCTGCGCGGACGCACCGGCAGCGGATGGAAGGTCGTTCTCGTGCTGCGGATTGGCGGCATCAGCCGCCTGGGCGGCCGCGGTTATGTGCGAACCCTTCGCAGCCAACGCAGGCTCGCGAGCCTTTCCGGCTCACCCGCGCGGACGGTCATGGTCCGGCTGAAGCCGGACACCACGCACGAAATGTTCTCGGTGCCTCGGTGTTCCGTGATCAGCGCACGCGCGCGTACCGATAGCCGCCCGACACGTGAATCTCCGTCACGTGCGTCGCGACGCCCTTGTCGTCGACCTCGAACTGGTAGCCCAGACCGCCTTCGAAGAGCGTCTGGCTTCGGGCCACCAGCGGCTGCGCGTCGCCTCCCCCGCTCGAGACGAACAGCTGTCCGTTCGACACCGAGATTCGCGCCGTTCGCGGGTTCCCCTGGTAGATGCCGCTGTAGACGCCCACGTAGCGCGCCAGCACCTCGGGCGGGACGTGGACGGCCGCCGCCGCCGAATCCGAGCGCGTGCCCCAGTGGTCGCTGGTGCGCTCGCACACCAGCTCGAGCATTTCCGTATCGGGCTGCAGGGTCTTCTCCACTGTGAAGCTCCAGGGTTTCGCGTAGGCGCCCGGATCGATGACGGTGACGTCGATCTCGAGGTGGCCGAAGTCCGTGCGGCGATAGCGTTCCGTCATCCGCAGCGCTTCGGTATGCGACAGCCCGCGCCGGCTCACCCACGTCTGGTCGTTGAATCCGTTGCTCTCCACGACGAGCGCGTCACCCTCCCAGCGCCCGACGGAGTAGCCCTGCCAGCTCGGCGCGGGATTGGCCTCCAGCGCGCGGCCGTCCATGTGGATGAGGCGATAGGTGAGGTCGTCGCTGAGGATGGCGATCGCCGTGGGCGTCTGGAGAATGCGCTTCCAGCGGCCGAACTTTTCAGCCTCGGGCCCGCTCGGCAGACACCGATACGCCGGACGCATCTTGAAGAACTGTTCCTGCTGGTCGCGGGCGATGTCTTTCACCCACGACTGCATGTCGCCGGGGTCGGGGCGCGGCGCCGGATCCTCGCCGTCCCAGATCCCCGAGAAGTCCGGCTTGCCGTCGGGCGTGCGCGGCGCCGGCGCTGTGAGATTCGGCTTCCCCTCGGCCGTGCGCGGAATGCCGGGCCAGGGACGATCCAGCCATTGGGCCGACGCGGGCATCGTGCCCGCGACGAGAACGAGCGTCGCCAGAACGAGTCTCATACGCCTCTCCGGATTCGTGATTTGTGAATCATGATTCGTGATCTTGAAAATCACAAATCACGAATCGCACATCACGAATCACATGACTCACCAAGTCAGCGCTGCCGCGCGAACCGATACGGGCCGGAGATATGAATCTCAACGACGTCGGTCGCGACACCCTTGTCGTCGACGATGAATTGATAGCCGAGCCCCAGCCCTTCAAAAAGCGTCTGGGATTGCGGCACCAGCGCGCGTGATTCGTCGCCAGCGATAGTGCCGCCGACGACGATCTTCGCGATCAATTGACCGCCAGAGAGCACCACTTCGACGGTGCGTTTGTTACCCAACCAGAACCCACTGTAGACGCCGACGTACCGCGCCAGCACGTCGGGGGCAACGGTCACCGCCGAGGTGGCCGCATCCGAAAGACTGCCGGCCCAGTGCTCGCTGCTGCGTTCGCAGACCGCCTCGAGCATTTCCGTATCGGCGGCCAGCGTCATGTTCGCCGTGAAGCCCCACGGCTTCACGTACGCGGCCGGGTCGGTGTACGTGACCTCGATCTGCAGGTGGCCGAAGTCCGAGCGCCGGTATCGCTCCGTCACGCGCAGCGCCTCCGTGTGCGCCCGTCCCTCGGAGCCCAGCCACGTCTTGTCGTTGTATCCGTTGCTCTCCACGACCAGCGTGTCGCCGTCCCAGCGGCCCACAGAGTACCCCATCCAGCTCGGCGCGGGGTCGGCCTCCAGCACGCGGCCGTCCATGTGGATCACGCGGTAAGTCAGGTTGTCGTTCAGGATCGCCATTGCGGCCGGTGTCTGGAGGATGCGCTTCCACCCGGCCCACCTGTCGGCCTCAGGCCCACTCGGCCGGCACAGGAAGAACGGGCGCGCCCTGAAGTAGTCCTGATGATGCCGTTGGACAAGGTCGTTGACCCACGGCGTCGCGTTGGCAGGGTCGAGAGGGGCCTTGGGAATTGGTCCGTTCCATAGCCCAGTCAAATCGGGCTTGCCATCTGGACCGCGCGGCGCCGGTGCGCTCAGATTCGGCTTGCCGTCAGCCGTGCGGGGGACGCCGGGCCATTGGCGATCCAGCCATTGAGCCGACGCGGGCATCGTGCCCGCGACGAGGACGAGCGTCGCGAAAAACAGTCTCATAACTGTCTCCGAGGTCTGCCCACATGGTCCGGCTGAAGCCGGACGCCACGTCCTCAACGTTCCCGCGCGTATCGATACGGGCCCGAGATGTGAACCTCGACGAGGGCCGTCGCGTCGCCTTTGTCGTCGACGATGAATTGATAGCCCAGACCGAGTCCTTCGAACAGCGTCTGAGTTTGGGGCACCAGCGGCCGGATCTCGCCCCCGTCGACGGAGGCGGAGCCGGTGACTTTCGCGATCAACTGGCCGCCTGAGAGCGAGACTTCGACGGTCCGCGGGCGCGCAGGCCCGTAGAACCCTTTGTAGACGCCAACGTACCTGGCCAGGACGTCGGGCGGAATGGTCACCGACCTGCCCGCGGCATCCGAGAGGCTGCCCGCCCAGTGATCGCTGCTGCGTTCGCAGATGTTCTCCAGCATCTCCGTGTCGGGCGCCAGCGTCATGTTCGCCGTGAAGCCCCACGGCTTCGCGTACGCGGCGGGATCGGTGTACGTCACCTCAACCTGCAGGTGCCCGAAGTCGGTGCGCCGGTAGCGCTCCGTCATGCGCAGCGCCTCCGTGTGCGCCTGCCCGTAGCGGCTCAGCCACGTGTTGTCGTTGAAGCCGTTGCTCTCCACGACGAGCGTGTCGCCCTCCCAGCGGCCCACCGAGTATCCCATCCAGCTCGGCGCGGGCTCGGCTTCGAGCGCGCGTCCGTCCATGTGGATCACGCGATAGGTCTGTTCCTCATTGAGGATGACGATCGTGGCCGGCGTCTGGAGGATGCGCTTCCACCCGCTGAATTCGTCAGACTCGGGTCCGCTCGGCCGGCACAGAAACGAGGGCCGCCCCCGGTGGTACTCCTGCTGACGCTGCCGGACCAGATCTTTGACCCACGGCTTCTCATTGGCGGGGTCGAGACGCGCCTCGGGATTCGGCCCGTTCCAGATCCCCGTCAGGTCGGGCTTGCCGTTGGGCGCGCGCGGCGCCGGCGCGGTGAGATCCGGCTTGCCGTCGGCCGTGCGCGGAATGCCGGGCCAGGAGCGATCCAGCCATTGGGCCGCCGCGGCCGTCGTGCCGGCCGCGAACATGAGCGCCGTGAGAAACAGCCTCATAGGCCCCTCCGGAATTTGTAATTTGTGATTAACGATTCGTGATTCTCAAACCGCAAATCCCAAATCGCAAATCACGAATCACCAGATCAACGCTTCCGCTCGAAGCGATAGGGCCCCGTGATGTTGATCTGCACAAGGGCCGTCGCGTTGCCCTTCTCGTCCACGATGAACTCGTAGTACAGGCCCGCGCCTTCGAAGAGCCTCTCCGTCTGCGGCACCAGCGGCCGGATTTCGCCGCCGTCGACGAGCGCGCCGCCGATCACCTTGGCGATCAACTGGCCGCCTGAGAGCGTCACTTCGACGGTGCGCGATCGTGTCAGGTAGTTCCCGCTGTAGACGCCGACGTACCGCGCCAGCACCTCCGGAGGCACGGTCACCGCCCGGCTCGCGGCTTCCGAGCGCGTGCCGGTCCAGTGATCGCTGCTGCGCTCGCAGATCGCTTCGAGCATTTCCGTATCGGGCGCCAGCGTCATGTTCGCCGTGAAGCCCCACGGCTTCGCATATGCAGCCGGATCGGTGTACGTAACCGCGATCTGCAGGTGGCCGAAGTCGGTGCGGCGGTATCGCTCCGTCACACCGAGCGCCTCCGTATGCGCCTGACCATAGCGGCTCAGCCACGTCTTCTCGTTGTAGCCGTTGCTCTCCACGACGAGCGTGTCGCCCTCCCAGCGGCCCGCCGAGTACCCCATCCAGCTCGGCGCCGGCTCTGCTTCGAGCGCGCGGCCGTCGGTGTGGATCACGCGATACGTCTGATCGTCGTTCAGGATCGCGATGGCGGCCGGCGTCTGGAGGATGCGTTTCCACCCGGCAAACCGGTCGGACTCGGGCCCGCTCGGCAGACACTGGTACGACGGACGGTCCTTGTGGTAGTCGCGCTGCCGCTGGAGGACGAGATCATGGACCCACGGTAACTCGATGGCGGCGTCGGGAATCGCCTCGGGATTCGGCCCGTTCCACACGCCGGTGAGATCCGGCGTGCCGTCGGGCCCGCGCGGCGCGGGCGCGGTGAGGTTCGGCTTCCCGTCAGCCGTGCGTGGAATGCCGGGCCAGGGGCGATCCAGCCATTGGGCCGCCGCGGGCAGCGCTCCCGCGACGAACACGAGCGCCGCAAGACACAGCCTCATACACACATCCTTCGACGTTACTTCTGGCGCGCGTACTTGTAGGGGCCCGAGATGTGAATCTCCACGAGCTCGGTCGCGACACCTGTGTCGTCCACGATGAATTGATAGCCCAGTCCGAGCCCTTCGAACAGCGTCTGCGATTGTGGCACGAGCGGCCGTATCTCGCCCCCGTCGACGAACGCGAAGCCAATGATCTTGGCGATCAACTGGCCGCCTGAAAGCGACACTTCGATCGTACGGGGGCGTGCCCCGTAGGCCCCACTGTAGGCGCCGACGTACCGTGCCAGCACGTCGGGCGGGACGGTCACCGCCGTGTCCGATCTGACCGACCAGTGGTCGGTGCCGCGTTCGCAGACGGATTCGAGCAGTTCAGTATCGGCCGCCAGCGTCTTCACCAGCGTGAATCCCCACGGCCGCGCGTAGGCACCCGGATCGGTGAAGGTGACCTCGATCTGCAGGTGGCCGAAGTCCGTGCGGCGGTATCGCTCCGTCGCGCGCAGGGCCTCCGTGTGCGCGAGCCCTTCGGGGGTCAGCCACGTCTTGTCGTTGAACCCGTTGCTTTCCACGACGAGCGTGTCGCCCTCCCAGCGCCCGACGGAGTAGCCCTGCCAGCTTGGCGCGGGGTCGGCCTCGAGCGTGCGGCCGTCCATGTGGATCACGCGATAGGTGAGGTCATCGTCCAGGATGGCGAGAGTGGTGGGCGTCTGCAGGATGCGCTTCCACCCGCCGAATTCGTCAGACTCGAGCCCGCTCGGCCGGCACTGAAAGGACGGACGCCCCCGATGGTAGTCCTGGTCACGTTGACGGACGAGGTCGTTGACCCACGGCTGCGCGCTGGTGGGGTCGACGGCGGGATCGGGAGTCGGTCCGTTCCATACGCCCGTCAAATCGGGCTTGCCGTCGGCCCCGCGCGGCGCGGGCGCGGCGAGATTCGGCTTCCCGTCAGCGGTGCGCGGAATGCCGGGCCACGGACGATCGAGCCACTGCGCCGTCGCGGGCGAGGTTCCCACGATCAGCGCGAGCGCGGCGAGACCGAGCCTCATGCGTCCCCTCCGGTTCGGCGTCGTCACTTCTGGCGTGCGTATCTGTAGGGGCCGGAGATGTGAATCACGATGAGCGCCGTTGCCGGGCCCTTCTCACCCACCTCGAACTGATAGCCGAGCCCCAGGCCTTCGAACACCGTCTGGGAGATCGGCACCAGCGGTCGCGGCGTGCCGTCCTCGAGGCCGGCGGCGCCGAGGCCCCCCTCGATGGCCGGGCCGACGATCGTGGCGACCAGCTCGTTGCCGGAGAGCGACACTTCGTACGTCCGTTCGCGGCCCCCGTATATCCCCTTGTAGACGCCGACGTACCGGGCGAGCACGTCACGCGGCACGGTCACTGCCGCGCCGGCGGCATCCGACAGGCTGCCCCAGTGCTCGCTGCTGCGTTCGCACACGGCTTCGAGCATTTCCGTATCGGCCGCCAATGCCATGGTCGTCGTGAAGCCCCAGGGCTTCACGTACGCGCCCGGGTCCGTGTAGGTCACCTCGACCTGCATGTGGCCGACGTCGGTGCGCCGGTAGCGTTCCGTGACGCGCAGCGCGTCCGAATGCGAGACCCCGTAGCGGCTCGTCCACACCTTCTCGTTGTACCCGTTGCTCTCCACGACGAGCGTGTCGCCCTCCCAGCGGCCCACCGAGTACCCCGTCCAGCTCGGCGCAGGCTCGGCTTCGAGCGCGCGGCCGTCCATGTGGATCACGCGATACGTCAGGTCGTCGTTCAGGATGGCGATGACGGTCGGCGTCTGGAGGACGCGCTTCCAGCCGCCATACCGCTCCGCCTCGGGGCCGCTCGGCCGGCACTGGTAATACGGACGCGAGCGGTGGTACTCCTGCTGATGCTTGCGGGCGAGGTCCAGGACCCACGGCTGCAGGTCGGCGGGTTCAGGACGGCCGACGACCGTCCCCCCGTTCCAGATCCCTGTCAAATCGGGCTTCCCATCGGGCCCGCGCGGCGCGGGTGCGGTGAGGTTCGGCTTGCCGTCAGGAGTGCGCGGGATGCCGGGGGCCTTGCGGTCCAGCCACTGGGCCCCTGCGGGCAGCGTTCCCACGATCAGAGCGAGCGCCGCGAGCAACAGTCTCATACACCCCTCCGAGTGTCAGCGATGACGACGCCTGCCGTTTCGACGGCGGGATGGTAGCACGCCGGGCGCACTGCGCGCTCGCTACTGCACGGCCGGTCCGAGCGGCGCCCGCTGGATGATCTCGATGCGCGTGCCCCACGGATCCGTGATGTAGGTAATCGTGCTTCCGGTCGGGCTCTTGCGGACCGGTTCGTCCAGCGTGACGCCTTCCGCCTGAATCTTCTTCACGAAGGCCGCGTGGTCCTTCACGTCGAAGCCGATGTGGTCGAGGATGCGGCCTCTCGTGCGCGCCTGGCTGGCGTCGGCCCGGCCGAACCGCACCTGCACGCCTGGAATGTCGACGACGGGCGCGTCGTTGCGGGTGCCCATCTTTCCGCCGAACGTCTTGGCGTACCAGGCCTGCGCTCTCGGAATCTCCGTTTCCGGAACGAACAGGTGCACGTGCTCGTGACGGATCGGCACCGACTGCGTCTTGTCCTCCAGGATCTCGATGCGCACGCCGTCGGGGGTCACGACATAGGCCTGATCGAGCCGGTTGTTGTTGCCCGGCAGCACGGTGACGCCCGCCGCCTTCCACTCCGCCACCCGTTTCTGCACGTTGTCGACGATGAAGCCGACGTGGTTGACGACGGATCCGACGGTGCCCCCCTCGCCCTTCTCGGTCCCGAGGTTCAGGTTGATGTAGACGCCGGGAAACATGATGAGCGGATTGCCGCCTGGCATGAACAGCTTGCCGCCCATCGCGAGAAACAGCTTCTTGTTCGCCTCGATGTCCTTCGACACGACGTGCCAGTGGCCCATCGTCACGCCGATGTCGTTGAACGGCGCGGGCTGCGCGGACGCAGCGCCGGCGACGAGCACCCATACGAGCCAGAACCCGACGAAAACGCGAGTCTTCATGGATGCCTCCTTCATGTTGGCGTAATCAGCGCGTAGCGGTCGGCGGCGCCGTCAGCCTCACCGGCTGCGCCATCGCGCCGTTGCCCGCCGTGTCCCACGCGGCAAAGCGGACCCACTTCTTCCCGGTCGCATCGAACGGGATCTCGAAGCGCTTGCGCCCGTGCGGAGCCAGGTCGGTCGCCGAGACGATCCGGCGATCGGTCGTCATGCCGTCGCCCCACACCACTTCGACGAACTCGAGCGGGAACGTCCATTCGACCTCGGCGACGATGGTGCGCTTGGTGCCCGTGCCCTGCACCGTATATGTCGGAATCAGCACCTCGCCCGAGGTCCAGAAGTAGTCGCCGCGCTTCATCGCGTCGATGATCGGATTCCAGTTGCCGTCGGCCGGCACGGCGTCGAGCTTCACGTAGTTCACCGGGCTGTTGGCGTAGAAGTCGTCGCCCGGGCCCTGCGCGTACGTCTCCGTGATCGCCTGGATGAACTTCAGGCGCGCGGGCGTGTCCGCGACCCAGTTGTTCATTTCGTCCCAGAGCGTCTGGCAGCGGATCTCGCACAGCCGCTGCTCGGAGCCGTCGAGCCCCATGCCCCAGCGCACGCCGATGCCGCGGTAGTGATCGTCGAGGAAGTAGTCACGATTGTGGATCGCGTCGGGGTAGCCGGTCGATCCCTTCGAGCGCGGGTGCGGCATGTAGACGAGCAGGTTCTCCCGCCTCGCCATCTCCATCATGTCGGCGGGGCTTCCCACGTGATACACGCGCCCGTATGTCGGATGGTCCTCGACCAGCGGCTGGCCCGCCGTGCGGCCGGTCGTCCAGAACACCGGATGCGAGATGAGCAGATCGTTGTGGCCGCCGAGGCCGCCGGCGGCGCCTTCCTCGTTCGGCATGATGAGGAAGTTGCTGTCGGAGTGCCGCCGCGCCGCTTCATAGTAGTCGGCGAGTGTCTTCAGCCGGTCCTCGCGCGGCTGGCCGAAGCCGAGGCCGCTGCCGTCGATCGGCGCGAAGATGTTGACCCCCGCCGCTTTCACGACGTCGAAGTCGTGCAGCCGCATGTCGAGCCCGCCGAGCCGCCGCAGCCGTCCCACCATGGCGGTGTGGAAGTGCGTCGCCATCACCTGATAGCCGGGGAGCGGCTTGAACCGGTCGTCGCGCGTGAAGGCGAGCGCGCCGCGCGCGGCGGCCTCGGCCGGGGCCGCGCTCACGTACAGGTACAGGGGCATCCGCTGCCAGGTGCCGGGACGCGCGCTCCGCAGCGCGAAGTTCTGCCGCGTGTCTTCCTCGCCGCGGCCCATCTCGTCGGCGTGCGACTCGGCCTCGGGCTGCCGCACGCCGAACGCGTAGGTCGACGCGCTGTCCTTGCGGTACCAGACGTACCCCTGGTTGAAGGAGACCTCGCGCGACCAGAAGAAGTTGTGCGGCGGGGGAAAGGCGGCAATGGACCCGCCGGACGACTCGGCGATCACCAGCCGGTTCTCGGCGCGCAGCGGAACGATGCCCGTGTTGACCGCGCCGCCGAAGCGGTACTGCTGCCAGTTGCCGGCGACGTCGCGCCAGGCGACGCGCGACGCCTGATCGATCCGCAGGCCCTTCAACCCCGCCTCGTACTTGTACGCCACGGAGTCCACCTCCGTCCTGGCGAGGATCTCCTGCTCGATCAGGTTCGTGCCGCGATAGACCGTGTACTGCAGGCGTCCCTCGAACACGCCCAGCCGCACGCCGTCGAAGCCGATCTCGAGCCGCGCGCCGCTCGTCTTCACGGCGCAGCCCCGCACGGCAAACGCCGCCGACGCGCGCGCGATCTCCTCCGGGCGGCGGGGGAGGCCCGGCTGATTCAGGATTCCCTTGACGGGCGGAATGGCGTTGGTGCGCGTGTTCTCGATCGGCTCGACGTTCAGCGGCGCATCCCAGAACGCGTCCCATTTGATCTCGTCGACGAGCTTCTGCGTCAGCTCCACCTTGAGCTGGCGCAGCGGCTGGAGCTGCTGCTCGGTGACGCGCCGGAGGCCCGTCACCACGCGGTACTCCGGCGTCAGGCCGGACGCGACGATCTGCCAGTCGCCGCGCGCGCGGACCGCCAATTCCTGGATCGTCGGCACGCCGCCGACGACCGCGAGTCGGAGCCGAACCTGCTGCCCCGCGTCGCCCTCCCACGTTGTCGTCAGCACATCGCCGGCGACAGCCGCCGTGAGGCCGGATGTCGGACGGTACTCGCTGAGATTGCAGGCGAGCGGATCGGCGTGTGCGAGTGCGGGAAGAAAAGCAAGGACGAGAGCCAATGGAACGGCCGTTTTCATCGGACCTCCAGAAACACGAGAGGCGGGTCCGCTCGCGCGTGCACTACACGCTTGCGGAACCCGCCCTACAACCGCCGTTGCCCGTTACTTCGCCAGCGGATCGGGCCGCATCTGGAACTTGTACACCTTCGGCAGCGTGCCCTTGCCGCCTTCCAGATGCCACGGCGTCCGGTTCGCCGACGTCGTCCAGAGCCCGCGTCCCTTCCAGCCGGCGCGCGAATCGTCGATGCGGCCGTCGATCTGCTTCACGAAGAAGCCGATCGGGTACGGCACGCGCGCCACCACCCACCGGCCGTTCTGCAGGATGAGGAGCGCGTCCGACAGATTCCCCGTCGCGATCGGCAGGTTTTTGCCGGCGCCGAGCGAATCGTACTTGTCCACCCAGTTGTAGTAGTTCGCGTCGGCGGCGCCCGCCTCCACGTTCGGCCCCTTGAAGTTCGGGCCGGGCATCGGGTAGAACGACCACCCCTCGGGGCAGTGCTTCCCGGTCGCTTTCGGCCCGTTCAGCGGGGCCTTGCACTTGCGCCGATCGAAGCTGGCGTAGTGGCCGCTGGCGAGCACCGTCCACGCCACGCCGTTGGCGTCGACGTCCAAGCCGCGCGGTGTGTACACGTACTGGCCAGGCTTCTCCAGGTACGGCAGCTCGTAGACTTCGGCGATCGCGGTCGACGGCGGATTCGAGCCGAGCGAGACGCGGACGAGTGCGCCAGAGAACTCGTTGGCGTCGCCCCAGACCGATCCGTCGACCGGGCTGACCGCGATGGCGTAGAAGCTCGTGTCGATCCGCTTGTCCTTGGTCGGGTCGACCGGCTGATCGGGCTCCACCCAGCCGTCCTGCTTGCCGTTGCCGTTGGTGTCGAGGACGAGCGGGGCCCAGCCCTGCGCCTTCGCCTGGTCGCCCGTCTCGTCGAGGACCTTCGTGTTGACCCAGCCGACGACGCCGCCGTTGCCCGACCAGATCGTGTTGACGGCGTCGTGCGCGAAGTTCAGGTGGAACGTGCCGAAGCAGGTGTCGACGATCGACCACTGCCTGGTCTTCGGGTCGTAGACCGTGTACTGCCGGCCGCTGTTGTTGAGCGGGAAGTGCTTGGCCGACGGATGGCTCGAGCCCTCCTTGCAGAAGGCCGGCTGCGCAGCGGGCGCGCGGGTGCGCGTCGTGTTCCACACGCGTCCCTTCTGATCCATCACGTTGCTGTGGCCGATCGTGCGGCTCGTCCAGTAGACCTCTTCACCCCAGTACGGCGACGGCACGCCGATCTTCGACGGCTGCGGCTGCAGCTTCTCGTCGAGCACCGGGATCTTCAGCTGCGTCACCTTGTGCTGCATCGGATCGAGGATCGTCATGTTGTCCGAGCTGTTCTCGTGCAGGCCGAAGATCGGACCGTTCGGGTTGACGGTCGGGTTGCGCTTGTCGCTCGCCACCGCATCGTGGAAGTACTCGCGGTCGGTCGCCCAGTCCCATACGGTGACCACCAGGTTGCGCTCGACGCCCTGCGGGCGCGGCGGCGCCTGCGGCGGGACCTCGCCGCCGGCGATCCGGTCGGTCCAGTCGGCGAACATCTTCAGCACGCGCTCGCGGCCGAAGCGGTTCGTGTTGGCGTACATCCCCGCCCCGCCGTCGATGCCCGCCTGCAGCCGATGGTTCCAGGCCTCGACCGAGTTGGTGAACTTGCCGAGGTTCGGCGGCAGCTCGCGCGTCGCCTTGTTGCCCATCTGATGGCACGGCGTGCAGGTCGACGTCTTGATGTTGTTGATCCACATCGCCTGGCTGCGCATCGCCTCGGAGATGCCGTTCCCCTTGGCGCCGGTGCCCGGGAACTCGCTCTTGTCGGGCGGCTGCACCAGCGCGTACCAGTAGTTCGCCGGGTAGTAATCGGCGGCGGCACGCGGGTTCGGCGCGGGCGTGGCCGTGAGATTCACGGTGCGGCCGGGCGCGCTCGTCACCTTCGCCGAATCGACCAGCCCGTAGCCCCGCACCCACACGTTGTAATTGCCCTTCGGCAGATCGGGGACGACGTAGCGGCCGCGGTCGTCGGTGACGACGATTCGGGCCATCTTCGTCGGGAGGTCGGTCGTCTCGGCGATCACCCACACGCCGGCCTCGGGGCCGCGGGGACCGGTGACGACCCCGCCAATGTCGTCGTTGTCGATGCGCGGCGGGTCGCCCGCCTGCGCCGCGGGTCCGGCGACCGCCAGCGCCCAGAGCAGGGCCAGACCGGCGGCGGCCGTTCCTATAGACAGGCTCTTGTGCACAACTGCCTCCTTCAGAACCGCAAAAGACGAGTCATTTTGACTGCGAAGGACCGATTCTGCAAGCCGGGAAACCCGGCCACCGAGGTGTCGCGGCCGTCGCTGTACACGACGAACAATTCGCTGCCGGGCACGTACTCCCACCGCATGCGCACGCTCTGGGTGAGCGAGTGCAGGCCGGGATTGTACTGGCTCAGCGCAGAAAACCCGAGCCGCGCCGAGGGCGTCAGGCTGACGCGTACACCGGAGAGATGCGCCGTGAAGTCGCCGTACGGCAGCGTCACCCAGTTGAGCGTCAGGATCGGCTCGAGCGTGAGGTGCGCCGAGAGTCCCAGGCGGCCGGTATAGCCGATGGCCGTGCGCGTCCCCTCGTAGAACGTGCCATGCGAGGCCGAGAGATCACCGGAGATCCGGCGCTGCTGGCCGAGCCGATACGTCACCTGCGACGTCTCGTACGAGTGGCCGCCCGCCGGCACCACGACGCCGGGCGCGATCGTGAAGTCGAAGGGGAGCCGCTCGTACTGCCTGGTGAAGAGCGCCGTCACCTCATCGCTCGTGTCGAACTCCACGCCGAACTGGCCGGTGACGACGCGATCTTCGAGCGTGGTCGCTGCCGCGTCGGTCAGGTACTCGAGATTGGCCTGCCACGTCAGCATGCGAACCGCCCGTCCGCGCCGCAGGCGCGGGCTGAAGCGCGCCATCAGCGCGTTGCGCGCAAAATCGGTGCGTCGCACGAACCCGACCTCGGGGTTGAAGTTCGATTCGACGACGAGGCGGTCGGCCTCGAAGCCGTAGCGATCGCCGGTGTACGCGAAGCGCGTTCGATAGCTCGCGTCGTCGCCCGGGCGCGCCGGCGAGGAGGTGCGCGCCCAGTACAGGTTCGCCTGGACGTTGTCGAAGAAGCGCAGGTCGGCGTCGACGCCGGCGGCTGCGTTCTCGTCGCCCCCGGAGGCCGCAGGCCACCGGCCGGTGGCGATCATCCCGACGCTGCTGCGACGCAGAATATTGCGCCGCACGCGCAGGGCCGAGAACGTCGTCTCCACGGCGCCCGCCGACGGCTTGTCGTCGGTCGTGATCGTCAGCGCGCCGACGTCGTATCGGCCGGCCTTGCCGGTGACGCGGCCGCCGCCAATCACCGGCACCGCCTGCCCGGCGTTCAGGCCGATCCGCCGGCTGAAGAAGATGATGGGGTTCACGCCCTGGGCGCGCTGCCCGGTGATGCCGCCGAAATCGAAGATCCCCTGGCCTTCGAGGAAGAAATCGCGCTTTTCGGGAAAGAACAGGTTGAAGCGCGTCAGGTTGACCTGCTGCTGATCTTCCTCGACCTGCGCGAAGTCGGTGTTGACGGTGAGGTCGGCGGTCAGGCTGCGCGTCAGCCCGTACTTCACGTCGAGGCCGGCGCTCGCGTGCGGATCGTTCTCGAACGGCACCCGCGCCGTCCGATCCGTCGTCAGCGACGAGGCCGCATACGGCTTGAACTCGAGGTTCATCGACTGCGCCGGGATCTCGACGCCGACCAGCGTGGCGGCCACCGCCATCTGCGCGACGCCGTCGCCCCCGTAGGAGGCGGGGACGCGCGTGAGCATCGAGGTCTCGTTCTTCGACTTCACCTGACGCCGGACGTTGATCCCCCAGACCTGCGGCCCCGGCGCCCGGTAGCGCAGCGACTTGAACGGAATGGCCATCTCGACCGTGTACCCGCGGTCGTCGCGCGCGGTCCGCACGTCCCACACCGCGTTCCAGTTGACGTTGAACCTCCCGTCGGCGACCGCCTGGTCGCGGATGGCGCCGATCGCGTTGGTCTGGAAGAAGAGCGCGTTCCGCTGGTCGTAGAAGGTGTCGAGCGCGACGCTGATGTTGTCGTTGACGAAGAAGATGTTGCTGTTGTCGCGGCGCAGCTCGTTGGCGGCGATGCGATCGGGCCGGCTGTCGGAGCAGCGCGCCGAGAAATAGAGGGTGTCCTCGTCGAAGAAGATCCAGATCTCGGTCGGCTCGGTCGCCGGTACGCCCTCGACCGGGATCTGCTGGATGAAGCCGTCGATCGGCGGCACCGAGGCGTACACCTCCTCATCGAGGCGGCCGTCGAGCCGCAGCGGCTGGGTGAGGCGGACGGCACGGACGGTGGCGCGGCCGCGCTCGTCCCGCGAGACGGTCGCGGGCGCGACGGGCGGCGGAGGCGGGCCGTCGTCGGCCGCGCTGCCGCTGTTCTGCGCGGCCGCGGGACCGGCGAAGAGCAGAAGGAGAAGAAGGACGAAGAGACCCAACAGACCCGCGACCGTTACCTGGTGAAGACGTAGACCGCGCCGGATTCGTCGAGCGAGTTGTCGGTCTGGTTGCCGCCGACGCCGCGCGCGCTGCTGTCCTCGCCGCGCGCGCCGGCCACGAGGGTGCCGCCGTTGCGGCTCACGGCCACCGACCCTCCGAACTCGTCGAACGCCTCGGTGTTCGCGCCTTTCACGTACGCCCGCTGGCTCCACATGCTGCCGCTGCGCGTGAACACGTACACGGCGCCCGCTTCATTCGCCGACTCGTCGTTTTGGTTGCCGCCAATGCCGCGCGCCGCGCTGTCCTCGTTCTGCGCGCCGACGACGAGTGTGTTGCCGTCGCCGCTCAGCGCGAGCCGGACGCCGAACCAGTCGAAGGGACTCGTGTTCGACGGCTTGATGTACGCCTGCTGCGTCCAGGTCGTCCCGGTCCGGACGAAGACGGCCGCCGCCCCGGCGGAGCGATCCGCCTTCTGGTCCGTGGCGCCCTCGTCCCCGGGCGCGTGCACGACGCCGGTGCACAGGCAGTCTTCGTCGATCGATCCGAGCGCCAGCGTGTTGCCGTCCGCGCTCAGCGAGATCGCGACGCCCCA
>JACPCS010000083.1 GCA_016184455.1 Acidobacteriota bacterium
CGAGCCTCGCTTCAGGAAGCTCCACGAGGCGTATACGAGGGCGCCGCGGACGTCGGCGCGTCCCGGGTTGTTGCACTGGTCGCCGTCGCCGCCGGCGGCTTTGCACTTCGCCTGGCGCTCGAGGTGCATCTTCTCCGCCTGCGTGTAGTCGACCGCCGTGACCGAGTACTTGCCCGTCGCGTCCTCGACGCGGTAGACGCGCGCGGGCAGCGTGAGGCCGTACTCCGACTCGAAGGTGATGTCGCGGATGGTCGGTTCGGCGGGGAAGTTGACGCTGAAGAAGTCCTGCTGACCGTTGTACTGGTTCCACTCCTGCCCCCGGGCGGGCCCCGCCACGACCAGGATCAACGCCGCCGGGATCAATAACGTCACGCGCATAACGTCCCTCCCGTCGCGCACCAGTCCGATGGACGGGGCCGATTATAGCTGGTAGTTGGTAGGCGGTAGCCGGTAGCGTTCCTGGTTCGTGGTTCCGGATTCCTGCTACCAGCTACCGCCTACCGGCTAGCGAGCCGGGTCGGCGGTCAGATGGGCCGGCGCGTTGAACTTGACGCCGCCGCTCACCACCACATCACCGGGTGGCGCCTCGGTGACGGCGGGCGCGCCCCCGCCCCAATAGTTGTTCGACGCATCCACCTGGACCACCGTCTTGGCGTTGGCATTCGTCACCTGGACGTCGAGCCAGGGATTGTTCACGAACCGGTTGCGCCCCCGGCTGCCGAGCGGTCCGCCTCCGAGGTCGAGAATCGCCTTGCCGATGGTCTTGTCGGCCGGATGCGTCCATGTCACCGCCGCAATCGGCTTGGCGCCCGGCGGCTGCATGAACCCGGACATCGACGAGTTCTCGACCATGACGGTGAGCGTCTCGATGTTGTTGGGATTCAGAATCCCGATCGCGCCGCCGATGCCCTCGAAGCGGGTGTTCCGGACGACGAGCGTGAACGCCTTCGTGCCGTTGCTCGCGCCGCTCAGCCGGATCTGCCCGTCGACGCCCCCGGCCGGATTGTGATTGGTGAGCACCGAATCCGAGACGGTCAGGTTGTAGCTGCCGCCCGTCGGGTTGCTCGCCTCGAGAATCTTGATGTTCGCGCTGGCGGGATCGCGCAGGTCGAGCCGAGACATATCGACGTTGAGGACTGCGTTGGTCGAGCCGCGGTGCTGAATCTCGATCGAGTCGCCGTTGTTGATTTCTCCGGTCATCTTCGGGTTGAGCATCGTGAACTGCGACACCTTGGCGTTGACGACAGGCGAATCGCCACCCGTGAGAAGCACGAGGCCGTCGGCGGCGTAGCGGCCGGGCGGCGCCACGTTCTCGGCGTGAAGCCTGTTGATGGCCAGATCGGTGCGCGAGCGGTTCAGCCCGATGTGCGTGAACGCACGCGACCGCACGATGTCGGCCGGCGGGGTGAGCGCCAGCGGATCCGGAAGCCCCTGCGACAGATCGCGGACAACGGTGTCGTTCACCGTGAACGTCGCGGCCACCCCGGTGTCGGTGATCAGCATGACGCCTTCGAGATTGCTGTCGCGAATCACGTTGCCGGCAATGACCATCTCGCCCGTTGTCGGGGCTGCGGGCCGCTCCGGCGCGTGCATCGTGCAGTAGCTCGAGGCGGCGGGACCGCACGCGAGCAGCGTGATCCCGCCGAAGTGATTCGTCTGCGACTCGTAGAGGATGAAGCCCTTCGGCCAGGGCTGCTCGAGCCGGCGCAGATCGTTGCCCTGGATCATGTTGTTGGTGATCAGGTTGTTGCGAATCTGCGCGCGCGACGCGTTGACGCCGAAGATGCCGGCGCGCGAGGCGCGGTCGACGTGGATGTTCTCGACGACGGTGTTGGTCGCGAGGCGGATGCCGTCGCCCTGATACCGGGCGCTTGTCGTGTTGGTGATGGTGGGACGCGCGCCGCCGGCCGGCGCCTTCGTCACCGCGTCGCCGTCGCCGACGAGGCGCTGGTTGTCCTTGAGCTGAATGCCGCCGTCGAGCGGCCGCGTCGACGGCAGGACGCGGATCGTGTCACCCGGCTGCGACGCCTTCTCCACCTGCTCGAGCGTGGCGAAGGGGCGATTGCGGCTGCCGTCGCCGCCCGGCGCCGCGTCGGCCTTCACGTACCAGGTCGCGGCGTCAGCCGCTCCCGCGAGGAATGTCAGAAAGAGAACGACCAAGACGATGGGCCGTGGACGCAGCATCCTCCACCTCCCCTGCGGCAAGGCGCGCAGACGCGGGCTGATTATCGCTGAACGGGAAGGGCTGTCAACGTATGTTACGGAAGCACTTCGAACGCCTGGGACAGTCGCGACCCGACGCGTAAGGCGCTGAAATGGCGCCGGTCTGTCGTGAGCACACGGTACACCTTGCGCCGCTCGGCCACCGCCGCCACTGTGCCGTCGACCAGCCCAAGATTGAGATCCTTAAACTTGGCGTCGAGCTCGAGCGCACGAACGAGATCCGAGGGAAGCGGGAGTTCGTACTCGTAGCGGGTGGCCGGGTCGAACACCTCCGCGATCAGCTTCCGCATGGCGGCCCGCTCCTTCCGCAGGAAGTAATCGACTTCGGCGAGCACCAGCCCTGGAACGATCACGACCGTCGCGGACGTGAGAGCGGCTTCGTACTCGGGAAAGCTCGGTGTGCCGTCTGACGAGCGCGCGAGCGCCCGCAGAAGTCCGCCGGTGTCGGCGACGATCGGACGGCTCACTCGTCGAGGTCTCGGAAGAGCTCCGACTCGTCTCCAAGCTTCGTGTCGGTCGACTCGAAGAGTCTCGTGGTCGGTGACCGGCGCCCCCTGTAGTACCTCGACGCGACCACCCGCAGGCCCTTGCGCACGAGCTCGGACGCCGAGTGGCCCTCGGCGCGGGCCCGCTTCAGGGCTCGAACGTCTTCTTCGCCGAGGCGAACCGTGGTGGAGATCAACCGCGCCATACGTTCACCATACAGCAGACGTTCCAGTGGCGCAATGCGGCTCGCCCACGTCGGCGTGGTTTGCGTATAGTCGCGCCCGCTCTTCCAGGCCACGATGGCTCTGACGCCCGGCGCTCGGCTCGGGCCGTACGAGGTGGTCTCGCTGCTGGGGGCCGGCGGGATGGGAGAGGTCTATCCGGACGGGCGGCATTTCCTCTACCTCGCGATCGGGAGCAAGACCGGCGGGCCCGCGAGCGCGAACGGCATCTACGTCGCAGCGCTCGACTCGGACGAGCGAAAGCTGCTCGTGTCCGGCGGGTCGAACCCGATGTACGCACAGGGGTATCTGCTTTTCGTTCGCGCGCAGACGCTCATGGCCCAGCCTTTTGACGCCGATCGACTGGAGCTGACGGGCGACGCCGTGCCAATCGCCAAGCGTGTGGCGGTGGGCGGCTCGACCGCAATCCCGGCCGCCTTCACCGTCTCGCAGGCAGGCGTTCTTGCATATCAAACGGGTTCGGCTGACGCGGGCGGCGGGAGTGCCGCCTATCTGTCCCAGCTCGCCTGGTTCGATCGAAAGCGGTAACCAGACGGCGTTGCTCGGTGAGCAGGGGCGCTCCTGGGGACTGGAGCTGGATCCGAACGGCAGGCGCGTGGCCGTGAGTCTCTTGGATCCGGCGCGCAGAACGACCGACATCTGGATTTTTGACATCGCCCGCGGTCTCAGGACTCGTTTCACGTTCGATCCCGACAACGAGTTCTCGTCGGTGTGGTCTCCTGATGGGAGCCGCGTCGCCAGACGGACAGTTTGTGTTGTTCTCGGCCTCTCCGCCCAATAGCGCGGAGCCCGACTTGTGGCTCGAGCCGTTGTCGGGTGACCGAAAACCGTTTCTATTCTTCCAGACGCCTTTCACCGAAGCCTTCGGTCGCTTTTCACCAGACGGCCACTGGATTGCGTACGTGTCGAATGAGTCTGGAAGGAATGACGTGTACGTCGCGCCATTTCCAGGGCCGGGCGGAGCGCCCGCCGCTGCCACAGCGTCGACGATGGCCGGCAAATGGCAGATTTCGACGGCCGGCGGCGCCTGGCCTCGCTGGCGGCGCGATGGCCGGGAGATTTTCTGTGAACGGACAGGGTTCCGCCTTCGAGGTCGGCGCTATGCAGCGGCTGTTCCTCACACGCGCGATCGGTAACCAAGGCTACATGTACGACGTCTCCGCCGATGGCCAACGCTTTCTCGTCAACACGCTGGCGGAGGACCTCAATCCATCACCCCTCACGCTCGTCGCGGTTCTACGTTCTCGTTCTCACTCAGGAATGCCCTCAGTTCGTCGCCGTCGGCACCGGCAGCGACGCTTCCTTCACGAACTGCGCGTACGGCGCCACCTTGGCGTGCAGCGGCACCATCCGATCGATCCGGAGGTTGCGCGTCTGGACCCACTCCAGGAACGGCTTCGCGAACATGAACACCTGCCCGCCCGGGTTGTAGACGTCGGCTTCGACGAGCAGCCGCTCCCGCGGGAAGTAGGCCACGAGCATCGTCTCGGAGTGGGGGCCCGAATACGGCAGCAGCTGCACCGTCATCGCGCTGTCGCTGAGCGTGGTGTCCTCGCCGATCCCCCTGATCATCGCCGGCTTCGGGCTCTTCTGAAGCGCGTCGGGCACGATCGTGTGCGGCCGCTTCGCGACGTTCTCGAAGAGCGCGACATTTCCCTGATGCGTGATGATCGTCAGCCCTTCCGCGATCGCCGCGCGGATGCCGCCCGAATGGTCGAAGTGGTGGTGCGAGTTGACGAGTTCGGTCAGCGGCTTCTTGGGATTGATCTCACGTGCCCGCGCGATCACCGCCAGCGCGCGTGCGTCGTTCTGCGGCGCCTCGATGAGCGTCAGGTGATCGCCGAACTCGACGAGCACGCTGTGGTGCGAGCCGCCGGCCAGATACCAGATTCCGGGCGCCAGCTCCTCGACGGCGACGGTGGGCGGCGGCGGGGGCGTCGCCTTGGCCGCGTCGGCCGGCACGGCGAGATCCCTCGCGTCGCCGCTGATCGTCTGCTTCGCGATGCGGTACTCGGCGGTGGTGAAGTCATCGACGCTGACGGTCAGACGGGTCGGCGACTGCAGCCCGCCGGCATCCTGATAGTCGGCAAAGCGCGTCTCCATCACGACGTCGCCGAGATTCGTGTTGTCAGCTCTGGAGGTGACCCGCGTCGGCAGCTTCGTCGTCGCATCGATCGCCAGCGTGAACGCGACGCCGTCCGCCGTCGTCACGTCGAGGAGCGACTCGTTTCCCTCCGTGCGCGGGTTGGCCCGCCGGGACATCGCATCGCGGGCCGCGTACACGGCCGCGATCGGATGGTGCAGGACCGCGATCCGGCGCTCGGTGGCCACGGCGTCGGGGACGCGCGTGGCGGCGCCGCCCGGCGCCACGTTGTAGCCGACCGCGCCGTCGATCCCGTTCACCAGGCGCTGGGGCTGCGGACCCTGGAAGTACGTGAAGTTGGGCCGGCGCGTCATCTCGACGCGCATGCGGCGGTCGGGCACGTCGATCACCTGCGTCATGTCGGCGACCGTGAACGTCTGCCCGCGCGCCTCGGGTGTCACGTCCTGTCCAAGGTTGTACTGCGTGCCCTCCCCTTCGAGGACGAGCGTCCTCACGGCGAAGACACGTTCGGCGCCTCCGATCGCCGCGGCCGCGTCGTTGACGAACTGCTGGTCAGGGCTGGCCTGTGCGCAGGCCGAGAACACAACGGCCGCGAGCAGGGGAAGGAATCGTATGTGCCTCATGATGACGCTCCTTGCACTCGTGACCGCGAACTCGTCGGAGTCCGCGGCAGATCACCGGGATCGAGCGCGCCAATGCGCCCGTTCAGGAACTGCGTGAACCAGATTCGCCCTTGCGGATCGATGCCGATACCGAGCCGTGGATTGACGTTGCGGCTCGGGAACGGGTACTCGACGAAGGTCTCGGTGCGCGGATCGAACCGCGTGAGATTGTTGCCGTTCAGATCGCCGAACCAGATGACGCCTCGTCTGCGATCCTCGACGAAGCTGTACGGCGAGGCCTTGGCTGTCGGCGGCTGATAGAACGTGAACTCGCCGGTCTTCGGATTGAGCCTCCCGACCTTGTGATTGTCGAAGGCCGCAAACCAGACGTTGTCCTGCGAGTCGACCATCACGCCGCGGATCTGCGGCGTGTCGGGCGCGAAGTACTCCTTCGTCTCGCCGGTCCGCGGGTTGACGCGGACGATCAGGCCCATCGAGTAGAACCCTTCATCCGATTCGCCAAGCGAGGAGAACCAGAGATGGCCGTCGCGGTCCTCCTGGCAGTTGTGCGTCCCCGGCTGCTTCGCGTCCCACCTGATCTCGGTGAGCTGATCCGTCTTCGGATCGATCACGGCCGCCTTCGCGGTGCCGCGCGCGTTGAGCGCCATCCAGACGCGCCCGTCGCGGCTCACGCACGGCGTGTGCGGCACGGCGTTGGGCGTCGGCACCGGATAACTGCGGAACTGCTCCACTGCCGGATCGAACCGGAGCACGGCGTTCGTGGCGGCGTCCCATCCAGCAATCCACACGCGCCCCGCCCGATCGACGGCCAGGCTGTGCGGCATGGTGCGCGGGTTCGGCAGCGTGTACTCGTACCACGTGGCGCGCGCGACTGCAGGCGCGATGGTCGGCCGGCGGACCTGCTCGGGCTTCGGCGGCTCCGCGCCCGGCCCGAAGTACTGTCCTTTCGGTCCGAACCAGCGCTCGAGCTCGTTCGTGATGACCGTCCACTCCGCGGCGCTCGCGGTGAAGGGACGCCCGTACCGGAGCGGCATCTGCTTCTCGACATACGTGCGCCACTGCGCCGCGGTGGCGCCGCGGCGGCGCAGCATCACGTCGAGCGCGTGGCAGTTGATGCAGGTCGACTTGAGGAGCCGTGAGCCGGCGTGATCGTCCGGAATCAGCGCATCGATGTCGCTCCCCAGCAGCTCGGTCACGCTCCAGCTCGGCGCGAGCGTGAAGTTCGCCGCGGAAGCGTCCGCCGTATCCTTCGATCGCCGCTCTGTCGCGTAGCCGAAAGCCTCGGCGCTCAGCGCGTACGTCCCGGCCGGCACGGTCAGCTCGTAGCGGCCGTCGGCGCCGGTGTAGCGCGACACGCTCCGGCTCCCGAGCGTCGCCTTCACCAGCGCGGCGGCGATCGGCTTGCCGCCCGAGTCCGTCACCATCCCGCGGACCACGACATCGATCGCCTGCGGTCTGGCTGCGGCCCAGAGCGCGACGATGCCGAGCGACAGCACCAGGGTTCGCGCACTTCGCATGTCTGACTCCTTGTCCGTTCAGATGGGAGCGGGCATCTCAATCCCGAACCGCTCCGCGAACGGCTTGAGGGCGTCCATGATACCCGGATACATGACAACCCCGCGCGCGAGCGCCTCGCGCTTCCGCGCCAGCGCCTGCTCGCCCGGCAGGCGCACACGCTCGACGCCGGGCCGCGGCCGAGAGCCCCGGCAGGCGTGTGCCAGCCAGCCGGACTGCCGCCGAAACCCCTCGCGGCCGCCAAAGGCCGCCGGATCCATGAGTTGGACGAAGGCGCACGCGCCCCAGCCTTTCGGCGCGTCGGCGCGGCCGAACCCGGCCAAGCCCTGCGTCAGCGCTTCGACGATGAGCGCCCAGCCGTAGCCCTTGTGCCCATGATCGAGTCCGCCCGCCGGCAGGATTGAGCCGCCCTGCGTGAGCGCGGCCGGGTCGTCGGTCGGCTGCCCCGCCGCGTCGAGCGCCCACAGGCCCGGGAAGCGCCGCCCCTCGCGCACGAGCCGTGCGCCCATGTTGTTCGTCGTGATCGACGCGCTGATGTCGACGAGCATCGGATCGCCGTCGGTTGGAATGCCGACCGCAACCGGGTTCGGCGTGAAGAGCGGCTCGCGCCCGCCGTACGGCGCGACGGTCTTCTGCGACGGGTCGGAGCTCGACACGATGATCAGGAAGCCCCTCTCGGCGGCGCGCGGGAGGTATGCCGCGAGGCAGCCGACGTGATGGCTGTTGCCGATCGCCACGGTGACCGCGCCGTGCTGCTCGACCCGGTCGACCGCGAGGTCAACCGCCTTCGAGACCAGCCAGACGCCCGGCAGCCGGCGGCCGTTCCAGCAGACACACGCGCCCCGATCCGAGACGACCTCGGGCCGGCCGGTCTTCGCCATCGAGCCGCCGCCGATCTCCTGCAGATAGCGCGGCGCGAGCGCGAGGCCGTGCGTCGTGTGGCCCATGAGATCGGCCTCGACCAGCACGTCGGCCGTGACATCGGGCTTGTCGCCGTCGAGGCCGGCGCTCCGGAAGAGTGCAGCCGCAAAGCGGCGCAGATCGGTCGCCGCGTACACGCCGAGCACGTCAACCATGGATCACTCCGCTACGTCACGCATCGCACGAATGAGATCGCTCTTGCCTTCGAAGCCAATCCCCGGAAGATCGGGCATCTGGACGTAGCCGTCCTCCACGCGCACCGAATCGGGAAAGCCGCCGTACGGCTGGAAGAGATCGGGATAGCTTTCGTTGCCGCCGAGACCGAGGCCCGCGGCGATGTTCAGCGACATCTGGTGGCCGCCGTGCGGAATGCAGCGCCGCGGCGACCAGCCGGCGGCCCGGATCACCTCGAGCGTGCGCAGGTACTCGCAGAGCCCGTACGAGAGCGCGCAGTCGAACTGCAGCCAGTCGCGATCGGCGCGCATGCCGCCGTAGCGCAGGAGATTTCGTGCGTCCTGGTGGCTGAAGAGGTTCTCGCCCGTGGCCATCGGAGCGGGATAGTACTCCGCGAGCGCCGCCTGCAGCGCGTAGTCGAGTGGGTCGCCGGCCTCCTCGTACCAGAACAGCGGATACTGGCGCAGCATCTTCGCGTAGGCGATCGCGGTCTCGAGATCGAAGCGCCCGTTCGCATCGACCGCGAGCTGCGCCTCGTCGCCGATCTCCTCGAGCACCGCCTCGAGGCGGCGCCGGTCCTCGTCGATCGGCGCGCCGCCAATCTTCATCTTGACCACCGTGTAGCCGCGATCGACGTGGCTGCGCATCTCCTGCCGCAGCGCGCCGAGATCCTTGCCGGGATAGTAATAGCCGCCGGCCGCATAGACGAACACGCGCGGGTCGGGCTCGACGCCGTGCCGCCCGGCCAGCAGCCGGAAGAGCGGCGTGCCGGCAATCTTCGCCACGGCGTCCCAGATCGCCATGTCGATCGTTCCCACCGCGACCGATCGCTCGCCGTGGCCGCCCGGCTTCTCGTTCCGCATCATCGTCTGCCACACGCGATCCGGATCGAGGGTGTCGCCGGCGTCGTTCAGCAGCGACGTCGGATCGGCCTCGAGAATCCGCAGCGCGAAACGCTCGCGGATCAGCCCGCCCTGCCCGTAGCGGCCGTTCGAGTTGAAGCCGTAGCCCACCACACGACGGCCGTCGCGGACGACATCGGTGACGACCGCCACGAGGCTCGTCGTCATCTTCGAGAAATCGATGTAGGCGTTGCGGATGGAGGAGGCGATCGGTTGCGTGACTTCCCGGATGTCGAGGATCCGAACGCTCATACCTGTGTCACTGTATACGGTCCGGGAGGCTCCATGCAGCTGCTGCCGATGTCGCGCCTGGGGCCGCGTGAGACGGCACCAGGCACCGTGCAGTTCGGCCTGTTCCTGCCGTGGGTATCGGCGGCCGACGGCAACCGGCTGTCGGTGAAGATCATCCACGAGGCGGACCAGTTCCTGCAGGACGTGCCGCCGCTCGAGTTCCCACTCACGCACTCGGTCGACGCGCAGTACGGCGACTACTGGTCGGCCCAGGTGATCATCGATCCTGCACGGCGGCCGACAGCGGCGTCGGCGTGGGGCACGCCAGGCACGTACGTCTATCGCTATCAGCTCTCGAGCCCGCTCGTCGACACACCCCTCGACTGGATCGTCGATCCGTTCGCCCGCGAGTTCGGCGTCGGAAAGCTCTCCGCGTTCACGCTCGGATTCGCGGACCATCCGTGGAGCCCCAGCGAGTCGTCGTGGAGGACGCCGCCGCTCTCGCGGTTGATCGTCTACGAGCTGATGCCGCACGAGTTTCACGGCAATCTGCCCGGCGCCATCGCACGGCTGCCCTATCTCGCCGATCTCGGCGTCAACGGCGTCGAGGTCATGCCCCTCTCGAACGTGGAGGCGACGCTCAACTGGGGCTTCGAGCCGATCGGCTACTTCGGCGTGGACGAGCGGTTCGGCAACCGCGCCGATTTCCAGCGGTTCGTCGACGAGGCGCGTCGCCTCGGCCTCGCCGTCATCCTCGACGTGGTCTACGGGCACACGGGCGCGCACTTTCCATACGAGTACGTGTATGCGCGGCTCGGCTACCACGAGAACCCGTTCATGGGCGCGTTCAGCAAGAACATGTTCGGGCCGAGCACCGACTGGCGGCGCCCGTTCGTGCGCGACTACTTCTTCACCGTCAACCACTTCTGGCTGGATGCCTGCCACGTGGACGGCTTCCGCTACGACTGCGTACACCAACACGACAGGGCAGAACGAGACGCTGCATGCCGCGCGCGCCGTGGCGGCCGGCGATCGGGGCCGGCTCTTTGGACTCGGCATGTCGCTCGGCCTCGACGGCTATCCCGAGTCCGCGCAGCACAACCAGGACCCAGCACGGCATGCGCCGCACGAACATGCCGTGCTGGGTCCCCAGGACGCCGTCACGCTAGGTGACACTAACGCGCTTCTTCCGCGTAACCAACAACTTCAGCGCGTTAGTGTCACGGTGCCGAAGAGCGCCTTTCAGTACATCGAAAGCCACGACCACTCGCGCTTCCTCGCGAGCTTCGGCGTCGTCCGCGGCGACGATCCCCTGTTCGACAGGGCCGACCGGTCCCAGTGGTACAAGGCGCAGCCGTACTTGATCGCACTCTTGACGGCGCGGGGCATCCCGATGCTCTGGCAGGGCCAGGAACTCGGCGCCGACAACGTGGTGCCGGACCGCGGCTTCGCGCGCATTGGCGTGCTGCGGCCGATGCCGTGGGAGCTGTTCTACGACGAGTACGGACGCCACATCCTGTCGCTCGTGCGCCGTCTGACGCGCCTGCGGCTGGCGCATCCGCAGTTCCAGTCAGGCGGGCACTACTTCCACAACGACTGGGACCGCTACCAATCGAAAGGCGCGCTGCTCCTCTCGCGCTGGGACGCCCGGCACTGGTCGCTCGTCGCCCTCAACTTCTCGCAACAGGACGTCAGTATCCCGTTCACGTTCGACCGCAGCGGCCCGTGCGCGGAGCTCCTGCACGGCCAGGACAACTTCCAGGCGGTTGCCGGGCAGGAGCGCTGGCTCCAGGTGCCGCGGCACGACGGGCGGATCTGGACGATGTGATTAGCCGAGCGTCGGCATCACGAGGCCGGACGGTCCCACGTCGTCCTTGGGCCAGCGGCTCGTCACCGCCTTGGTACGGGTATAGAAGGCGATCCCTTCAGGCCCGTACATGTGCAGGTCGCCGAAGAGCGACTGCTTCCAGCCGCCGAACGAATAGAACGCCATCGGCACCGGGATCGGCACGTTGACGCCGACCATGCCGACCTCGATCTGTTCTTCGAACCGCCGCGCGGCGCCGCCGGAGTTGGTGAAGATCGCCGTGCCGTTGCCGTAGGGATTTCTGTTCACGAGATCGATCGCCTGCTCCAGCGTGTCGACGCGCAGCACCACGAGCACCGGTCCGAAGATCTCGTCCTGGTAGATCGCCATGTCTGGCGTCACGCGGTCGAAGAGCGTCGGTCCGAGGAAGAACCCCTCTTCGTGTCCCGGCACCCGCAGGCCGCGGCCGTCGACCGCGAGCTCGGCGCCCTCGGCGACGCCGGCGTCGATGTAGGCGGCCACGCGATCGCGATGCGCGCGCGTCACGAGCGGCCCCATGTCCATCCCCTCCGCGCGGCTCGGGCCCACCTTGAGCGTGCGCGCCCGCTCGGCGAGCGTCGCGACGAGCGGATCGGCAACCCGTCCTACCGCGACAACCGCGGAGATCGCCATGCAGCGCTCTCCCGCCGAGCCGTACGCCGCGCCGATGAGCGCGTCGGTCGCGAGCGCGAGATCGGCATCGGGCAGCACCACCGCGTGGTTCTTCGCGCCGCCAAGCGCCTGGACGCGTTTTCCTGCGGCCGCGGCCGTCGCATAGATGTACTTCGCGATCGTCGTCGAGCCGACGAACGACACCGCGTGAATGCCCGGGTGATGCAGGATCGCGTCAACGGCCTCGCGGTCTCCGTGGACGACGCCAAAAACGCCGTCCGGGACGCCGGCTTCCTTCAGCAGCTCCGCCAGGATGAGGCTCGCCGACGGATCCTTTTCCGACGGCTTGAGGATGAACGTGTTGCCGCAGGCGAGCGCGACCGGGAACATCCACATCGGCACCATCGCGGGGAAGTTGAACGGGGTGATCCCCGCGCAGACGCCGACCGGCTCCAGCCGCGAGTACGCGTCGACGCCGCGGCCGACCGACTCGGAGTACGAGCCCTTGAGCAGCTGCGGCGCGCCGCTCGCGAACTCCACCACCTCGATGCCGCGCTGCAGCTCGCCCATCGCGTCGAGGAACACCTTGCCGTGCTCCTCGCTGATCACCGCGGCAATCTTCTTCTGATCGCGCTCGACCAGCTCGCGGAACCGCGTCAGCAGACGCGCGCGGCGGAGCGGTGGCGTCGCCCGCCAGGCCGGAAGTGCGGCGGTTGCAGCCTCGACGGCGGCGTTGACGCCGGCTGCGGTCGCGAACGGCACGACGCGCACGACTGCGCCGGTCGACGCGTTCGTGACATCACCAACGCGCGTGGTGGGCGAATCAGCGGGCGCGCCGTCAATCCACAACGGCACGGTCGCAACGGCGGTTTCAACGTCCACGGGGAGGTGCTGGGAATGCATGGTGGTACAGGGTCTGATAGCGGATGCCGTTGCCCTTGTCGTCGAGCCACCCCAGCGACTGCTGGAAGAGCCCCGGCTCCGGATAGCCTTCGGGCACCGTGCCCTCGATGATGTACAGCTTCTGGTCGTGCATGTAGATGCCGGCGAGCGTCCGCGAGAGGTCGCGATTGGTCAGGTGCAGCTGGTGCCCGCCGACCAGGTCGATGTTGTTCCAGAGAAAGTGCGTCACCTTCGCGTCGCGCTGCATGAACTGCCACGTGGCGTAGATGATGGCGCCGTTGTAGTCGGCCCTCGAGTAGCCTGGCCCGGTGGAGCCGCCGCCGCCGCGGCACGTCTCGGCGCCCGCCGGGCACGCCTTCGCCTTCTCCGCGAGGATCGTCTCGATCTGGCTGTAGTCGACCACCGTCAGCAAGTAGCGGCTCTGCCCCTCGGTCGCGCTGTAGACGTGCGCCGGCAGGTCCGCGCCGAACTGCGACTTGTACGTCGTCTGCGTGACGGTCGGCTGGTCCGGGAAGTTGCACGTGAATCGATCCTCGAGGCTCTTGAACTCGATCCATTCCTGGGCAACGGCGGTCCCGGCAAGAGAAAGGATGAATGCGGCCGCGATGAACGTTCTCAGGCGCATCGGTGCCTCCAAATGGGATCCATCCTACTCCGGTCCGGCTGAAGCCGGACACCACGTGCGGGTACGTCGTGTCCGCCTTTGGGCGGACCGGGGCGCGTGCGGCGGTCAGTTGGCGGGCGCCCGTCCGCGTGGTGGCGACGGAAACGCGTGGTGGTACAGGCCGTCATAGCGGAGCGGGTTGCCGTGTTCGTCGATCCAGGCGAGGGAGGTCTGGAACAGCGCCGGCTCCGGGTAGCCTTCGGGCACGGTGCCCTCGACGATGTACAGCCTCCGATCGTGCATGTAGAGCGCCGCCAGCGTGCGCGACCCGTCGCGATTGGTCAAATGCAGCTGGTGGCCGTAGACGCCATACGTCGAGTTGAAGATCAGCTGCGTCAGCACGGCGTCGCGCTGCGTGAACTGCCAGGTGGCGTAGAGGAGCGCGCCGATGTAGTCGGCACCCGAGTACCCAGGACCCGACGTTCCCATACCGCCATTGCACCGCTCGTCACCCGCCGGGCACGACTTGGCACGCTCGCCGAGGATCTGCTCGAGCGGGCTGTAGTCGACGACGGTCAGCGAGTAGCGGCTCTGACCCTGCGTGGCGGTGTAGACGCGGGCCGGCAGTGCCGCGCCGAACTGCGAGGTGTAGGTCGTCTGGGTGACGGTCGGTTGCTCCGGAAAGTTGCACGTGAACCGATCGTCCAGACTCTTGTACTGGATCCATTCCTGGGGGAACGCAGGCACGGCGACGGAGAGGAAGAAAGCGGCCGCCATCACGGTGCTCAGGCGCATGTGCGTAGCCCTCCCTGCGAGGCTGATCCTACTCCTGTCCCCGTCTCACGGCACGGGCAGCAGCGGCTTTTGCCCGGGCGGCGTCTGGATGTCGAACGTCGCGTTCGAGCTCAGATAGAGGAACTCGTAGAAGGCCATCAGGCCCGCCAGATCGGTCACGTTGCGGATTCCGAAGACGTTGAGCGCGTGCGTGAATGTCTCGGCGCTGAGACGCCGATCGGCGACGAGCTCGTGCCCGAACCGGATCACGAGCGCGTCCTTCTCGCTCAACCCTCCCGGACTCCTCCGGTACTTGACGATGTCGATGACGCCCGGCTCCAGGCCGGCCTCGAGCGCCACCGGCTCGTGAGACGTCCATTGATACTGGATGTTGAGCTCGCGGGCCGTCACCAGGATGGCCAGTTCCGTCAGGCGCGTGCCGAGTTGATTCCCGAAGCGGAGGTACATGTAGGCCGGGAGAACGTGCTGGGCCATCTCCGGGCTGTGCATCCACATCCCGATCGGCGACGGCAATCCGCGGCTGTACGGCGTCTTCGGATTCACGATCGCGTCGTACGTCGTCCTGCCGTCGGCGTCGAGGTCCTCTCGTCTGACGTGCGGCAGACGCGCCCTCGACTCGGGGTTGATGTCCGCCGGGGCGGCCGCCGGCGACGGTCTCTCGAGATCGAACGTCACGTTCGAGCTCAGGTAGAGAAACTCGTAGAACGCCATCAGGCCGGCCAGGTCGGTCACGCCCTTCCGTCCGAACAGCTTGACGGCACGCGCAAACGTGTCCGACCCGACGCGCCTGTCGCCAAAGAGCTCGCGACCGAAACGGATGACGAGCGCATCCTTCTCCGCAAGCCCTTCCAGCGGTCGGCCGTCCCGGATGAGGTCGAGGACCTGCTGCTCGATGCCGATCATGCGGGCGTTTCGCCCGTGCGTGCCCCACTGGGTCGCGCTGTTGTCGTACCGCGCGGCGATCAGAATGGCCAGCTCCTTGGTGCGCACGTCGAGCTGCGTACCGAACCGCAGGTATATGTAGGTGGGCAGGATGTGATCCGCCATCCGCGGGCTCCACATCCACATCCCGATCGGCGCCGGCAGGCCCGTACGGTGCGGGTTGGTCGGGTTGACGACGAAGTCGTAGGTCTTCTGGGCCTGCGCGTCCAGATCCGCCCGCGTGACGCCCTGCCGAAGGCGAGCCCGCGGGTCGTCAGACGGCGCCTGCGCCAGCGCGATCTGCGCGGCCGCCGCGACGGCGATGAGCATCAGCGCCTTTGAGGTCAGTTTCAGCATGATTTCCTCTCAAGGCAGAGGAAGCAGCAGTGGCTCACCCGGAGGCAGCTGGATGTCGAACGCCGCATTCGAGCTGAGGTACAGGAACTCGTAGAACGCCATGAGACCGGCCAAGTCGGTCACCCCCGCGGTGCCGAACAGCTTCTGTGCCTGAGCGAACGTCTCCGCACCGACGCGTCTCTGGCCGAACAGCTCGCGGCCGAAGCGGATGATCACCGCTTCTTTCTCGCCCAGGCCATCGAGGCTTCGGCGGTACTTCACCGCGTCGATGATCTCCGCCTCCAGGCCGACCCTGCGTGCGGTCGGCTCATGCGACGTCCATTGGTACTGACTGTCGATCTCGCGCGCCGCCACGAGGATGGCAAGCTCCGTCAGACGTACCGAAAAGTACATCGCGTCGCCGGAGTCGCCGCCGAACCGGAGGTACAGGTAGAGGGGCAGGACGTGCTCCGCCATTTTCGGGCTGTGCATCCACATGCCGATCGGCGCCGGCAGTCCGCGGCCGTACGGGGTTGTTGCGTTCACGACCGCGTCGTACGTCTGCCTCGCGTCGGCGTCGAGAGCGTCGCGCTCGACCCCCTCACGCAGACGCACCCGCGGATCGGGTGACGGCTCCTGCGCCCCCAACACACGATTCGCGACATGGCGCCTCCCATTGCACCCCACCGCGCACAATCCGCGCGGTAGGGGCCCGCGTTCAGTTGTCGGAGCCGTCAGAAACCGACCTGTACCCCCAGCCGCACCACGCGCGCCGACATGGCGTTGGTGACCTTCAGCCATTCCGGACCGTACTGCGGGTTCACATACTGCGGCGTGTTGGCGTTGAACACGTTGGACAGGTCGAGATTCCCCGTAATGTTGGTCCGTCCGACGTTGAACCGCCTGGAGAAACGCAGATCCAGCATCTGCGTCCGCTCCTCGAACATCGAGTAGCCATCAATCAATGCGATTTCGGACGTCGCATTGGCTCCGGCCGACATGTTCCTGCCGAGGGACGGGGCGGCCATCGCACTCGTCACCGTGTGAAGGGCGCCAATGGGGAAGCCGGGGATGTTCTGGTAGACGAAGCTCGTCCGAAGACTCCAGGGAAGCGGATACGACCCGTTGATCTTGAACTGCACATCCTCGGACCAGGAGAAAGTGGTGCGGCAGAACCGCAGCGCCTGCGGCGAGTCCACGGCGATCCCGCAGTTATCGGTCAGGTTGTTTCCAAAGGCGAGGCCGCCGTTGATCTGTGCGCCGTTCTCGAAACGGCCACTCAGATTGAGGTCGATCCCATTGAAAATTTGTTTCATCCGGTCGCCCGCCAGGGTCTGGAAGTTGTCGACCTGGCCGAACTTCGACGGCTTGACGTCATACAGCCCGCAGACCCGACTCCCGCTGCCGGGCAGACGCGAATCCGTGGGCGCGGTGATGCAGTACTCATCGAAATCCGCCGCACTCACCAGCCTGTTGTCAGTGAAGCTCTGGTTTCCCCACGACGTCCGGTAGTAGGCGAGCTGCGCTCCAAAACCGCGCATGATCTCGTGCTCGATTGAGAGAATGCCCTGCCAGGTGTACGCGCGATTCCCCCACCCGAACGTGACGCTGTCATCCACCGTCAGCGAGTCCGGTCGCGGGCTCCCAAACCGGCTGTTCGAGAGCGGCCCCAGCTCGCTCTCCTGTGGAACGAAATCGCCATTCCGGTCGTTCCACGTGCGCGTGGCACTCGACACGACGGCCGCGGCAGGCTGCGCGGGCACCTCCCCCGCCAGGCCCACGATAAATCGGCCGACGAACGCTTTCACCGCCGTGCGGCCGTTCCCAAAGAGGTCGTAGGCGGCACCCATCCGCACGTTGGCGTCTTTCAAGTTCGTCAGATCGTCAGTCCGGTCGAAGTGACGTTCGGGCACAAAGAGGCCCGCCGGTGTGTTCACTTCCTGGGCGTACCCACGATAGCTGTCGTACCGCAGGCCCACATTGAGCGTCACACGCCGCAGTGTCCATTGATCCTGCGCGTATAGTCCGATGTTGTGCGCCATGAACCTCTGATGCAGCGGCGACGCATACAACACCACCGAGACCGGCACGCCGTTCCGGAAGTTCTGGAGCATCGAGCCATTGACAGAGTACTCCTGAAAGTTCGGCCACTGCTGTATCCAGGTGCCCGTTTTGAAGTTGTGCGATCCGGTGACGTACGACACATTGAGGCGCTGGGTGAAATTGTTCCGCATGGAGCGGTTGGCATACGCCCCCGTTCCGCCGATGTTGTCGGCGCGGGCGTTCCAGCGGAAGTCGGTCGAGAGCTCACGGATGGCGATGTGGTCTGGCTGCACACCCTCCACCGGACGGCTGGGTCCCCTTCCGCGATACCATGCGAAGCCGCTCTCGAACAGGAGCCGGTTGCTGGCCGTGTACTGCCAGTTCGCCTGCGGAATCTTGATGAGGTAGTGGTGGTTCCCGACCGCTTCCGGCGCCCGGTTCAGCGCGATCAGGCGAATCACGCAATTGCAGTTGCGCCCGTCTTCGTACCCGAAATTGAACTTCTGATTCCCGGTCGCCGCCCACGTCACGCGCCCGGTGAAGCTCTGGTAGAAGTCGTTCGAGAAGGCCGGTCGGCTCAGGTCCGGCGTGTAGACCGGTGTCCCCTGCGTCGCATTGTAGTACTTGCCCGGCAGCCACAATTGAGATCCCCACTTCCGGTACGAGCCAAAGAACCACACCTTGTCCTGGGCGACCGGACCGCCGAACCCCCCGCCAACGTTGTAGGCCTGCTTGATATATGGGGTTCCCTGGAGACCGCGAGCGCGCAAGTCATTGTCAATGTTGCTGCCCTGCAGAGCCTCGGCCGTACCATCGTATTCGAGGGTACCGAAAAGGTTGTTGGCACCCTCCCTCGGGATGATGTTGATGCGCACGCCGCCGGTCTCGGCCTCGGCGGGATTACCGCCCATCTGGACGGTGACTTCCTGGGTGTCGACGCGGTTCATGCTGTAGACGCCGCGCATCGCCTCCATGCCGTAACTCACGACCCGTATATCATCCGGGGCGCCGTGCACGGTGATCTGCGCCTGCGATCGCTCGCTCTGCGTCGCACCGACGTCGACTCCACCCGTCGCGCCCGTATCGGCGGCCGCAGGTGGCGGCTGCCTCATGGCCGGTATGAGGGCGGCCCATACCCCCGTCGTCCTGGCGATCGGGAGCGCCTCCACGGTGTCGCGCGTGAACACCTCTCGTGCCGCGACGTTCTGGGTATCCACGACGGGCGCCTCGCCGGTCACCGTGATGGTTTCCTCGACGGCGCCCACCTCGAGAGTGCCGTTGACGGTGGCGGTGCTCCGGAAGTGTCCCGCACGACGCCGGTGATCGCGCTTCCCGCCTGCGCCGCGCTGATGGCCGGCAGCGCAAGGAAGAAGCCGAATGACACGACGAGCGTGACGAATCGTGTCCTGACTGCCATGTTGCCCCCTCAGTTCTTCGACGTGTCGAAGCGGAACTGCACGCGCGCCATCTTCCCGGCGCCCGTGTAGGGTACCCATACCGTCGGGCCGTCGGTCGTGTCGTCCACCGCCAGATGCCGCGAGTTCGTGCCGCGCGTCGGCAGCTGATAGAGCGTGATCTTCCCGGTGGTCGGATTGAGCTGCCCCAGGAGGTCCGCCGCAGAATTGCTGAACCAGACCATGTGGTTCTTGTCCGCGATCGGCT